>NZ_PDOF01000001.1:1554400-1908800 GCF_003226345.1 Alteribacter lacisalsi | reverse complement strand
ATCAGGCAGTTTTCCACTCCGATGCGGTCCAGGCGTTCGGCCTGGCAGACATCGATGTAAAGAAACTGGGTGTTCAGCTGCTCAGTGTTTCGGCCCACAAGATTAACGGTCCTAAAGGGATTGGTTTTCTTTATATACAGAACGGCCTGACTGTAAGCCCTGGTCTCTTCGGCGGCGAACAGGAGCGGAAACGCCGCGCGGGAACAGAAAACGTGGCAGCAGCAGCGGGGATGAAGCGGGCTGTGGAACTGGCTCTTGATAAACGTGAAGAACGGTTTGCTCAATACGAACGGTATTGCAATATCATGATTGATATTTTTACCCGGAAAGAACTTGATTTTCAGGTGAACGGCAGCCGGGAACATTCCCTGCCGCACATTCTGAATGTGAGCTTTCCAGGAGCAAACGTGGAGTCAATGCTCACCAATCTCGACATCGCCGGGATTGCCGCTTCGAGCGGTTCGGCATGCACAGCCGGTTCGATCGAGCCTTCCCACGTGCTGAGTGCCATGTTTACGGACGATCCGGAACGAAGCCGCTCGGCTGTTCGTTTCAGCTTCGGAGAAGGCCTGTCAGAAGAAGATGTGAAAACAGCAGCAGAGAGGACCGCTGCGATCGTCGCACGACTCGTGAAATAACAGGAGGTGGAAATCGTGACGATGGAAACAAAAGCACCGCAAGACACCCGGGTAATCGTCGGGATGTCCGGAGGAGTCGATTCCTCTGTGGCCGCCTGGATGCTTAAAGAGCAGGGATACGACGTGATCGGCATTTTTATGAAAAACTGGGACGATACGGATGAAAATGGCGTATGTACTGCAACGACTGATTACGAAGATGTGATACGCGTATGCAACCAGCTTGATATTCCGTATTACGCCGTGAACTTTGAAAAACAGTATTGGGATAAAGTGTTCACCTATTTTCTGAATGAATATAAAGCCGGCAGGACACCGAATCCGGACGTGATGTGCAATAAGGAAATAAAATTCCGGGCTTTTCTTGATCATGCCCTGTCCCTTGGGGCCGATTATCTGGCAACAGGCCACTATGCACGTGTAGAGAGGGATGAAAACGGGGTTAAAATGCTCAGGGGTGTGGACAGCAACAAAGACCAGACCTATTTTTTAAATGCCCTGACCCAGGAACAATTGAAGCACGTGATGTTCCCTCTTGGGGAAATTGAAAAGCCGCGCGTGAGGGAGCTGGCCAATGAAGCCGGTCTTGCTACTGCCGGAAAAAAGGATTCTACCGGAATCTGCTTTATCGGTGAGCGGAATTTCAAGGAATTTCTGAGCGAATTTCTTCCCGCTCAGCCGGGCAACATGGAAACCCCTGAGGGGGAAGTGAAAGGCCGCCACGACGGGCTCATGTATTATACGCTCGGGCAGCGCCAGGGACTTGGCATTGGCGGAGCCGGAGAACCGTGGTTCGTAGTGGGAAAAGACCTTGACCGCAATGTTCTTCTTGTCGGACAGGGGTATCACCATCCGGAGCTGTATTCCAACGGCCTGACTGCCGTTCAGCTTAACTGGATTGAACCCCCGGCAGAAAGGCATTTTACGTGTACGGCAAAGTTCCGGTACCGTCAGGCCGATCAGCCTGTTACAGTGGAACTTGATGAATCAGGAGGCGCAAGGGTCATGTTTGATGAGCCACAGCGCGCCATTACACCAGGGCAGGCAGTCGTGTTTTACGATGGGGATGTCTGCCTTGGGGGCGGTACGATTGAGGAAGTCGTGAAATAATAATGTTTATGGAAAGCTTTTGCAGTAGCAAAAGCCGTTAATGGTCAAAAAAAATAAAAATGCCGCAAATAAAAGGCAGGAATGCATTCCGATGCTTTCCTGCCGGATCTTTTTAGTGTGCAGCGGCACACATCGACAATTTTTCAGGGAGAGTGCATCACGAATGGATAAAAATCAACTGGCAGTAAAAGAAATGCAGGAAGGTGATCTCGAGGCGGCAGCGAAACTGTTAAATGAAGCCATCGAGGAAAACCCGCAGGATCCGGTAGCCTATACGAATTTCGGTAATCTGCTGGCAGCAGTAAAAGAAGAGGACAAGGCGCTCCGATTTTTCAACAAAGCGATTGCCCTTGACGGGGAAACGGCTGCAGCTCATTACGGAAAAGGCAATATCTTTTTCAACCAGGACGATTTCGATAAAGCAATCGACGCCTATCAGACAGCCCTTGCACAGGGACTGCAGCAGGCAGACGTCTATTACATGCTCGGCTTCAGTTACTATCAGAAGGGCGATATGTCCCGCGCACTGCCAAGTCTTCAGCGTTCGGCAGAACTGAATCCCGAGGACGTAGACGCACTGTTCTACTACGCCCTCACCCTCGCACAGCTCGAACTGGTCGATCAGGCTGTGGAGGCGTTTGAAGACGTCCTGAAAGTTGATCCACACCATGCGGACAGCTTCTTTAACCTGGGTGTTGCCTATGCTTATAAGGAGCAGGGGGAAAAAGCGATCGAGATGTTTGATAAGGCTCTTGCCATTCAGCCGGATCACGTATTGAGTCATAACGGCAAGCGCCAGATTGAAGAACAGCTCAAGCAATAGTAAAAAATGTTTTCGGATAGATTATTGCTTTTCGTAACAAGTAATTATGAAGCGGAAGGTGGCGACTCCAGCGATGAGCGTATGCTTCACGAATAAGCTGCGAGTTGCTTCGACGCACTTCTCTTCGAAGGGTATGCAGGAAGAGGAAGAAGCAGGAATTTTCCCGAGGAGGCTGAAGCGATGCCCGCGGAAGGCGTCCGCCTGCAGCGTAATAAAACAACAATCGTTACGAAAAAGCTTAGATAATAATTATCTACAATATATAACAGGGCGGTTTTGCCATGACCGGAACAGAGGAGACCAATCAGGCGAATCATGTAAAAGGAGAGCTTCTTCATCTGATTTACCACAATGAAGAATCTCTGTATACCGTTGCGAAGATCAAGGTGATCGACACGAGCCTTGATCTTTCGGAGCGGGAATTGACCGTTGTGGGAATTCTGCCCAAACCGGATCAGGATGTGACTTACCTTTTTCACGGCGAAATGAAGGAGCACCCCCGTTTTGGCCGACAGTTTAAGGCGGATCAGGTGAGAAAGGAAGTTCCCCAGACTAAACAGGGCATCGTCCATTACCTGTCCAGCGAGCGCTTTCCAGGCATCGGTCTTAAAACGGCCGAAAAGATTGTTGATGAGCTAGGGGATAACGCCCTGAGTGCGATTCTTGCTGATAAAGCCGTACTTGAGCGGGTGGACGGGCTGAAGCAGGACAAAGCGGACAGCATCTATAAAGTACTTCTTGAGGAACAGGGTGTGGAGCAGGTTCTGTTAAAGCTGTACGATTACGGTTTCGGTCTGCAGCTGGCGATGAAGGTATACCAGGCGTACAAGCTTGATGCTATGCGTATTATGGAAGAAAATCCCTACCAGATGATCGAAGATGTGGAGGGAATCGGTTTTGCCAAAGCGGATGCGATCGGTCAGCACCAGGGCCTCACCGGCAGCCACCCGGACAGGATAAAAGCAGCTGTTTTTTACGTTCTGACGGAGCAGTCCATGAATAGCGGACACGTGTATACACCGACGCAGAATGTCATTCTTGAATCCCAGAGACTGTTAACCGGTCCCGAGCGTGTCAGTGAGGACGATATCGCGGCCTGTATGATTGAAATGGGAGAAGAGCAGAAAGTGATGGTCGAAGAAGACCGAATGTACTTAAAGACCCTGTATTTTGCCGAAAAAGGGATCGTCACCAACCTTCACCGACTCATCAGCAGAGGGAAATCTGTTGAGGAATTTCCGGAATCGGAATTTTTAAAAGCGCTCGGAAAGACGGAAGAGTCGCTGGGAATCGAATATGCCGATTCCCAGAAAGAAGCGATCCGGACCGCTCTTTCTTCTGGTGTGACTGTTTTGACCGGCGGTCCCGGAACGGGGAAAACGACGGTCATAAACGGACTTGTGGAAGTGTACGGCAGGCTCAAGGGCCTGTCGGTCAATCCGGATGATTATAAAAAAGACGCCCAGTTCCCGGTAATTCTTGCTGCTCCGACCGGGCGTGCCGCCAAACGGATGAGCGAGTCAACAGGCCTGCCGGCATCCACTATCCACAGGCTGCTCGGCTTTAAAGGATCGCAGGATGATTTTGAATACGGGGAACACCATCAGCTCGAAGGCAGTCTGATCATTCTCGATGAAATGTCCATGGTGGACACATGGCTTTGCAATCAGCTGTTAAAGGCGGTACCAGATGACATGCAGGTGCTGTTTGTGGGTGATGAAGACCAGCTCCCATCTGTTGGGCCTGGTCAGATCCTCAGTGACATCCTTGAAGCAGGGATTGTACCAGCTGTCCAGCTGACTGCCATTTTCAGGCAGGCGGAAGGCTCGAGTATTATTACGTTTTCCCACGATATAAAAGAGGGCCGGAAACTGTCGGCAGAGGAGTCTGCCGGCAGCGACTTGCGGTTTTTCCCTTGCGGGCCGCTCCAGGTGCCTGATGCGGTCCGGCAGATCTGTCAAAAGGCGGTAGAGCGTGGATACACCGCCCGTGATATTCAGGTGCTTGCCCCGATGTACAGAGGAGATGCCGGCGTGACGGCACTCAACCAGATGCTTCAGGAACTGTTCAATCCTTCGAAAGAGCAGAAGCGTGAAGTGGCCTTTGGTGATGTTGCTTACCGCCATGGAGATATGGTACTTCAGCTCGTGAATAACCCGGAGGAACATGTGTACAACGGGGACCGGGGTGAAATTGTGGCGATCTTTCTGCCTAAGGAAACAGAGCAGAATGAAACGATGATTGTGATTTCCTTTGACGGAATTGAGGTTTCGTATTCAAAGAGTGATCTGAATCAGATAACGCACGCTTACTGCTGTTCGATCCACAAATCCCAGGGAAGTGAGTTTCCGATCGTAGTGATGCCGGTAATCCGCAATTACGCACGGATGCTCAGAAAGAACCTGATCTATACCGGGGTTACGCGGGCAAAGGACTTTCTGCTTCTCTGCGGTGACTGGCGTGCATTGGAGTACGCTGTAGGCAGGGATGACGACCTGGTCAGGAATACAACGCTTTGCGATAAGCTTAAACAGGCATTTATGGAAGGGACTCACCAGCATGAGAAGACGGGTGTTGCCAAAGACTAAGAGTGTTCGAAAGGTGTGATGCCCTTTGCGGACATTTCAAAAGGTCAGGGGAACACCCGTCTTTTCTCTTGAGAACGGCCGCCGGATCGGACAGGTCAGCGATATCTTCGTGAACAGTGACGGGGCAGTCGCAGGGTTCTGGGTAACGAGCCGCCGCTGGTGGAGCCGCCGAAGGTTTTTAGCTCTTTCAGCTATAGACCGAAAGGACATGTCAGGCTTTTTTGTAAAAAAAGAGGGGGACCTGACGTCTTCCGATGGCGAAGATCACCGGTTTCATGACGGCAGAAATCATCTGTTCGGCAAGCTTCTGGCCATTGACGATGGCAGCGTCGCGGGACTGCTGGAGGATGTATATTTTCTCGATGAATCGGGCACGATTGTAGGGTATGAAGTGACCTGCGGGTTCTTTTCGGACCTTTCTGAAGGGCGGCATGTGTTTAAAACATCCGTCCCGCTGAAGGTTGAAAAAGACCGGCTGGTGCTACGGACGTACCGTTAAAGTGTCTGGAGGAGAGCAAAATGATGCGTTGCCCGAACTGCAAAAGCAAGGATATCGGAAAGATTGGCGCGAACCAGTTTTACTGCTGGGGCTGCTTTATCGAACTGACCCTGTCTAATGGAAGGCTGTCGCTGCATCAAGTGGAATCGGACGGAACACTGAGTTCCCTAGATGACCTCTTTGCAGAAGAAGAACGTCGTGTCAATTCAGACTTCTGACTGGTGGTGACAGACGAATGAGAACGCTCAGTTTAATGGCCATCGGTGCAGGGGCAGCCTATTATGCCATGACGATGGACAAAAAAACAAAAAAACGCTGGAAAAAGCGGATCGATAACGTGAACTTTCTGGAGGAGTTTGACCTGGACGATATTATGCCAACCAAACGCCAGATGAAGCGTTACCGTAGAAGAGTAAAACGAGCTATCTCGTAACGGCAATGCTGAGGTTTTGTTCCTCAGCGGTGCCGGAACCGCCGGCCGGGTTCCCTGTATGGGCGTCCGGCCGGTTTTGCTTATTTTGGGAGTTAAGAACGATAAACTGGCGCTAAGGACGATAAGTCCGCCACAAAGACGATAAGGAAATAATAAGAACGGGAAGGAAATAATAAGGTCGCTTAGGAAATAATAAGAACGGTAAGGAAATAATAAGCACACCTATGAGTTAACTAACGCACTGCCTGCCCCGCTTTCTGGTTAAAATATCCCATCAGAGCGCACGCTAGGAAACAGGAGGTGGGTGTGGTGAGAGAAGGACTGGTCCGCCGGCTGCTTCAGCTCGGTATTATTCTCCTTGTTTTGATGATTGCAGCAATTGTTTACATCATGTTTGAAGCCACGAGCGGTCTCTGGCTTAAAGCGGCGCGCATTCTGCTCCCCTTTATCGTGGCTGTGTTTCTGACATATCTTCTCCATCCTGCTGTGGAATGGCTCGATTACAAAGGGATTAGACGCCCATATTCGATCCTGCTTATTTTTGGTGTGTTTACAGGTGCGTTTTTACTCGCCGTCGTAAAAGCGACCCCCTACCTGATTGCCGAAGGAAAAGATCTGCTGGAAGAACTGCCGGTTCTGGCAAACACATATAGAGAATGGGTTTCAGATTTTCACACACGCACAGCCTGGCTTCCCGATAACTTTCAGGCAAAAGCGGAAGCCTGGCTTGAACGGGGCGAAGCGCTTACGGCTGACCTCATCCTCGGTCTTGTGAATCTGCTAAGGACTATCTGGGATTTAATGTTTCTCATCATTGTCATTCCCTTTATCGTTTTTTATCTGCTGAAGGACATCAGGCTCATCTACAAAGTAATCTGGTACTTTACACCGGAAAAGTGGCGGGCGGAAGGAAAGCAGCTTATAACGGATGTGGATGAATCACTTGGGAATTATATCAGGGGGCAGCTCCTAGTCTGTATTGGGGTTGGTCTAGTCTCTTTTGCAGGATTCTGGCTCATTGGCCTTCCATATGCCTCTCTGATCGCAGCGTTTGTCGCTCTGACTAATATCATTCCTTACTTCGGACCAATCATCGGTGCCGTACCGGCAGTTGCTGTGGCCCTCACAGAGGACGTGAATCTGGTATTTCTGGTCATCGGAGTGATCTTTGTGGTTCAGATGATCGAAGGGAATGTGCTGGCCCCCCTCATTGTGGGACGTTCGCTTCACATGCACCCGGTTCTGATTATTTTTGCATTGGTAGTAGGAGGCGAGCTGGCCGGAATCCTAGGACTGATCGTCGCTGTACCTCTTCTCGCTGTGGCAAAAGTCTTTATTATCCACATCAGAAAGCTGATCAGGGACAAACGGCCGCCTGTCGACCACGACCCTTATTGACAACGGCGGCCCGGCTTTCTATAATAAGAGCAGACAACCTTAAATGAAAAATTGGTGAAGGAACAGAAACGTCAAAGCCCATCTGCCAGAGAGAATCCCCAATAGGCTGAAAGGGATTCAGGTGAAGAGTGACGTTCAGCTACTCCGGAGAGCAGGCTAATCCCTGCCGGCTGACACACTGTTACTGTGTTGCGAGGTGACGAACCTGCATTTTTGCGTGCGTTCGTAACCAGGGTGGTACCGCGTGAGTATACATACTCTCGTCCCTGACTGTCAGGGGCGGGATTTTTTTGCGTCCAAAAACCCCTGATCTCACAGCGGCAAGTCAGAACCAGTGATAAAAGGAGGAAAAAGAAATGAAGCGATTGACATCAGCAGAAGTAAGACAGATGTATCTGGATTTCTTTAAGGAAAAAGGGCACGATGTGGAGCCGAGTGCTTCCCTTGTCCCTCATGAAGATCCTTCTCTTTTGTGGATTAACAGCGGAGTTGCCACACTTAAGAAATATTTTGACGGAAGGGTAATCCCGAAAAACCCGAGGATTGTTAATGCACAGAAATCCATTCGTACAAACGACATCGAGAATGTAGGTAAAACAGCCCGTCACCATACGTTTTTTGAAATGCTCGGAAACTTCTCCATCGGGGATTACTTCAAAAAAGAATCAATCCACTGGGCATGGGAATTTTTAACGAGTGATAAATGGATCGGATTTGATTCGGATAAACTCGCTGTAACCATTTACCCTGACGACGATGAAGCGTTTCAGATCTGGCATGAAGAAGTCGGCCTGCCAAAAGAACGGATTATACGCCTTGAGGAGAATTTCTGGGATATCGGCGAAGGGCCGTGTGGTCCGAATACAGAAATCTTTTACGACCGCGGTCCTGAGTATGGGGATGATCCAGATGATCCGGAAATGTTCCCTGGCGGGGAAAATGAGCGTCACCTGGAAATCTGGAACCTTGTATTTTCCCAGTTCAATCACAATCAGGACGGCAGCTATACGCCGCTTCCAAAGAAGAACATTGATACGGGAATGGGACTTGAGCGGATGGTAAGTGTGATCCAGGATGCACGCACAAACTTTGATACGGATTTATTCATGCCGATTATCCGTGCAACGGAAGCGATGGCTGATACAAAATACGGAGCGTCCACTGATACGGACACCGCGTTTAAAGTCGTAGCAGACCATATACGCACGGTTACATTTGCCGTTTCCGACGGCGCACTTCCTTCCAACGAAGGCCGGGGATACGTTCTCCGCAGACTGCTCCGCCGTGCGGTGCGCTATGCAAAGCAGATCGGCATCGACCGTCCGTTTATGCACGAACTTGTGCCGGTGACCGGTGAAATTATGGAAGCATTCTACCCGGAAGTGAAAGAGAAGGAAGAGTTCATCCGCAAAGTGGTTAAAAACGAAGAAGAACGCTTCCACGAAACCCTCAATGAAGGGCTGGCAATGCTGAACAAAGTAATGGACACAGCAAAAAAAGAAGGCACGGCGGAAATTTCCGGTGCAGCTGTATTCAAGCTGTACGACACGTACGGATTCCCTGTTGACCTTACTGAAGAATATGTGACAGATGCAGGTTACACCGTTGACACTGAAGGTTTCGAAAAAGAGATGAAAAAACAGCGTGACCGCGCCAGAGCTGCCCGCCAGTCATCCGGCTCTATGCAGACACAGGATGAGGTTCTCGGAAACATCAAGGAGCCGAGTGAATTTATCGGTTATGATGTACTGGAAATCCCTTCCGTAGTCAAAGTCATCGTAAAAGATAAGGAACTCACAGAACGTGTTGAAACAGGCGAACAGGCCCAGATTATTGTGGACCGGACGCCGTTTTATGCTGAAAGCGGCGGTCAGATCGCGGATACAGGTGTAATGGAATCAGACGGAGTCAAAATCCGTGTACTAGATGTACAAAAAGCACCGAACGGCCAGAATCTCCATACGGTTGAAGTGATGGAAGGCGTCCTTGAAGCGGAAATGGGACTGAGTGCAAAGGTGGATCAGACGAACCGGATCGGTGTGGTAAAAAACCATACGGCGACTCACCTGCTTCATCAGGCTTTGAAAGATACACTTGGGGAGCATGTCAATCAGGCCGGGTCACTTGTCCAGAACGACCGCCTCCGCTTTGACTTCTCACATTTCGGCCAGATCAGTCAGGAAGAAATGGAGCAGATCGAACAAGCTGTAAATGAAAAAGTGTGGCAGGCAATCCCGGTCCACACGATGTACAAAAGTCTCGCGGAAGCCAAAGAGATGGGTGCAATGGCGCTTTTCGGCGAGAAGTACGGCGATGAAGTGCGCGTTGTCATAGTAGGAGATTACAGTCTTGAGCTCTGCGGCGGCTGCCACGTGAACAACAGTGCTGAAATCGGGTTGTTTAAAATCGTATCTGAGGCAGGAATCGGTGCAGGAGTCCGGCGAATAGAAGCAGTAACCGGAGAAGGGGCGTACCAGCATATGAACAGCCAGGTGTCGCTGCTTAAAGAAGCAGCCGGCCTGCTGAAAGCCAATCTTCCGGACGTTCCCCAGCGTGTGGAACACCTCCAGAAGCAGCTTAAAGACAAGCAGAAGGAGAACGAATCCCTGTCAGCAAAACTTGGCAATCTCGAAGCAGGCAGTGTCCTCGATCAGGTAACTGAAGTGGAGGGCGTCAAAGTACTGAGCACAAAGGTCAGTGCCTCAGACATGAACGGTCTTCGTCAGATGGCAGATTCTTTGAAAGACAAGCTCGGCTCAGGTATCCTCGTATTAGGAGCTGCTCAGGGGGAAAAGGTAAGTATTGTTGCTTCCGTATCCTCTGATCTTGTTAAAGAAGGGTACCATGCGGGTAAACTGGTTAAAGAAGTAGCCGGCCGCTGTGGAGGCGGAGGCGGAGGCCGTCCGGACATGGCTCAGGCCGGAGGAAAAGACCCGTCCAAACTTCAAGATGCCCTGGCATCAGTCAAAGACCTTGTAAAAAGAAATTCCTAATCCTTCCTCTTTCGTGTACAATGAAGGCAAGTATACGGACAAGTGAGGAAAAACGGGACCACGGAAACGTGGAGACAGACAGGAGAGGTGTTTGTAATGAGTTCAATGGATAATACGATGAAATTTAATTTTCACGATGATTCAATGGATGACGATGCGAAAGAGGTTCTGATGAAAGTCTACGCATCCCTTGAGGAAAAAGGGTACAATCCGATCAATCAAATAGTCGGGTACCTGCTTTCCGGAGATCCGGCTTACATTCCCCGGCACAACGACGCACGTTCGCTGATCCGGAAGATTGAACGGGATGAGCTCATCGAAGAGCTTGTTAAATCCTACCTGTCTCATCACAGCGAAGAGGAGTAACAAACTGCAATGAAATCATTGGGACTGGACGTCGGCACCAGAACGATTGGTGTCGCCGTCAGTGATGCGTTCGGATGGACCGCCCAGGGCATTGAAACGATCAAGTGGAACGATCAGTATCAGGACCCGGCGATCGAACGGATTCAGCACTGGATAAAAGAGCACGACGTGACCACGATTGTGGTCGGACTGCCTAAAAACATGAACGGAACAATTGGCGAACGGGGGCAGGCCAGCCTGGACTTTGCTGAAACCCTTCGTGAAAGAACCGGTATTGAGGTCGTGCTTGAGGACGAGCGCCTGACCACTGCAGCTGCAGAACGGATGCTCATTTCCGCTGACGTCAGCCGTAAAAAAAGAAAAAAAGTCATTGATAAAATGGCTGCCGTTTTGATCCTGCAGAATTACCTGGACAGGAATCAGTCAAAGGGACTTTAGGCAGGCTACTAATAAACAGGCTGACACTCCGGTGGACCGGCGCTGCAGTTTTACCAGCGCACCGGACCAATGGAGTGTACCAGCACATAGAAAAGTGAGGGTTTATCATGAGTGAAGAAAGCAGATTAGATGGCGTACGTGTACTGGAACCAGTGGAAGATGGGGACCGTTTCATTATTCCCGATCCTGAAACTGGTGAAGAATACGTTTTTGAAGAACTGTTTCGTTTTGAACTGGATACAAACGAAAATGCGTACATTTTCCTCCAGCCGGAAGGTTCCGACAACGATGAGGAAGAAGAAGTGGAAGTACAGGCTTTCCGTTTTGAAGAACCGGACCGCCTTTTCATGATTGAGAGCGAAGAAGAGTGGGATATGGTAACGGAAGTGTTTAATACAATTGTAAGTGAAGATGACGAGTAAGTTTTTTCAGACCGCTTCCTGAAATCAGGAGGCGGTTTTGTTTTTTTGGTAATCCTGAATCCCCTTCTATATTGTGAGAAAGCTGTGTTCGTATGGATTGTTGCTATTGACCAAATTTATTTTGGAGCGGAAGGTGGCGACTCCAGCGGGAGTAGCATCGGCTGAAGACCCCGCAGGGCGATTTTTCCGAGGAGGCTGAAGCGATGCCCGCGGAAAGCGTCCTCCTGCAGCGTAAAAAAACAACAATCTAAACAGCCTTTGAGAATGCAGGGATAGTGACCCGGAAAATGTCGGAATTATATCGTTTTCCTGTCGGTTTATAGTATAATAGATGGAGTGAAAGGGGGATGTTGTGTTGTCGGACAACAAGAACGATCAGTCACATACGGAAAAACAGGAACAGGATAAGATTGTACATAAACTTGAAAACAGAGCAAAAGAGGCAAGCCTTGTGCGTAAAATCGTGCTCATCTGCTTCGTTCTTATCGTCCTTACAGTAGGCGGAGCCATTGGCGGTGCTTATGTATTTATTACAAGTGCGATTGGCCCTGTAGACGAGGATAACAGCGAATTGAAGGAAGTGGAGATTCCGATGGGTTCCTCCAGTGCGGGAATCGGAGAGATTCTTGAAGAAGAGGGTCTGGTCGACAATTCGACGATCTTCCGCTATTACGTTCGTTACCGAAATGAGAGCGGGTTTCAGGCCGGTACTTACGAACTGTCTCCTTCCATGAATATGGATGAGATTATTGCTTCTTTGAAAGACGGGAGAATTGACGAGGAGTATAACCTCATTTTCACGATTCCTGAAGGCCGCTGGCTGGAGGAAGTGATGGAGACAATTGCTGAGGAAACAGAGCATGAATACGATGATTTAATGGATTTAATGACGGATGAAGACTATCTTCAGGAACTGGTCAGCCAGTATGACATTCTTCATTCCTCAATTCTTGAAAACGAGGATATCCGTTATCCGCTGGAAGGCTATCTCTTCCCGGCACGGTACGATTTTACAGATGAAAACCCTTCGAAAGAGGACATCATTGAGCAAATGGTGGCAAGAATGGAAGGTGTATATAATAACGTTCAGGCAGAATACGGAAGTACAGACTATTCTGCACATGAACTTCTCACCCTTGCCTCAATCATTGAAGGGGAAGCTGCAGGAGACGATGAGCGGGAGGCTATTTCCGGCGTGATTTACAATCGTCTGAACCGTGAAAATCCGATGCGTCTTCAGATGGACCCAACGGCTGTTTACGGATACGGGGAGCGGGTTTCTTCACCGACGCGTGAACAGACAAACGCCGAGAATCCTTACAACACTTACCAGATCGACGGTATCCCGCCAGGACCGATTAACAACCCTGGAGCAGCATCGATCAGCGCTGCCTTCAATCCTGATGAGCATGATAACTATTATTTCTATCATG
Source organism: Alteribacter lacisalsi (assembly GCF_003226345.1). Lineage (GTDB taxonomy): Bacteria > Bacillota > Bacilli > Bacillales > Salisediminibacteriaceae > Alteribacter > Alteribacter lacisalsi. The sequence goes on along the minus strand of NZ_PDOF01000001.1, from coordinate 1,895,659 downwards.
ACACCGACGGCACGATTTACATGAGTGAAACGTATGAAGAGCACCAGGAAGTCCTCCGGGAACATCGCGATAATCAGTAAAAATAAATTGGGACCACGTGACGATGGTCTCTGGAAGATTAAACGGTTCCAGTTGCATACTGGGACCGTTTTCTATTTGTGATCGAAGGCTTTTTCTGCGGAAATGCGGTTATCACCCGCGGGCGGGCAGAAGATATGTCCCAGATTCGAAAAAGTCCGGTCGTTACGCATGAAAACACCGAAGGTATATCCAAACTTCAAATGGTCCACCACCACCAATCCAACCACCTTTCACCCATGCAGGCCTCATTTATGCGAAGATGACACACCTTTGCAAAATCGTCAAAATTGGATTTAACACAGCCTCTCCTTTGTGATAAAATTAACTGTTGTTTAGACTATTGAAGCATAGAAAATAAAGACGATTTGAGGCCCTTTTGAAGGAGGCCCTTTTTTATGGACAGGTATACATCAAAAACAGAACAGTATATAGAATCACTGATCCGGCCGAGAACCGGAACGGCAGCAGAAATAGAGGTGGCCGCTAAGGCAGATCGTGTGCCAATCATGGAGCCTGCCGGTATGGAGGCGATTCTTCAGCTCCTTTCCCTGCAAAATCCGGAAAGCGTGCTTGAAATCGGAACAGCAATCGGTTACTCCTCTCTGCGTTTTGCCGAACAGATTCCTGACGCACGCATCGTAACAATCGAGCGGGACACAGAGCGGATCCGTCAGGCAGTAGCCTATCACAAACAGGCCGGCCTGTTGGACAGGATCGTTATAATTGAAGGTGATGCACTTGAAACAGGAGATACGGTGAAATCACATGGGCCATTTGATGCTCTTTTTATAGATGCAGCCAAAGGCCAGTATTCACGCTTTTTTGAGCTTTATGAACCGATGGTCAGGCCTGGCGGCGTAATCTTCTCCGATAACATTCTGTTCAAAGGGTTTGTTGCCGGAGAAAAAGAGCCGGAAAAAAAACGGATAAAAACGATGGTCAGCCGTCTGCAGAATTTCAATACCGGAATCATGGAAGATGATCGTTTTCACAGCATGATTTATCCGGTTGGAGATGGGCTGATGGTCAGCATAAAAAAACATGATGAATCCAAATGACTTTAACAGTAAGGTGGTGCCAGAGAGCATGACAGCAGAACCGGAACTTCTCGTCACGCCTCAAAGCGTTAACGATATCAAACCGCTTATCGAAGCTGGTGCGGATGCATTCCTAATCGGGGAAGAAACTTTCGGCCTACGTCTGGCAGGCGAATTCTCCAGAAGTGACATTGAAACCGCAGTTCAAACAGCCCATGCGAAAAAGAAAAAAATATACGTGGCTGTAAATGCCCTTTTCCATAATGAAAAACTCCCGCTTCTCCCGGACTATCTGGCCTTTTTGCAGACAATTGGTGTAGACGGAGCCGTATTCGGCGATCCGGCTGTTATTATGGCCGCACGTGAAGCGTCCCCGGAGCTGCCGCTTCACTGGAGCACAGAAACGACCGGCACGAATTACTACACAGTCAACTACTGGGGGCGCAAAGGAGCGTCACGTGCCGTACTGGCCCGGGAACTGAACATGGATGCGGTGGTTGAGATCAAGGAGCATGCAGAAGTAGCAATTGAAGTGCAGGTACACGGGATGACGTGTATGTTCCAGTCCAAGCGTACGCTTCTGGGCAATTACATGGAGTTTCAGGGGAGAAACCTGAAAGTCGAGGGCAGAAGCAAGGACCGGTCTCTTTTTCTTCACGATCCAGAGCGGGATTATGACTATCCGGTGTGGGAAGACGAAAACGGAACGCATATTATGAGCCCAAAGGACGTGTGCATGATTGATGAGCTGGATGAGCTGATGGACGCAGGGGTCGACAGCTTTAAAATAGACGGAATCCTGAAAAACAGTGAGTATATTATTGAAATGACCCGTCTTTACCGGGAAGCCATTGATCTGTATGCGAACGACGAAGACAGCTATTTAGATAAAAAAGAAAAGTTTCTGGATCGCGCAAAAGCAATCCAGCCGGATAACCGGAGCGTGGATACGGGCTTCTTCTTTAAGGAAACCGTGTATTAAAGGGGGCGAAAAGCAATGGGACAGCTTGCTGAACGAACGAGCGAGGGAAAACGTGTGATAACAAAAAAGCCGGAGCTTCTTGCCCCGGCAGGAAATCTTGAAAAATTGAAAATTGCTGTCCATTACGGGGCAGATGCTGTATTTATCGGCGGCCGTGATTTCGGGCTCCGCTCGAATGCAGGTAATTTTTCCATAGATGAAATGGAGGAAGGGGTCAGCTTTGCAAAAAAGTATGGCGCCTGTATCTATGTAACCACAAATATCTTCGCGCATAACGAAAATATGGACGGGCTGGAAGAGTACCTGCAGGAGCTGCAGAGAGTAGGAATAAAAGGGATCATTGTTGCCGACCCGCTGATCATCGAAGCGTGCAAACGGGCTGCGCCGAAACTGGAGATTCATCTTTCCACCCAGCAGTCGCTCACCAACTGGCAGGCGGTAAAGTTCTGGAAGGAAGAAGGGCTTGAGCGTGTCGTGCTCGCCCGTGAAGTAGGGCTTCAGGAAATGCTCGAGATGAAAAAGAACGTGGATATTGAAATTGAGACGTTCATTCATGGTGCTATGTGTATTGCCTATTCAGGCCGCTGTGTACTCAGTAACCACATGACAGCCCGGGATTCAAACCGGGGCGGGTGCTGCCAGTCGTGCAGATGGGATTATCACCTTTACGAGGGAAGCGAGTCGTCAAGCCGTGAAAACGCGCTGTTTGATGAAAAGGACTCGCCGTTTGCCATGAGCCCGAAGGATCTTAATCTGATTGAATCGATCCCACAGCTTGTGGAAGCAGGGATTGACAGCCTGAAGATTGAAGGCCGAATGAAGTCCATTCACTATGTAGCAACCGTGGTGAGTGTCTACCGCAAAGTGATCGATGCCTACTGTGCAGACCCTGACAATTTCAAAATTAAGCAGGAATGGCTCACAGAGCTTGCCAAGTGCGCGAACCGTCCGGCAGCCCCTGCCTTTTTTGAAAACATTCCAGGCTATAAGGAACAGCTGTTTCAAAATCACAGCCACCAGGCATCACATGATTTCTCCGGGCTTGTGCTCGGCTATGATGAAGAAACAAAAATGGTCACCCTGCAGCAGCGGAACTTTTTCCGTCCGGGTGATCAGGTGGAGTTTTTCGGACCCGAGATTGAGAACTTTACCCAGACGGTTGATAAGGTCTGGGACGAAAAAGGGAGAGAACTGGATGCCGCCCGTCATCCGCTTCAGGTTGTACGCTTCAAAGTGGACCGGCCTCTTTACCCTGACAACATGATGAGAAAGGGAGTATCCTAAATGACCAGAAAACCGATTATTATCGGTGTTGCAGGCGGATCCGGTTCCGGGAAGACGACCGTTGCAAACGAAATCTACTGCCAGTTTAAAACCCAGTCGATCGTCATGATCGAACAGGATGCCTATTATAAAAATCAGGACCATCTGCCAATGGAGGAGCGTCTTCAGACGAATTATGATCATCCTCTTGCCTTTGATAACGATCTTCTGCTTGAACATCTGAAAGATTTGAAAAAAGGCGAACCGGTTAATAAGCCGGTATACGATTATAAAAATCATACCCGGAGTAATGACGTAATCCCTGTCGAGCCCCGTGATGTCATAATCCTTGAAGGGATTCTGATTCTGGAGGATGAACGGCTCCGGGACATGATGGATATTAAACTGTTTGTGGATACGGATGCCGATATCCGAATTATCCGGAGAATGATGAGAGACATCAATGAAAGAGGCCGGACAATTGAATCTGTAATCGATCAATACACAGATGTTGTCCGTCCGATGCATATGCAGTTTATCGAGCCGACGAAGCGTTATGCCGATGTAATTGTGCCTGAAGGCGGCCAGAATCGGGTAGCCATTGATCTGATGGTTACGAAAATTAAAACAGTACTTGAAGAAAAAGCCATTTTATAATAGGATTAGGAGGAAACGCACAGACTTTCCTTAACACGATCAAAAGTTCAGCGTCCTGACAAAAGGGCGCTGGGCGTTTATTTATATTTAGCCTTGGGTGATTCTGTTTGCGTTTTACTTAAAATCCCTTTATGCTAGAACCTATTCTTACGCAAGCAAGCGCGCAGTATGTCTATGGCGTGAACGTTCAGTCAGCAGGCACTGCAGTCAATCGCTGTCTTTATGAGAATTTGTTCATTTTTACCCGAAAGGTTCATATGTCTTAATTACGGGGCGTGTCCGTAAATGGACGCTGGCACCCTATTCGTGTAAAATGGCCCTTAAAATATGAAAGCGTTCGCTTGTGGAACAAATTGTTTGGAGGAGTGAAAGACCATGGCAGAAGAAAAGCATTATATGACAGAAGAAGGTAAAGTGAAATTAGAGAAAGAACTTGAATACTTGAAAACGGAGCGACGCAAGGAAGTCGTTGAACGAATAAAAGTAGCCCGAGATTTCGGAGATCTTTCCGAGAACTCCGAATACGATTCTGCAAAAGAAGAGCAGGCTTTCGTAGAAGGACGCATCAATCAGCTCGAGAAAATGATCCGCAATGCGGAAATCATTGAGGAAGATGCAGACAATTCCAGTATCGTAGGCCTCGGTAAATCCGTTAAGTTCAAGGAGCTTCCTGATGGTGAAGAAGAAAGCTACCAGATTGTCGGACGAGCGGAAGCAGACCCGATGGAAGGTAAAATTTCAAACGATTCACCGATGGCTCAAAGTCTCCTCGGCAAAACGATTGGAGACAAGGTCAGTGTTCAGACACCGGGTGGCGATATGGAAGTGGAGATTATTGAAGTAAGCTGATAACTATCCCAGTTGTTGAGGCGCCCTGCAGATCAGGGCGCCTTTTGTTATTTCCGGCTCATTTCATAATCATCTGCGTCAGGCGGCAAGCCGGCACCTGATCGTGTAAAATTGTCGTAAAGGCAGTCTTTCAGGGCAAAAGGTTCTCGAAAAATGTTGCCGAATGGGCTATAATAGCCGTGTATGAGCTTGCCGCAAAGGAGGGGAAAACATGGCTCAGTATGGAACTTATGGCGGCCCGAACAGGGCTGATATGAGAAAAAAGCAGAGATTAAACAGATTCCTGAATATCGCAATCGTTCTCGTAGTCGTGTCTATATTTGTCGTCGGGGGAATGACACTTTTCGGCGGCGGTGGATCCACACCGACTGCAGGAGATGAAGATCAGGACGAAAACAATACAGCACAGGAACAGGATGAAGAAGAAGCAATCGAAGAGGACGAGCCGGAAGAGGAATCAGGTGAAAGTGAAGACGAATTCGACACAGACGGTTCTGAAACTGCTTCCGGAAACGACGAGGATGAAACCGCCGCAGATGAAGAAAACGGTGAAAACGGAAGCAGCGGAGAAAACGGAACTGAGGACGAAAACGGCACTGAAGATGAAAGTTCTGAAGAAAACGGCACTGAAGATGAAAGCTCCGAAGAAAATGGATCGGAAGAGTCTTCTGAAGATGCGAATGGTACAGAAGAGGACGATGGAAACGGCGGGGATTCTTCATCGGATGATGAATGGTCTCCAATTGGAACACAGCAGAATTTTGCTGAAGGGCAGTTCCAGGCGGACTGGACCCGCGATGGTACGAACTGGAATGAAATGCGTGAAGCATTCGCCTACGCCACAGGTATCAATGAAAGTGAGATGAGTATGTGGTGGGTTCGTAATGGAGGGGACCAGCAGAGCGCAATCGGTACGGTCAGCCTGCCGGAGGATAAAGATACTCCGTTTAAAGTCCGTATTGAATGGGTAGATAATGAGGGATGGAAGCCTGTGTCAGTTGAAAGGCTGGACTATAACCCTCACAGTTAAACATCATGAGAAAAAAAGGGTGTTCAGAAAGGTGGTAGATAAACCTGACTGACACCCTTTTACTGTTTAAAAGACGGAGTACTGCTGTTTACATAATTTATACGGACTTCTTGAAGTGGACAACAGCACTGTATATTCTCTGTCCTTTTTCTGTTTGGGTTACCTGGTGGGAAACATGGTGGACGCCCAGCATAAGAGCCTGGTTGTCATCAATTTTCCGCTGAATCTGGTTTTCCAGTTTTACAAGTGAGGCGGCTTCAAAAAATTCAATTTTATCTTTTATACTGTCTGTATGAAGGATCACATTGAAAACTCCTTTTTTAGAATCAAATTTATTAAGCATACTAAATTTAACATTTATTCAACAGGAAAAAAACAAAGGAACTGTCACGGGAGGGATTTTGATGTCGCCGGAAATGGTTGGACTCGCTTTTATTATTCTTGGCCTCTTTATCGTTATTGGAAAATGGATTCGTGTGTTTTCACCACTTCTGCAAAAATTATTTTTACCTTCTTCTATCATTGCAGGACTTCTTGCCCTGCTGTTCGGGCCGGAAATATTCGGCCGGATCGTGGGCCTGTTCACAACAGATGATTTCTTCCTTGTTAACGGCGTTGTGCCGCCGGAAGTAGTGGAAGTCTGGTCGGAACTTCCCGGCCTGTTTATTAACATTGTATTCGCATCACTGTTCCTCGGTAAAACCCTGCCGAGTCTCAAAAAAGTATGGATCATCGGTGGACCTCAGGTTGCCATGGGACAGATGGTATCGTGGGGACAGTACGTGGTCGGTCTCCTGCTGGCAATTTTTCTGCTTGCCCCGGTATTCGGTGTCAATCCGATGGCCGGTGCCCTGATCGAAATCAGTTTTGTGGGTGGACACGGAACAGCTGCAGGTCTCAGCGGAACGTTTACAGAGCTTGGGTTTGAAGAAGGTGCCGATCTTGCCATCGGTCTTGCTACCATCGGTATTCTGACGGGGGTTATCGTCGGTATAATCCTCATCAACTGGGGAGCCCGTACCGGACGGGCAAAGGAAATCGGCGGGCAGCGACAGGGACTTTCAAGTGAAGGCCGCAATGGTATCGTTGAGCTTGAAAACCGCGACAGTGCCGGTGAGCTTACGACACGCCCGGAGTCAATCGAGCCTTTGTCACTCCACATTGCCTACGTTGGCATCGCGATTCTCATTGGATTCTTCCTGCTTGAAGGCCTGATCCTGCTTGAAGCTTTCACTTGGGGGCCGTGGACAGATACTTATCTGATGATTTATGTACCTCTGTTTCCTCTCGCCATGGTCGGCGGGATCATTACACAGCTGATTTCAGATAAGTACGACCGGTTCCGTCTGATTGACAGAAAGATGATCAACCGGATCAGCGGTTTCTCTCTGGACATTTTGATTGTCAGTGCACTGGCAACCGTGTCTCTGGCTGTAATTGGTGAAAACTTTGCCGCCTTTGTCACGCTTGCAGTAGCAGGGGTTGTCTGGAACGTACTGGCCTTTATCTTTCTCGCTCCAAAAATGATTCCCACATACTGGTTTGAACGTGGGATCGGGGACTTTGGACAGGCTACCGGTATTACCGCCACCGGACTGCTTCTCATGAAAGTGGCTGACCCGGATAATCGGACACCTGCTCTGGAAGGTTTCGGATACAAACAGATCCTGTTTGAACCCTTTGTTGGAGGCGGGCTGTTTACAGCAGCCTCGCTGCCGCTCATCTTTCAGTTCGGTCCGGTAGCTGTACTCATCCTTGCATCTGTGGTTACCTTGTTCTGGCTACTGGTAGGCCTCTTGTATTTCGGACGGAAATAACTCTTGTCCGGACTATAAGGATCGGCTATGATAAAATGTGGGAAACGATCAGGATGCGCTTGAGGCACCAGCTTCACATTGCCTTAGAAAGCTGGTGCCCCGGTTTCTAAACAAAGAACTTTTTGTATTGATTGCTGGAAATGACTTATTAATTTATGAAGCGGAAGGCGGCTCCAGCGGAAAGCGTCCGACTGAAGCTTTATAGGCCAGTAATCATTCGACAAGCAAAGGAACAGGCGCAATCTCCGGAAAGAAAGGACATGCCATATGACTGTTGGGATTATTGGTGCCATGGAAGAAGAAGTAGAACTGCTGAAGAAAAAGATGAATATCAGGGACGAGCAGGTGATTGCAGGCTGTGAGTTCTTTTTGGGAAAACTTCAGGGCGTGGAAGTCGTTCTGGCCAAGTCGGGAATCGGCAAGGTAAACGCCGCAATCAGTACCACCCTTATGAATCAGCTTTATCATACAGATGCGATTATTAATACCGGCTCTGCCGGAGGGTTTCACAGTGAACTGGCAGTGGGTGATGTGGTCATTTCCACCGAGGTGCGCTACAACGATGTGGATGCGACTGTATTTGGTTATGAATTCGGCCAGGTGCCGCGCATGCCGGCATTCTACGAGCCGGATGAAGATCTGATGGTCATTGCGAAGCGTTGCGCAGAAGAAGTCGGCGTTCGTGCGGTTCCGGGACTGATCATCTCCGGGGACTCCTTTATGAGCGACCATCAGCGTGTGGAAGAGGTCCGTAAACGTTTTAAGGATCCGTACTGCTCTGAAATGGAGGCAGGAGCTATTGCACAGGTATGCCACCAGTTTCAGTGTCCGTTTGTGATTATCCGTTCCCTGTCTGACATCGCAGGGAAGGATGCCAAAATGTCCTACGACGAGTTTCTTGAAACAGCTTCCGTTAATTCCGCCCGCCATGTACTTTTAATGCTTGAGGAACTTAGACAGCAGCAATAGAAATTCAGATGATCCGCAGGGCGATTTTTCCGAGGAGGCTGAAGCCAGACCTGCGGAAAGCGTCCGCCTGTAGCGGAATAAGAAGCGGAACATCTGTTCAGTCATTTTCAGGACTGTCTATTATAAAAAAGGTTTTAATAGGAGTTGCGCCATCTTTTATCTGGTGGTATTTCCCATCCCGGTTCGTGCTGCTCGCATGTTATACTTGTTTAAGAGACAGCGAGAGAGGTGAGCATCGATGGCAGACAAGCAGATTAAAGTGCTGAAAGATAAAGTGACTGACTATAAGCGTTACGCGTTTGTTCTTCTGAGCTTGAGTATCTTTATGTTTATCGGGCTGCTCATCCCGACAGAAGCGCTGGCCACAGAAAGTCAGACATTGTACGTGGCAATGAATATGGCCGTCCTGGTTCTGGCTGTTGTTTATCATAGAATTGCTATGTTCAATCAGAAGAAACTGAACGAAGGCGAAGCATCATAATAATAAACCAAGCGGATGTCCAATGGGGACATCCGCTTTTTCAGTGCGTATATTGCCATTTACTGCTTTGGGAGCACGTGAAGTACGTGCTTTAAGATACGCGCGGTAAGTCCCCAGATTACCCGGCCCTGGTACTCGTAGAAATGCTCGTGCACCACACCTGTACGCCAGTCGTAGTTTTTGCCTCCGGGGATCAGGTGATATGGGAACGCCTCTTCCGGCTGGACTTCATGGTAAATGTTATACGTACTCGGCTCCATCTCCTGAAGCGCACGGACCGGTACGGTAAACACATCCTGGACTTCAGCCGGATTAAGCTTCATTTTTGCATCGGTGGCAATTTCACCGATAAACGGGTAAATGTTGAACTTATAAGGAGTAATCATGTAGTCAAGCTGGCCATACACAGAGACCTGCTCCTGTGACACCCCAATTTCTTCAATGAGTTCCCGGACGGCAGCGGATTCTGCAGAAGGATCTTCAGGGTCCACTTTTCCTCCGGGAAAACAGATTTCCCCTGGCTGCCGTATTTCTTCGCCCCGTACCTGAAAAAGAAGACAGGGTTCGTTGTCTTTATAGATCAACGGAACAAAAATGGCAAAAGAGCGGTACTGTTCTGCATCCAGGAGGCTGGCACGCCTGTTTTTGAAATGATTGTACAGTTTTGAGTTACTTGGTTTCATCTTGAACAGTCTCCTTCGTCTGGATTTCACTTGTAAGTTTCAGTTTACCAGAACAGAGGGAAAACAGAGAAGGATAGGCATGCACAAATAAAAACTCCTTTCTGCCGGTCTTAAAATCCTTATTGCCAGCCGGGAGGAAGCTCATTATAATATAATTAATGTCAGAGGAGGCGATGAAGATGAAATTAGTTGTGAACAAACCGATTTTTGCAGAAACAGCCAGCGCACTTGTCAACACGGCTTCTCAGTACCATTCTACGATTATGATCAAGAAAGAACATTGGGTGGTAGATGCGAAAAGCCTGCTTGGCGTTCTCGCCTTATCTCTGCAGCCGGGACAGGAAGTTGAGATTTCTTTTGAAGGTGAAACAGAACAGGGATTTATTGAGGCACTTACGGAATCACGCAACTTTTCCAAAGCAGAATAACAGCAAAACTAAAACAGCGGTCCCAAAAGGGCCGCTGTTTTTGTATATAAAAGGTTACTTAAGGTACTTGTTAAACCAGTTTTCCAGTTCCTTAAGGCGCGCATAGCGCAGCTTTGGCGGGCCGCTGCGGGAAAGTTCGTGGTTGGCACCGGGAAAGCGGACGAAGCGAGTGTCTTTTTTCTGATGCTTGAGTGCCACAAACAGCTGCTCGGCCTGCTCCACCGGACAGCGGAAGTCCCGCTCCCCGTGAAGGATCAAAAGCGGTGTTTCAATGTTTTTAACGTATTTCAGGGGAGAGTGTGCCCACATTTTGTCCGGATCGCTCATCAGGTCGGCGCCGATCTCCCATTCGGTGAAGAAATAGCCGATATCACTTACGCCGTAAAAGCTGATCCAATTGGAAATCGAACGCAGTGTGGCGGCAGCTTTAAACCGGTCTGTGTGAGCGACGATCCAGTTGGTCATAAATCCGCCGTAGCTTCCTCCGGTTACACCGAGCCGGTCAGCGTCAATAAAGTCGAACTTCTCAACGGCCTGATCGGTCGCACTCATCAGATCGGTATAATCCTTCCCGCCATAGTCACCTCGGCAGGCATCCACGAATTCCTGTCCATAGCCGTGTCCGCCCCGGGGATTCGTATAAAGCACCGCATAGCCGCATGCAGCAAGGTACTGAAGCTCGTGGAAGAAGCTGTTTGCATACATGGCGTGGGGGCCACCGTGAATTTCAAGGATCGTCGGGTATTTCTTCCCTTCCTCGTATCCGTAAGGCTTCATCACCCAGCCGTGAATATCCCAGCCGTCCTCTGCTTTAAACGTCACTTCTTCAGGCTCGGAGAGTGCGACTTCCTCTAAAAATTTCTGGTTGACACGGGTTAGGCTGCGCTGTTCACCGGAATTCAGATCAAGCAGCACCGCATCCCCGGGGTTGACCGGTGTGCTGACTGCAAGAAGGGCAATCCCGTTATCTGGTGAAACGTCGTAGCCATATACATGATGACGGCCGGCGGCAAGTTCTACTGCGTTGCCATCAAGGTTCACGCGGTAGAAGTTTGTATTTCCATACACACTGGCAGTCAGGTAGACGCTTTTCCCGTCCTTGCTCCAGACAGCACCGGGTGACGGGTGACCTGACCTGAGATCCCCGATCGCCGAATCACCCAGATGGACGTCCCAGTCTTTTGTCACGCACTCCGTGTGGGCAGCGGCAAGCTCAGTGATCCACAGTTTGTTGTGCGTGGCACCTGAATATTCCTTCTGGTGACCGAAGTAGGCGAGCTTTTTGCCGTCCGGGCTGAAGGATGGCTGGGAGTATACGCCTTCTCCGTCAGTAAGACGGGTTTCTTTCCGGTCTTCCACGTCCATCAGAAAGATGTCTGAGATGATTTGGTAATCGCTCTCTTCTTTTTTGTTGGCGCTGTAGGCAAGCTGTCTGCCGTCCGGGGACCATGAGCCTGGTTCATGGTGAAATTCCCCTTCAGTAAGAAGAACGGATTTATCATCTTCCAAAGAGTAAAAGCCGATCTGCTTGTAGCTGTCATCAAGGAAGCCGGAAGCATCGGATTTGTATTTGAGCCGTGTGACGACGAGGGGCTCTTTTCCTTTGGTGTCTTCGTTCTTGTTTTCTTTGTCCTCAGGGGCAGTGAGCTCTTCATCTTTTTCCAAAGAAGTTGTAAAGAGAATCCGCGCACTGTCAGGTGACCAGACCGGCTGCATGGCACCATTTTTGAAGGTGGTGAGCTGTCTTGCTTCACCTCCGGCAGTGGAAAGGAGGAAAAGCTGAGGCTTGTCCTTGCGGTTGGATACAAACGCAAGCCATTTGCCGTCGGGGGAGAAGCGCGGGTAGCTGACCCGTTCCTTGCCGAACGTCCACTGTACAGGTTCATCTGAATCGATGTCCTGGATAAACAGCTGGGAGATGTATTCATCATCCTCACTCACAGTCTGTCTTATGTAGGCAAAACGGCTGCCGTCAGGGGAAAGCTGCGGTTCGTTGAGAACATTGATATTCTTAAGATCTTCGATTTCAATTGGTCGTGTCATAACATGTCTCCTTCGTCTCCAAAGTGATTGAACTTGTACTTAAGTATAAAGAACATTGTCTGAATCTTCAATTCATTAAACTTCTTTGAAAACGAATTCATTCTGTGATAAAGTAATGAACGTAAACGTTTACGTAAAAGGAATGAGACGATGTCAATTACGATTAAGGATGTGGCAAAAAAGACCGGTGTCTCGATTGCAACGGTTTCACGGATTGTGAATAACCAGAGCGGCTATTCGGAGAAAACGCGGAAAAAAGTTGTTCAGGCAATCGCGGAACTCGGTTACAGTCCGAATGCACTTGCCCGTGGGCTCGTCGGTCAGGCGACGCGGACCATTGGTGTTCTTCTGCCGAACGTATCGAGCCTGTTTGCGGGCAAGCTACTTGAAGGAATTGAATCCGCCGCACAGCAGCAGGGGTACAGCGTAGTTGTCTGCAACACCGGTTCTGAAGGAGAGCGTACAGATGACTATCTGGCCGTTCTAAAACAGAAACGGGTGGAAGGGGTGCTTTATGCAAGCGGTGTGTTTTCAAAGGAGATGGCAGAAAAACTGGCCGGGATCGGAATGCCGGCGGTAACAGTGGCAACGAAAAGTCATGAAGAAACGGTGCCGTTTGTAAAAGTGGATGACAGAACAGCTGCCTTTGACGGGACCAGCTACCTGATTGAAAAGGGGCACAGAAAAATTGCATTTATCGGAGGGGAACTGAGCGATCCTGTCGCAGGCCTGCCGCGTTTTGAAGGCTATCGTGAAGCCCTGGCTGCTCACGGACTTAAAGTCGATGACCATCTTCTGAGGTTCGGTGATTTCCGTTTTGAAGCCGGGAAGGAGCAGATGCAATCGCTTTTGGAGAGCGAAACGGCATTTACCGCGGTTTTTGCCACAAGTGACGAAATGGCGGTCGGTGCCCTGCATGCAGCAAGAGAGGGCGGAGTCCGGGTGCCGGAAGACCTATCAGTGCTCGGCTATGATAATACGCTCGCAGCCGAGATGGCGCTGCCTCCTCTCACAACGGTGGAACAGCCGCTCCGTTCTATGGGGGAAGCGGCGTTTGCCAGCCTTACAGGAGAGCGGAAGTCCGTCACAGCCGGTCATAAAATAGTAGAACGGCAGACAGTAGTACAAATTGAGGAGGATATAAAATGAGTAAACAATGGTGGAAAGAAAGCGTCGTGTATCAGATTTATCCCCGGAGTTTTAACGACAGCAACGGTGACGGGATTGGGGATCTGAACGGTATAACGGAGAAGCTTGATTACCTGAAGGGGCTGGGGGTGGATGTGATCTGGCTTTCTCCGGTATATGACAGTCCCAACGATGATAACGGCTATGACATCCGGGATTACCAGGCGATTATGGATGAGTTCGGTACAATGGAGGACTGGGAAAGGATGCTATCAGAGGTGCACAGCCGGGGCATGCGCCTGATTATGGATCTGGTGGTCAATCATTCATCGGATGAACATCGGTGGTTTGCCGAGTCACGGAAATCGAAGGATAATCCATACCGGGATTATTACATCTGGCGTCCGGGAAAAGCAGACGGGTCCGAGCCGAATAACTGGGAATCCGCCTTTTCCGGATCGGCCTGGCAGTATGATGAACAGACAGAGGAATACTTCCTTCATATTTTTTCAAAAAAGCAGCCGGACCTGAACTGGGAAAACCCCGTAGTCCGTGAAGAAGTATACAGTATGATCCGCTGGTGGCTCGATAAGGGCGTCGACGGGTTCCGCATGGACGTGATTAATTTCATATCCAAGGTGGACGGTCTGCCGGATGCAGAGCCGCAGGAGGGGAAAAAGTACGCTTCCGGCTCAAAGTATTTCGCCAATGGACCGCGTATTCATGAATTTCTCCATGAAATGAATCAAAAGGCGATGAAGGAATACGGCGCCATGACTGTAGCGGAAATGCCGAGCGTGACACCGGAACTGGCTCAGAAATATACTGACGAAGACCGTGAGGAAGTGGACATGGTGTTCCAGTTCGAGCATGTGGACCTCGACTCCGGTCCGGGAGGTAAATGGGATCTGCGCCCGCTGAAGCTACGCGATTTAAAGGAAAACCTCACCAAATGGCAGAAAGCACTCGAGCATAAAGGCTGGAACAGTCTGTACATGAACAATCATGACCAGCCCCGGATGGTGTCCCGCTTCGGGAATGACGGAGAGTACCGGGTCAAGTCGGCTAAGATGCTTGCGACAATGCTTCATATGATGAAGGGTACGCCGTACATTTACCAGGGTGAGGAAATTGGAATGACGAATGTCCGGTTTGATTCGATTGAGGAGTATGAGGACATCGAGACGCTGAATATGTACCGCGAAAAACGGGAGGCAGGTGTGCCTCACGAGGACATCATGAAGGCGATTTATGTAAAGGGACGGGATAACGCCAGGACGCCTGTGCAGTGGAACACCACGGAAAACGCTGGCTTCTCTACCGGTATTCCCTGGCTGAAGGTGAACCCGAATTATAAGGAAATCAACGCGGAAGCAGCCGTTGCAGACCCGAATTCGGTTTACCATTATTACCGGAGGCTTATTGAGCTCCGTCATAACAACGAGATCGTGGTCTACGGCGGATACGATCTGATTCAGCCGGAGGACGAAACGTTCTTTGCCTATGAGCGCAGGTACGAGGGAGAATCCCTGCTTGTGATCTGTAACTTTACGGGAGAAAATGCAATATTTCACGTACCGGATGGGTATAAGAATAAAGCAGGACAGCTGTTTATCAGCAACATGGAACAGGATCAATCCCTCTCGTTCGGAAATGAGCTTCATTTTACCCCGTACGAAGCACGTGTTTACCGGGTAAAGCACTAGAGTAGTAGCGTCAGCCTGGATTTTCACTGACCTGACACTCAGTATGAAAGTTAATACACGGAGTTATGACCCGGCTTTTCCCGGTGTTCATAACTCCGTTTTGTTTACCGGCAGGAAGGGAAAATCATTTCCAATAGCTTGTGTTTATTCTGAGAAGGAGTGGTGGAGATGTTATTTTCCTATAAGCGAATGCTTAAACCCTTTACGGTTTTTGGCGAAGAAGGCGAAATCGGAAGTGTCAGTGATTTGTTTTTTGATGAGCACACCTGGACCGTCCGCTACATTGTGATGAACGCAGGAAACTGGCTCAAAGGAGAGCAGCGATTTTTATCACCTGCTTCAATACAATCCTATTCGGTTGAAGAGGAACGGCTGCATGCCAATATCACCAAGGAGCAGGCGAAAGAAAGCCCTTCTCCCGAAGATGAACCGATGACTCGGAAGTTTGAGCGGCAGTTCTCAAAGTTTTACGGTCTGAACCCATACTGGATGGGGGCAGGTCTATGGGGAAGCGGTGCTGTCCCGAGGGATTTGACCCGCGAAGATCCTGACAGTCTGGATGATCTTCGGGAGGAAGAAACAAGTATCCTGAGTGTGAAGGATCTCATTGGCTATGAACTGTCTACTGGGGATGAAAGCTTCGGAAAAGTAAAGGATGTCCTTATTGAGGAGGATTCGTTTAAAATCCGCTATTTTGTAGTGGATACGAACCGGTGGCTGCCCGGCGGCAAAGAAGTTGTAGTTTCGACCGAGTGGATTCTTGATGTAAACTGGTCCCAGTCCCTTGTAAGCGTGGAATTATCAAAAGACAAAATTAAGTCAGCTCCCGAGTACGTGGAGGATATGACACTCGACCGGGATATGGAAACGAGCGTATTCAAGCATTACGGAAAGCCGAAATACTGGGATTGATAAACATACTGATGGTTATGACCCGGGTGCCGTGGTGGCATCCGGGTTCTCTTGTGGAAATTTCTTTAACTGTTTTCTAAAACAGGAATTTCTCTTCCTTTTTCCTTGACCTTATTGTCCACTCTCCGCTATAATGTGGTCAGTGTCATAAAAGTTGCACTTAGGAAACTTTTATAGATCGGGAAAAAATAGTTTTAGGACGTCACACTTTTACATAATTATCATACTGTGTTGGTGTATTTACTGAAGGGAGCGGAACGAGTAATGAAAAAATGGTTCAAACAGACAGTGGGAGCCGGTCTTCTGCTGGCCGGCGGGCTGACTCTGGCCGCATGCGGAACGGAAGAGAGCGGAGAAGAAAGAGAGGGGCTCGAGATCACGACGAGTTTTTCAGTCCTCGGCAACATCATTGAAGAAGTCATCGGTGATCGCGGGGAAGTGGAATACATCGTGCCGATCGGGGAGGAGCCTCACGAATACGAGCCGGTGCCGAGTGATTTTCGTAAGGTAAGTGATGCCGATGTGTTCTACATTAACGGAATGGATCTGGAGGAATGGCTGGAGCGGGTCGTTTCAAACGCAGCAGCAGATACGGATATTGTGGAGCTGTCAAGCGGCGTGGAGCCGATCCCTCTTCAGGGAAGTGACGAAGCGGATCCTCATGGATGGCTTAGCCCGAAAAACGGCATTATGTATGTTGAAAACCTTCTCCAGGATTTGATTGAACGGGACCCGGATGGAGAAGAGTATTATCGTGAAAATGCCGAAGCATATATCGGCGAGCTGGAAGAGCTGGATGCCTGGATAGAGGAAGAAGTCGCTGAAATCCCAGAGGAAAATCGTCTCATTGTTGTGAGTGAAAATGCGTTTAAATACTTTGGAGCCGATTACGGTTTTGACACAGAAGGGGTATGGGAGATCAATTCACATGAAGAAGGGACGCCGCAGCAGATCAACCGTGTGATCGATCTTGTGCAGGATCGGGGCGTATCGGCAGTGTTTGTGGAAAGTACAGTCGATAAGCGCTACATGACACAGGTATCTGACAATGCCGGCGTACCGATTGCAGGTGAAGTGTATACGGATGCCCTTGGAGCGGAAGGCTCAGGAGCAGAAACGTACATTGATATGCTTCACCATAACGCTTCCACGTTTGTGGATGGATTAAAGTAAAAGAAAAAACCTGCTGCAATTCGCAGCAGGTTTTTTCAGTCTTAGTACCAAGTCATATATTTACGTTCTGGAAATAAATGCGTATACTACTATAGGATACAGAGAGAGGATGAAACAGAGTGGATATCAAAATGGCGGATCTTCCCGGCATGGGAAAGAAAATATCTTTTACAACAGCGGAAAACAGTATGATCGTTCTCATTATCCATCATACCGGAAAAAGGGAGCTTTACTTTTTTTATGATGCAGATGAGGATGAAGCAGACTTTTCAATTGATCTGACTGCTGAAGAAACGAGGGAACTTGGAGCTCAGTTTTTGGGAGCTGTATACCAGCCTGTCGATGCAGATAAAATGCAGCTGTTAAAAAGCCAGATAGTAACTGAATGGGTTAAGCTAGATAAAAAATCAGCCTTCGCAGGAAAATCCATTGCGGAGAATGAAATCCGAAAAAAGACCGGCGTTTCCATTGTCGGCATTTTCAGGTCAGAAGACGTCATTGCAAGTCCGGATATCGACGTTGTCCTTCAGCCCGGAGATACGCTGATGGCGATCGGTAAACATGATGCCATTGCAAAGTTTGAGCAGATATGTAAAGGGGAGGCAGCCCCTTAATGAATATAGATCTTCCGGTTATGTTGGCAGCAGGCCTATTGTTCCTGCTCATGTTTTTTGCCGGTCTGATCGGCACCCGGTACCGTATTCCGGGTGTTATCATTTTTATTCTGCTTGGACTGGCTCTGGCCCCGTTTCTTGGAGACTCGGAGTTGCTTCATTTTATCGGAGAAATCGGGATTGTCCTGCTGTTTTTTATGCTCGGGATGGAATTCCCTCTTAAGCAGCTCATGAAAGTAGCCCGGAAAGTGACAGGTGCAGGTACACTGGATGTCCTACTTAATGTCGGGGTTACCTTTCTGATCTGCTGGGCTTTCGGTCTCGGTTGGATTGAGGCACTTCTGCTCGGGGGGGTCGTTTATGCTACGAGTTCTTCGATTACCGCAAAACTGCTTGAGACGAACAAACGGATGGCCAACCCGGAATCGGAGTTTATTTTAGGTCTTCTTATTTTCGAGGATCTCGTCGCCCCGGTTCTTGTCGCCATTATGGTGGGGATGACTGCAGGTGTTGGGCTGAGTGGGGGCGACTTTGCCTGGCTCATGTTTAAAGTTGTGGCGCTGACAGCTGGTGCTGTTCTGATTGGCCAGCTTCTATTCACAAAACTGCAGAAGTTTTTTGAGCGTCATTTAACTTCTGATGTCTTCATAATGTTCGTCGTCGGGATGGCACTGGCTTATGGAGGACTTGCTCTTTACCTGGACCTTTCCGAGGTGCTAGGGGCGTTTCTTGCCGGTATTATGATTGCAGAAGTGCGGAAAACAGAGCAGCTGGAGCATTTGGTTGTTCCGGTGCGCGATATTACGCTGCCGCTCTTCTTTCTCTGGTTCGGAACGACGATTACATTCGGTGACGGAGTACCGATGGTTCCGCTTCTCCTTACACTGATCGTATGGGCGATTACAGCAAAATTAATCGTAGGGATCGTCGGGGGACGCATGTACGGACTCAGTCGGAAAGTCGCCCTTCGAGCGGCTTTCTCTCTGACGCAGCGTGGAGAATTCTCCATTATCATTGCTGCACTTGCAACAGCTGAACTCATGGTCTTCAGCAGTGTGTTTATTCTTGCAACAGCCATGATGGGGATCATACTCTTTCAGTATGCCCCGAAAGTGGCAAACCACTTTTACCCTTCAAAAAAGAAAACCAAAGTCAAAGTCCCCGGTGTGTGATTTTGGGACGGTTCTCCCGTTACATTTCCTTCATTGAGCAGGAGGGCTGCATGCTGTGCAGCCTTTTTGGTTTGCCATCATTGCTTAAGTGAAATGCAATGGAAGAACCGTCCCAGCTAACATGCCCGCTAACATCAGTCGTGTTTTTTCTCCTTTTCCGGTCAAATTCTCTGTGTACACGCACGCGGAAACGGTAACGGGCATAAACATAGAGGTAAAGTGCCCACCAAGGAGGTTTTTCCATGTCCGGAATTTTGGCAGCGGTCACCTACCTCATCAAGGAACTGTTCGTGTTCGTTTCGTTCGTGAAAAACAACGCGTTCCCTCAGCCGTTAAAAGAGGAAGAAGAACGGAAATACCTGAGGCTCATGAAAGAAGAAGGAGACCCTGACGCCAGAAACCGCCTGATCGAACACAACCTGCGGCTAGTCGCTCACATCGTGAAGAAGTTTGAGAACACAAGGGAAGACACAGAGGACCTGATCTCCATCGGGACGATCGGTCTTATCAAGGCGATTGAAAGCTACTCCTCCGGAAAAGGCACCAAACTCGCCACCTACGCTGCGCGCTGTATTGAGAATGAAATCCTCATGCACCTGCGGGCGCTGAAAAAGGTGAAAAAGGACGTCTCCCTCCAGGATCCGATTGGCACCGATAAGGAAGGGAACGAAATCACTCTCATTGACGTGCTCCAGGCAGAAACGGTGGACGTAGTGGACGCGATCCAGCTGAAGATGGAAAAGAAGCAGATTTACGAGTTCATCCACGTCCTTGACGACCGGGAAAAAGAAGTCATTGTGGGCAGGTTCGGACTTGATTTGAAAAAGGAGAAAACCCAGCGTGAGATCGCCAAGGAGCTGGGCATCTCCAGAAGCTACGTATCGCGAATTGAAAAGCGGGCCCTCATGAAACTGTTTCACGAGTTTTACCGCCATCAGAAGAATGCCCTCAAACCGAAAGAGGGGGAATAAAGAAGCGCCATCCGATAAATGATCGGATGGCGCTTTAAAATTATACAGTTTTTCAAGTAAACTGGATCGTGTCATTGTAAGAAGATATTCTGCAATTTTGTTATGAAGCCTCGGAAGCCTCTGCTTCACTTTCTTCGCGGTTTTCCTCCATTTCTGAAACCATCGCCGCACACGTAGCATCTCCGGTAATGTTAACAGCGGTACGAAGCATGTCAAGAATCCGGTCTACACCAAGAACGAGCGCAATTCCTTCAACAGGGAGACCGACAGAAGTGAGTACCATGGCCAGCATAATCATCCCGACTCCTGGCACACCGGCTGTTCCGATACTTGCAAGCGTTGCCGTCAGGATGACCGTAAGCAGATCACCAAAAGATAGATTTACCGCGTAAACCTGGGCAATAAACACCGTTGCCACTGCCTGCATTATGGCAGTACCATCCATATTAATGGTAGAACCGAGCGGCTGGACAAAGCTGCTCACAGGTTTTGAAATTTTTAAATCTTCCTGGGCTACACGCATGGATATCGGTAAAGCAGCACTGCTGCTTGATGCACTGAATGCCACCGCCATAGCCGGGATGAACGTTCTGACAAACTGGATCGGGTTCCGCTTTGCGATGAACTTCAGAACGGAGCCATAAGTGACCACAGTATGGATAAGCAGTGCTCCAATTACGGCTGCCATATACAGAAGCATCGCCTGGAGAGCCGACATTCCCAGTTCCCCTATCGCTGAAGCAATAAGTGCAAATGCCCCGAATGGAGCGAGGTACATGACGATCCTGACAAGGAACATCATGATATCGTTTCCCTGTTCCACAAGCTTCAGGACTCCAGATGTTTTATCCCCGAGCCTTGAGAGAGCAAACCCAATCAGGACGGCGAAAGCAATAATCTGAAGCATTTCCCCATCTGCCATAGCCTGGATTGGATTATCAGGAATGATGTTAAGTATGGTATCCATGATTGGCGGAGCTTCTTCCGCCTCATAGTCCGCGGTCTGTGTCTCAAAACCTCCCCCTGCACCCGGCTGAATAATATAGGCCAGTGAAAGACCGATAATTAAAGCGATTGCAGTGGTGGTTAAATAAAAGCCTACTGTTTTACCTCCAATTCGTCCGAGCTTTTTCGGATCGCTGACTCCAGCCGTCCCTAATATAATTGAAAATAATACCAGAGGCACAACAAGCATCATGATTGAATTAATAAACAACGTACCCAGAGGTGAAAAGAAATAATTGTCTACATAGACAAATGCCTCAGGGGCAAACAGATTAAACCCTATACCTGTTCCTAAACCTAGTATTAACGCAATAATAATATACTTCGTTAATTTCATATAAATCCTCCTTTTTAATAGGATACAGATAACCACTTTTATTTTAAAACTTAATTTCATCTGGTGTCCCTAGTGACAATCACTTTCTTTATGAAAAAATATGTAATGAGGTGACTGTATTCAGCTGGTAATGCCGAAAAATCACAGATTTCAGTATCAAAACGACCATCTGAAACCAAAAGAGACGTACCCAGTCCTGTTATACCGTAAAACGGACGCTCAGTAACTATAACAGACTGTTTGAAGCCTGTCAGGTACTTTTTCTTTACCTGAAACTGCATGCGGTGTTTTTCTAACTGTCAGAAAAAATACTACAAAAGAAATGGGGATTAACGGTAAATCTATCCTAGTAAAGAAAGGCGGCTATATCAATGAGTCTGTATCTTTTTTCCTTAATTTACAAGAATTCAAACCTATTTCATTTTCACACGAATTTTCCCGAAGTAAGCAGTAAATGATGTCTTACTTTGTTGAATCAGACTGGATAAATTACATTTTTTGCAGGGAGATGGCGAAAAGTATATTGCTTTACGAAATGATTCCACCTTGCAAAACCCCTACCGCAACAGCATACAGAGGCGAAAGTCTCAAATTTGTTTTCGCCATTAACTGACAGATTGATCATATTTATCAGTCTATAATTGGTCTGATCTGAAATTTTGCAGGAGGAGTAGGTAATGGTGAACGGAAGGGGGAAGAGGCGTTTATTATTTTTAGGCATTAGCAGTACTTGCAGTTTCAGCTAGATGATGCAAGCTTCCGAAACTTCATTTTCCATACTCAAAATAATGAAGAACGAAGGTGTTGCTCCAAATACTGGAATCATTTTCTGTCCATATGCACATGCTGTATGTAGAAAATCTTTATACGGGGGGATCGATGTGTCAATACCAACACGTTCGTGGACGCTATTGTTTCAGATTTATAAGAAAGTGCTTCCTGAAGTGAAGAACCAGCTTAAGGAATGGCGCTCTATTGCCGAGGAGATCCCTGACCCTGAGTTACGGTCCCAGGCTTTGATGAGTATTGATGAGAAGGCTTTTCATTGTAAAGGAGGGGCAGTTTACGCCCTGCTGGCTGGTAAGCAGAGAGGAGAAGCAATCCGCTTTATTGTGGCTTACCAGATCGCCTGTGACTACCTTGATAACCTGTGTGACCGGAGCACATCCCTGAACCCTGAGGATTTCAGAGCTATTCATGAAAGTTTGTCTGACGCACTGACACCGGGAGCACCTGCCAGGGATTACTACCGTTTTCGTAAAGAAAATGAGGACGGGGGGTATCTTAGCGCCCTTGTAAGAACGTGTCAGGAAGCGGCAGGGAAGTTCGCGGCTTACAATACTGTGCAGGAGGCGAATATTGAACTTGCTTCTTTGTATGGGGATCTGCAGGTGCACAAGCACGTGACCCCCGCGGAGCGTGTGGGACGGCTGGAAGCCTGGTTTGAAAAACACCGCAGCAAAGTGCCGGAAATGAGCTGGTATGAGTTTTCCGCCTGTGCAGGCTCCACTCTCGGTATTTTCTGCTTGACCTCCTATTCAGCAGGAAACAAAGAGCTGACTACTGCCGATGCTGAGCGCATTAAGGATGGGTACTTTCCATGGTTGCAGGGACTTCATATTATGCTGGATTATTACATTGATCAGGAAGAAGATGAACGTGAGGGAGATCTGAACTTCTGCAGCTATTATGAGAGTGAGAATAAAATGATAAGCAGGCTTGGTGAGTTCTACCGGCAGTCGGGAAGCGGGATTGAACTGCTTCCGGATAAGCGGTTTCATCGTTTTATCAGAAAAGGCCTCATTGCCATTTATCTCTCTGACGATAAGGTGAAAAAAGATCGGATTTTCCGGCAGAAAAGCAGGCAGATCCTTAAACAGGGCGGAATGGAAAGCTTGTTTTTCTACATGAACAACTGGATGTACAGGCAAAAAAGTAACACGTGATTTAATGAAATTCCCTATAATAAAACCATAGCATATTAAAGTATCGCCATCCGACGTGGGTGGCGATTTTTTGCATTCCTATGACCTGGGAATTTGATCCTATTAAAATTCATAATTTTCAGAACTACAGGTGTTTTGGACTATTGGCATCTTTATCCTTTTCTATGAAACTGGTATTGAACCGTTGTTTCGCGTCGCGAAAGGGCGGTCACCACAATTAGAGAGGATGTCAGTAGAATGAAAAAAGGATTAGCTGCTTTTCTGGTTATGCTGATGATGTTTACGGTTCCATTCAGTTTTGCCTGGAGCGGACCGGGAACGGGCGGAGCGGTTTTTGCCGAAGCTCCGGGAAAATCGGGCTCGGCTTTTGACCAGCGTATTATTAACCGTTTTAATACGGACAGAGTGCTGGAGCACATGACTCACCTTGTGGAAGAAATCGGACCGCGGGTTGCGGGAACGGAGGAAGAGGTGCTCACTGCCGAGTACATACAGGCTCAGCTTGAGAGTTTCGGATATGATGTGGAAACACAGGAATTCGGGATTCCAAACCGTGTCTCCGGAGAGCTGTTTACATCCGTTTCGGATGAGGAATTTGCCATTCGCGTAGCCCCGGGCTCAGCTGCTACCGGGGAAGAGGGAATTACAGGTCTCGTCGTTGAGGCAGGGCTTGGTTATCCTGAAGATTTCCCGGAAGAAACAGGAGGAAATATTGCTCTGATTGAAAGAGGGGGAATGACCTTCTGGGAAAAAACCGTCAATGCCCAGGAAGCAGGAGCAGCCGGTGTGATTATTTATGATAACGCTGAATCCCTTGTCCCGGTAACACCAAGTCTTGGCGGAAACCAGGCTGACGTCCCGGTTGTAGGGATCACCAAGGCTGACGGGGAGCGCCTGATCGGTGAGGGTATCACTGCCACGCTTACTCTCAGTGAACTGGCTGATCAGGTATCACCAAACGTTATTGCCGTTAAAGAGCCGAAAGGAAAACCGGCTGAGAACCCTGAGATCGTATATGTGACCGCTCACTTTGACAGCGTGCCATACTCCCCGGGAGCCAGTGATAATGCTTCTGGTACAGCTGTTGTTCTGGAACTGGCCAGAATTCTTAAAGCATTCCCTACCGAAAAAGAAGTGCGCTTCGTTTTTGTCGGAGCAGAGGAAATCGGATTGATTGGTTCCCGTTATTACGTGAGCCAGCTGTCTGAAGATGAAATCGCACGCAGTGCGGCCAACTTTAACCTGGATATGGTTGGAACGAACTGGGAGCCGGCAACTGCCCTGTATGTCAACGTGGTTGATGGTGCACCAAATCAGGTATGGCAGTCTGCAAGTGCAGCCGCCGAACGTCTTGGAAACGATTCGCTCGTCCTGTTTGCGAGAGGCGCATCGGATCATGTGGCGTTCTATGAAGCCGGAATCGACGCAGCGAACTTCATCAGACGAGAGCCGGGAACAGCCAATCTCGAGCCATGGTATCACACCCCGTTTGATACGATGGATAAAATAAGCGAGAGCCGTCTGCAGGAGGGGGGCCAGCTGATCGGGGCGGCAATCTATGATTTTGCAAGAAAGGATCATCCCGGCCGTGGCCGCTCTAATGAAGCTCCAGGCAGAACAGGCGTCCTTTTTAATGAAGACGAGCGTCTTAACATGACCCATCACCGTTAATAAAAATAGCCGTCCCAGGTGCGGGACGGCTTTTCTGCTGCAATTTTTCAATAGAACAGGCTGCCTCCAATAGGGAGCAGCCTCTTGTTTACTCAGCAAACAGGTGCTTTCCGATCCTGGTTACCGTTGATCTTGAAAAGATCCATTGGGACGTGGCAATGTCCGGGTTGTAATAATAGGTTGATCCCTGCGACGGATCCGAGCCGAGATGGGCATCCCTCACTGCTTTGTAGGCAGTCTGATTGGGGGTCAGGTAGTACTGGCCGTCATGAACGGCAGTGAAGGCGTTCCGCTGGAATACAACGCCCCTGACATCGGATGGAAAACCGGGATCTTTTATCCGGTTAAGGATCACAGCAGCAACTGCGACCTGCCCTTCATAGCTCTCTCCGCGGGCTTCTCCGTACACAACACGGGCCATAACAGAGACATTATCGGCTTTTTGCAGTGTAATCGGGCCGGCCGCTCCATCCGTCTGCAGGCTGAAATCGGCTTGAAAAGATCGGACAGCCTCTTCGGTCAAAGCGCCGTAATAACCGGTCGGGCTGACAGGGAGGTAGCCCAGATGAAAGAGGGTTTCCTGAAGTTCTGTAACCTGTTCACCGCTGCTGCCCTCCTGAAGAACAGAGGCCTTTGTGTCAGCTGGTAAAAATAGTACCGCAAAAGTAAAAATAAAAAAGATCAAAAATGGTTTCAATGCAGATCCGCTCCTCTGGACTCGTCTATTGTATTCCTTGCGGGTCTTTTTAACCCATTTAGGGAGAATACGACATTCTTTTCCCTGTTCCTTCACGGTGAAACAGGATGAAACAAGGTAGATGGAATAGGCCCTGACCTAAATCCGGGAACGTGATCCATTCGGCGGTATCAGAGCGGATGCAATGAGGCTTTTTAACATGAAATTCGCACCGTGAACGGAGGGAAAAGCTCATTCCTTTAGGGCAGGGTCTATTTTTTTCCCACATCGCATGTTTTCAGTCCCGTTGACATATAAGTCTGTAGTTGAGATTTCATAGGTCAATGGACACAGGAGAGAGGAGTCTGGAAAAGCAGCAGTTCCTGAAAAAAGTAATAGAAGGAGGATCAATGTGCCTTTACCGGATCCGGAACGAAAACAGCGGCAGATTGATATTTTGTGGCGTTCGCTTTCCGACAATGAACTACTCCCGGAGCAGCTGGACACGAATGCTTCATCAGTTATTCCGGCAATAAATGAACTGTTTGCTTCAATTCAGGAAAACATCGTGATCAGGAATGATTTCATTGAAGGTTTTAACCATCACGTTGGGAATATGGAGCAGGACTCAGAGGATTGGAACAATATTATGGAAATTGACCGTAATCTTATTCGGGCGGTTTACAAAATCCATCTCAGTCAGATGATGCTTGAAAATACCTTACAGTCGATGGCGGCAAGAATTTCTGCTCTTGAAGATGGAACGGCAGCGCCGAAAATAATCGATGGAGGTTCGTTTACTACTGAAGAGTTCTGCAGAGTATTAGATGGGGGAAGTTTTGTGACAGAACAGGATTGTATTGCTGATGGGGGAGAATTTTAGATTAGGCCGCATTATCCCGGCAATCAGTTTAAAGAGAATCATGCGTTTTGAGCAAACAGGGAGGGAACCTGCAAGTGAAAAAGATTTTAATCAGGAGAGGCCTGAAAGCTGATCTGCCTGAGCTATCTGAGGGGGAGCTCGGTTTCTGCACGGATACAAAAGAAGTGTTTATCGGGTCGGATGAAGGGAATATTCCGCTACCCTCAATGGATAACGGCGGATATGAATATGATGATACCGCTATCTTTGAAGCGCTGGAAATGAAGTCGGAAATCGGACATGGTCATTACCTGAATGAAATATATGATGTGGACACATCTGAAAAGTCAGATGGTGACACACTCCGCTATGACGCTGAATCGGGCAGATTCTCAGCGGTTCCTCTCCCGGCAGCTGTGTCCCATTTAGAAGAGCTGGCTGATGTGGATTTCTCCGTTCCCCCTGCAGAGCATAACGTTCTCTCCTTTGAGGGTGGAACCTGGAAAGCAAAGGCGGCCCCGCAGGCAGGTCAGGAATTTTCTTCTACTTATCTGGTAGAGCTCGATCGATGGGGAATTACTCAGGGATCCTTTGGAAAACCTCCCTATTCGGAGGCGGAGTGGGAAACAGCGTTTAACAATCTGAACGGGTTTAATGAAGCACTTGAGTGGGCGAGTGAAAAAAACTATACCCGGGTTGTCGTTCCAAAGGGCACTTACAGCTTCTGTTATACCAATCTGAACGGGGGCGAGTTTCAGTACACCGTTCAGACGAATCCGATCCGCCTCCACAGCAACATGACCTTTGACCTGAACGCCTCAACTTTTGAAGTAATGTTCGATTCAGAAAATAAAAACCCGTATGATTTAAGTCAGAATATGGAGCCGTGGAGGCTGCCCGGAGACTTGATCGCTGTTCTGGGCTGCTACAACGCCCATGTTACGAATGGAACACTGATTGGTGACATTCCGAACAGAAGTTTTTCAGACGGAGGAAGCGGCTTTAATTCCGAACGGGGAATGGAGCAGACATACGGCATCCGTTTTGACAGGGGCTCCGAGTTCTGTTCGGCTGAAAATATTGACGTATCCCAATTCATGGGGGATGGCATTACGCTTGGTGCCTATCCGGGAGGGCCGTCCTGGCTGATCACCCAGAGTCTTGACCGGAGAGGCTATCCGGGGTTTATGAATACAAACGGCCAGATCGAGAGCAGGCCAGGAGCGTATATTACGAATCCAATTCCGCTTAACCCTGAACATCACAAATTAATTCAGATGAGAACGTATGGCGGCTACACAAGGATTCCGCGAGTCGAGCATACGCGGTTTGAGTACCTGTTTTTTGACAGCAGTGACAACCTGATCCGCCGTCAGAGTGCAATTTACCTTCAGACTGTTGTTAAGCCTTTTAACGCTTCTTACGTCCGGCTGCAGTTTGTGGGGGAAACGCCGGGACTTGATAACATTAACATCAGTTATCATCTTTCCACGCCTCAGATCAGCTATATTCATATTGAGAATTGCAAAATTTATAATAACCATCGGGGCGGCATCAGCGGCGGGGCTGATTTTACGTCGATTGAAAAGTGTAAGATCTTCCATAACGGTGAGGACTCGAGCAATGGTACTCCGATTTTCCCGGACTCCACCCGCTACCAGATTAATTTTGAGGACAGCTACAGCAACAGAGTTTCCATAAGAGACTGCCAGATATTTTCCGGTTTTCACAGTCTTCTTCTCGGTGCTCATCATATTGAGGTCACAGGGTGTATATTCTCCGGAGTTGGAAACATTCACATTTACAACAATGCAGCGACCGTGATCAGCAATAACTTTTTTAACGGTTCCGGCCCCCTTTCCCTGATGAATTCCATGACTGCCCAGAGGCGGAATATCCTTGTAACGAACAATGTGGCCGTTGGCTCCCATTCCTTCACAACGAGAGAACGGGACCGGGTGAGGATTATCGGCAATACCTTTATTACTGACAGTTTTAATGCCAGAGGGAATGTTGAACTTGTTCATAACTATTACGAATCCATTTCCGGCAACGAGCTGAGGGGCCATACGAATCCTACGCTCGATGTAACCGAAATGAAAGACAATACGTTCGTTAATTTCAGATCAACCAATGGAGAATGGCGTTTCAGTGTTGGCATTAGGGAAGGTCAGGACGATAAAGTCATGACAGGCAACCGTTTTATTAACTGTTCCTTCATAAGTGTGAACACCACAAATCACATGAAATTTACCGACACGGAATTTATTGACTGCATTATGGATTATCACCACAGCAACCGGGCACGTGATGCTTCCATTACTTTTGAGCGATGCCTGCTTGAGAATCCGAGGATGAGGGCGGGGACCGGATTTCAGCACAACACCAGGGATGGGGATGTGGTCTGTCGGTTCTACTATACAGACAGTAAGGTCGTTTTCCGTGAAGACTATCCTTATGACGAATATATCAGATCGACAGATAATATCGGTCAGCCTCAAATGGATGAAGGTGTCCGGGTAAGAGAGTATGAGCTGTATTTAAACAATACTAAGATAGAGAAAAATACCGAAAGAAATGTCACGTTTTTCAGAAATACGGTAGACAGACTTCAGCCGCACAGAGTGTTCGTGAAAGATTGTGACTTCAATGTAGGCGACCCATCCGCTTTCCGGATGATACGTGATGTTTCCGAAACACATTCAGAGAACGTCCTCGTCCTGAACAATTGCAGAGGATACAGGCCGCCGGTCATCAACTTTATGATCTTTGAGGAGTTCTCTGAGAGTGTGATCCCGGTATCACCTTCCCCTCCTGTGTATATGACTGTGATCAAAGGTTCTATGTGGTTTAACGAAGACCAGAACAAACTCTATATCTGGAACGGGGAGCAGTGGATCAGCGCGTTGGGAGAACCCCTTGAATAGAAATAAACAAAGGACCTGCTCGGCTGAGAGGTAAATCAGAAAAAAGGTATAACCGAGAATGGTGACGGTCTGTGTCTCGTGAGAGATGTGCGTAAATCCCGTTAAATAAAATTAGAGGCTGACAAAAAGGCGGAAACCACCCTTTATGTCAGCCTCTTACTTATTTTGGCGGTGTCTGATCTTTAACCTTTGGTTCTTCATAGTATTTCGGGATGAGAGACATAATCGTATCCACGTCCACATCCAAATCATGCTCATACGCATACTTAACCGCAAATCCAAGTGCCACAGTCAGTGACCCGGCAACGCCTGCTGCTGTAATACTGCCGGCGACGGGAACGACTTTAACTGCCTGACGGAACGTCGTTCTCCCGATATTGCCGACTACGGTTGCAATGGCGAGCTCTTTTGCGCGGCGTTTACTGATCGGCTTGTCATAAAGTTTACCGAGGCGGACCATCATCGTCACCTGAATCCCGGTGATCGGTACAATATCAGAACCCGGGATTGGAGAAAGCCCGACTGTACCGGCAGCTCCCCCGGCGGCGTAGATCCACTTGTTGGCAACAGGGGATTTATCTCTCAGATGTCGTGCAAAGAGAAGATCTTTACCATTTTTTTTTAACATATCCAGAATTTCTTCCCGCAGTTCCTGCACGTTCGTGCCTTCCTTGGAGGAGATCGGAATCACAGGCAGGTTTGTGGCTGTGTGACGTTTCACGTACTGAACGAGACCGTCCACTTCCGACTCATCTACGGCGTCAATTTTATTAAGCACAAAAATAATATTGTTATTTTTCCGCTTCAGTTTTTTAAACACTTTCATTTCCCCGTCCGAAAGTACAGTTCCTGCGGCATTCAGGAAGAAAAGAATCACATCGGCCTGTCTGAAAAATTTCATTGTCTGCTCGGAATTTTTTTTGATAACGTCATCAAGTCCAGGGGTGTCCACAAACACAATTTTTTCAGTGTAATAATAGCGTCCGACTTCGATTGTCTGACCCGGTTCCGGGGCGACAGAGGCAAGCTCGTCCTCCATTAGAGCATTTACGGTTGAGGATTTTCCTGTATTGATATCACCCACAAGGGCAAATGTGATTTCCTTTTCCAGCTGATCGTTGACCGATTCAACTTCTTCGTCAAAAGCTTCTTCGGCTGCGTCTCTAATCTG
The DNA here is from genome assembly GCF_003226345.1 of Alteribacter lacisalsi. Lineage (GTDB taxonomy): Bacteria > Bacillota > Bacilli > Bacillales > Salisediminibacteriaceae > Alteribacter > Alteribacter lacisalsi. Next base: position 1,865,068 of record NZ_PDOF01000001.1, on the reverse strand, counting down.
TTTTTCCAGTTCATCGGACAATTGTTCTGTATTTTGATCCTGCATCAATCCCACCGTCCTTTCTGTATATTAAATTAATACCACCAGAAGGTGCGGGACAAACAAAAACCCCCTCAGAACCGAGGAGGAAGTGTGAACCTTATCCGGCTGTTTCCCGTTTGTCAGTGAACGCCCAGACAAGCGCGATCACCCAGCCGATAAACGTCCAGCCGAGCAGAATATTCATAATGGCAACCGCCGCAACGTTGTCCTTTTCCCGGGAAACAGCAATGATGACAGGCAGAAAATAAAAGACGGTGGCAAGAATAAATACAAGTACGAGAATGAAGCCTTCCATGATGTGATCAGCCCCTCGTTTGATGAAGTAAAAAGTCCCTTTCTCATTGTAAAGCTATGCGAATGAGGACTTTTGTATGACCACACGGAAAGCCGTTAGACGGTTTTCTTCAAGGGGACCGTGCCTGCTTGTTTTTTACGTGTTGACTGGGTTGTGAGCATCACTCCGACAATAACCACAGCTGAACCTGCAATCTGCATGACTGTGATCGTTTCATTAAGTAAAGCCCAGGCGCCGATCATTGTAAATACAGGAAGGAGATTCAGACATACCGAGGCTTTGGAAGGCCCTATAAGATCAACAGCACGGTTATAGCATACAAGAGCGATAAATGAAGGAAAGATACCGAGGTAGAGTAATGCCACTGAGTGACTTCCTGCATCAAAGGCAGGGATTCCGGTGATGACCCATTCGCCAAGCATCATTGGAAATAATATGGCAAGAGAAAGGCCGGTCATGACGAGAAGCGCACCGAATGGGGGAAACAAATGCATGTATTTTTTTACCGCAATGGAATAGGCAGCCCATGTTAAAATAGCCCCGATCATGAGACTATCGCCTCTATTCCAGTCAAAACCTGTTAGGGCAGACGGTTGTCCGTTCATGACAACCCAGACAGCACCGCCGAAAGAAATCGCAATGCCTGTCCACTGAATTAGCCGGAGTCTTTCTTTCAGTAAAAGGGCACTTAAAATAACCGTTACCACAGGAATGACGGTTTCAAGAACGGCTACATTTGTTGTGCTCGTAAACTGGAGAGAGGCGTAGATGAACGTATTAAAGAACGCAATTCCAGTTAAAGAAAGAACCAGCAGGGGACCGATATGGTTTCGAAATGCGCTCCGGTGACGCCAGGCAGCGCGAATGCCAATAGGAAGAAGGATTAAAAAAGCAATAAGCAGCCGGATATAAGCAATTGTTACCGGTGGAAGATCGTTGATGGCCTTTCCAACCAGAATGTTGCCGGCGTAAAGGAGTACAGCAATAATCATTAACAGATACGGAAAAATAACGAATCACCTCAGAATGGTCCATTTTAACCACCGTATCATGAAAAGGGATATAAAACATTTAAAATAAATCAAAAAAAATTGATATTTATATTGACACTGGAAAAAGAAGGGCATATACTGATTTTAAATCAAAAAAAATTGATGAATTGGAGCTGATCAGTTTGAAGCTGAACATACCTTTACTTACAGCCGGTAAAAGTACTGATTTTGCCGAGTATGAGAAACGCTTTAAAGCACTTGCCGATCAGAAACGGCTGCACCTTTTATCATTACTCTGCCGGCAGGGATCGTCCTGCGTTTGTGATTTGACAGAACTGCTGGACCTGCCTCAGTCAAAGCTTTCCTATCATCTGAAGATTCTCCTGGATGCAGATCTGATTCTCCGGGAAAAAAGAGGAACGTGGAATTACTATTCAATTAACACAGAAGTCATTGACCACTTGCTCTCAGAAGAGCTGTGCTGCCTTTTCCGCCCGGCCAGATAGCGCCGGGATTACTTAAGCACAATAAATCAAATTTTGTTGATTTATAAATCAAAAATAATTGATTTTAGGGAGAGTGACGATTGATGATGATGGAAACGGTACAGAGTTTTTTATTCATTGCCCTGAAACTTACCGTACTTTTCGTCGGGGTCTCATTTGTTTTAAATGTACTCCAGGTTTTTATCCCCTACCGTAAAATGGAGGGTTGGCTGAAGGAAACACCACCTGTTATTGGCGGAACAATTGCTCTTCTGTTTGCTTTTCTAACTCCATTTTGTTCATGCTCAACCATTCCGGTTGTCGTGAATCTGCTTCGCAATCAGGTGCGCTTTGGGATTGTCATGGTGTTTCTGTTTGCATCACCCGTACTCGACCCAACCATTCTCACTATAATGGCAGTGATTATGGGCTGGGAAGTGGCAGTCATCTACACGATTGTGACTGCATCCCTTTCCCTTCTGATTGGTCTGTCACTGGAAGCATTCGGATTTGAACGTTCTTTAATGAAGGTGGTGATGAAAGGGTACGAGGAGGAGGAAAAATCGTTTTCCCTGTCCCGGGCGTGGCATGAAACACTTGTACTGATGAAAAACGTATATCCGTATTTGATTATTGGAGCAGGGATTGGCGCGTTCATTCACGGTGTGGTTCCTTCCGAGTGGATCAGTATGTATTTAGGCGGCGATCAGTGGTGGATCATCCCTCTGGCGGCGGCAGCAGGTATTCCTCTGTATATCCGCCTCTCCAGTATGATTCCCATATCCCAGGTGCTCATCGTAAACGGGATGGCAGCTGGACCTGTCATGGCCATGATGATCAGCTCGGCCGGAGCCAGTCTTCCTGAACTGGTACTTTTAAAAACAATCTTCAAAAAGGAACTGATCGTGGTGTTTGTTTTGTCTGTACTGAGCATGTCAACTTCTGCGGGACTGATATTTTACTTTATTTAAGAGGGTGAGTTCATGATGAAAAAATGGTTTTCAAAAAAAGACGGTATGAAAAAGCAATCGTGCTGTAAAATTGAGATCATAGAAGTAACAAAAGAAAAAAAACACCAGTACGAAAAGTAAATAAGAACCACGCTGCTGTTCTGCTTAATTGGCAGGACAGTTCTTCATTCAACCCATCTTCTCATGTATGTTAAAATGAACAGATCAATGTTCAGGGAGAGGTTGAGTTGAAGCGCATTGTTTTTTACATCATTGTGTCCGTTCTGTTGGTAATCAACAGTATTCTGGCATTTATTGAGGGGCGGGACCATACATGGCTGTGGTTTGCTGCTGCTGTTTTTGCCGTGGCAAGCACCACCTATACAGTGAAAATGGAACGAAGCGGGAAAGAAGAGTAACCATGCGGCCTGCCACATGGTTACGTTTTTTCATGCTGTCTTGTTTTGTTTACATATATGCCGATTAGAACAACAGCCCCAACCCCTGCGAGTATCAGCAGGAATGGAATGGCACCAATCACCACATTCATCCAGTGAAACGGAGCGCTGTCCCTGAATTCTGCCACAAGCAGCCTGCTTTCATCGTCCTGTACGACAATGGCTTCCCGCTCTGACACGCCATCAATGGAAAAGTAGGGCGTTCCTCTGGGATAAGCGTTTGACGCGTTGCCGTAGTAACTGCCTGTATTTTCATTAGCCTGAGTGCGTACAGAGCCGATCTGGCCGGCCACTTCCTCAGGAGCCAGTTCCTCCTCTGTTACTTCGTATACCTTCCCGTCCCACACTACAAAATCATATGCCCATGAGAGGGCATGGACAGGTGAAGCGAGAAGAAGAGCTAATAAAAATGACAGGATAACTGCTGGAAATTTCCTATTCATAATGTACCACCTGTGTTAGATCTATTTGTACTTTCAGATTACCATATTGCATTGCAGAAATTGGCGGCAGAAAAACGGTTAATTCTATGGTTTATTTTCTACAGACCGCCAGCCCAAGCGGATAGTGAACCCCGTCGCGCTTTGTGCTCTCAATTACCACACCATTTTGGAAAAAGAATGACACGTCTTCGAAACCGTACTCCGGTTGGTGAAAAAGAGAAACGAACTCCGCTTCCGTAAGCTGATGATAGTGGTATTCCTGGCCGCATGGAATACCGCGTCCTTCTCCAAAAGGCGTGGATATTACCAGTGTTCCACCGGGATTTAGGAGGTCACTCATTCGGCTGAGAAAGGCCCGATCGTCCGGCACATGTTCCATTGTTTCGAACGAAAGAATGGTATCAAAGGTGCCGATCTCTGTCTTCAGGTCAGGATCCAGCGCATCGCCGGTCCGGAATTTAAGCAGCGGGTGATAGTAATGCTTGATGGCGTAGTCAATCGTTTTTGCGCATATATCAACCCCAAACATTTCGGTAATCACATTCTTTCTTGCTTTTGCCAGAAACTGCGACCCGTACCCGGTGCCGCACGCAATATCGAGTACCCTGCCTCTTACATAAGGGGCACAGAAATGATAGCGGGCCATATGTTCCAGAAGCAGCCCGTTCAATGGTTTCATGACTTCGGGAATGACCCGTTCACCTGTATCCTTTAACACACTCATCACCGCGATCTCTAAAAGTAAGTACATCGTACCTGAAATCCGGTACATGTTCAACAAAACAAAAAAACCACGGTACGATCAACACAAACACTTATGGGAATTCATTCACACCATGACCGTTTTAAAATGGTCAGTTGGTTACTTGCGAAGCTGCACGCCGGCAGTGAGACTTCTGCGGCAATGGAGGCCAGGCGAGACCACGCAGGGCGAAGCCCGCGGAGGCTTGCCGGCATCGCCGCGGAAACCGAACGGACGGCGTGTAGTGAAGCCTCCCTTTAATCATTTTCACGGAAGCTAAAAAAACAGCCGCTCACAAGGGCGGCTGTTTCGTGAAAAGAGCTTACTGCAAGTTATTCGGATGGTGAGCCTTACAGGAAATGCTACTGAGGGCATGGCCGGCGTCATCCTCAAAGCTGTCCTGAGTCGACAGATCTCCGAGGGAAAGCATACCGATGACCTGCCCGTTCTCCACAACCGGCAGACGCCGGATCTGCTTCTCGGCCATAAGCCGGGCAGCTTCGTGTGCATCCATGTTACAGTCTGCAACTGTAACCGTATCGCTCATGCACTCAGAGCATGGCGTATCCGGAGACAGGTTGTGGGCTGTCGCACGAAGGGCAAGGTCACGGTCTGTAATAATCCCGCGGATCTGGCCATTTTCCACAACAGGAATGGCCCCGCAGTCATTTTGTTCCATTAAGGCTGCGACTTCCTGAATGCTCTGGTCAGGCGTACAGGAAGCACAGCCTTTGCTCATGTAATCGCGAATGGACTGATTCATGTTTGTCACTCCCTTTCGCAACTAGGTTGCACATCGAGAATGAAAACAAGTCCGCATCGCCGCTGGGAAATGAAGTCAGTTTTCCGGTACATTGTCACGTTCGCCAAGGAGCGCTTTCAGGTCTTTTTTACTCGTGCGTGACACAAGGATATATAGAATATCATTCGGATAGAGGTCCGTTTCCCCGGAAGGCGTAATCAGTTCACCGTCACGTATAATTGCATTAATCAGAACATCGTCGGGAAACTGTATCTCCATCAGAGTCTTGCCCGCAATTTTCGTCTCTTCATTCACCGTGTACTCCACCATTTCCGCGTTCGCCTGCCCGATGGAGACAAGCTCAAGGGAGTGAAGAGGGGTGACCAGCTTAGGTCCCGTGAGGCCCAGTTTTTCAGCGAACAGGGAGATGGTCGACCCCTGAATGAGTGCCGAAGTAAGAACAACGAAAAAGACCACGTTAAAAAACAGCTGCGCATTATCGAATCCGGCGATCATCGGGAACGTGGCAAGTACGATCGGTACGGCACCGCGAAGTCCGGCCCAGGAAAGCAGCGTTTTTTCCTGCCATGTGTAGCGGAAACCAAGCGTGGACACCCATACGGCAATCGGCCGTGCGATCAGAATCAGAACGAACGAAATAATCAGTCCATTTATAATAACGTCCCAAGTGAAAAGCTGTGCCGGAAAAACAAGAAGACCGAGAATGATAAACATCAAAATCTGCATCATCCAGGCAAAACCTTCATTAAAGCGGAAGATCGTATGGCGGTATGTGAGTTCGGAATTACCAATGATAAGCGCGGCAACATAGACGGCCAGAAGACCGCTTCCCCCGACACTGGCGGTCACACTGTATGTGAGAAGAGCAAAACCAATGGCAATAATCGGATAGAGCCCGCCTGAATCGAGGTTAATCTGGTTAATCATTTTGGAAGCCAGCCAGCCGATGGCAAGACCGAGAATCAGACCAAGCCCCATCTGGAAAAAGAATGTACCTGCAGTATGCCAGAGGCGCTGTTCGTCAATCATAATCAGTTCAATCAGAGCGAGTGTCAGAAACATGGCCATCGGATCGTTTGTACCTGACTCTGCCTCGAGCGTCGCTCCGAGCCTGGATTTAATATTCTGCCCTTTTAACACAGCGAAAACAGCGGCCGCATCAGTCGAGCCGACAATTGCACCGAACAGAAGCCCTTCCAGCCAGGTAACGTCAAGCAGGAGCGTGGCTACCACTGCCACGGCACCGCTCGTAATAATGACCCCTGCTGTCGCCAGGACAAGGGAAGGAACGGCAACAGGTTTAATGGTCGCCCATTTGGTGGACAGACCGCCTTCAAAAAGGATGACGATCAGGGCAAGGATCCCGATCAATTGTGCGTAGGATGGGTTGTCAAAGTAAATAAAGCCTAGGCCGTCACTGCCGGCAAGCATACCGACGGCAATGAAGAGAATCAGGGCGGGAACGCCGAGCCTGGTGGAGAATTTCGTAGTCAGAACGCCGATGATAAGAAATAGTGCAAGGATGAGAACAACGTAGTCAGTCTGGACAAAATCCATCATCTGGAGCAGGAAACCGCCTTTCACAATCAGATAAGTATTTTTGTATATTTAATTAAATCGTATCACAGCGGCTGAGGTAAAAAGAAACCATAAGTCCTGAGTAAATGGAACAGTAAAAGAAAAGCCCCGCCTTTTGGGGGACTTTTCCCAGTGTATCCTTTGTCTTCTCCGAAGGGAGACATGGCAGGTCCAATTTAATGAAAGCTCTGCATTACCGGCTCTCCTCCTCAATGATGTTTCTGATAAACGCCTCATCATAGCTTCCTGAAAATTGTCTGCCATTAATAAACATAGTTGGCACCCCGCGGAGACCCAGCTCTTCAAATTCCCACATAGCCTGCTCCATTTCCACCTGACGCTCATCGATTTCACCTGCAGGGCTGTTAAGTTTAAGATCTTTAAGAACGTCGGCAGCATCCGAATAGTTGGACCAGGCAGGCTGTGAAGAAAAGATATGTGATACGGTTTCAAGATCCGCCGAATTCTCTTCAGTCACATGTTCAAAAATAACGTTATCAAAGGCAAAATGTTCAAAAGCTACATGCTTAAATGTGTAGTGCACAGTACCGTCTGCAATCTTTTCTTTAAGCAGAGACCCTGTGTTTTCATGAAGTGTTCGGCAGTTTGGACATTGAAAGCTTGAGTATTCGACAATGGAAACCGGTGCATCCTGATCGCCGAACGAAAGCACGGAGTTCTTATTATGGATCATATCAATGGAACTGGACGCTGTAATTTGTTCGGAAGGAGGCTGAAACATAATAAAAATAACAGCAGCGAGTGCGACAGTAAAGAAGGTGCCGTATATTGCGAGTCTCATTTTTATACCCTCACTGCCGGTTCTGCTGATTTTTTTTAATGAGTATGTTTACAAAAACAGCCAGTGCGAACGTAACACCAAAAACAATGGCAATGAGCCATAAATAACCTGAACCTACATCAAATGTCATCGCCCCGCTAGAGGCATCCACAGCCACATTGACAGTATTAAACATAAAGGCTGTAGAAGTATCGGCAAAAATGTAGGTAATAAGGAAAGCAACGGTAACAAGTGGAACTCCAAGCAGGGATACAGCTCCGGAAATAGTAAACGAACGTTTAATGACAGTTGTGGTCGACATGTTAAGCCACTCCTTTGTTAAATAATAGCCTCTTCAGCAGTACCTTGCCATCACCGAAAAATGGCGTAAGGTAAATGAGATGAAGCAGAAAAACAGCGAAAAAACTGTTTAAGGCATACATCATAGCCTGCTCGGTAATCAGGGTGTTTGTCGCAATAATTCCAAAGACGCCTGTAATCCCCGGAATCAGGGGGCCAAGCAGGGTTACAAGCCACATGCTGTTCCCATGTTTGTCAACAGCAGGTCGGACAAATTTTACAGACATCCAGTCACTTGCAATGAAACCGGCTGTAGTGCTGGTGCCTGATCTTCTTCTGAAGAAATAAGCATGACAGGTTTCATGAAGAGCAAAGCTGCTCAGAAGGCCAATGTAGACAACTGAAAAGTACATGGCGATCGTCAGACTGATGTCAAATTGAAAAAATATATAGCTACCCAGGGAAAGGGTAAGAAATAGAAGGAAAAATACACCTATTTTCCTGAACACAATCGAGAAGAGAAACAGAAACAGAAAGAAAAATGATGTAAAATCTTCCTCATAACGATGTCTGAAACCAGGCTGGTACTGACGGAAGAAGAGGCTGATCACCCTGGCTGCCGGGGCTTTACGCCCTGCTTCTGTATTCAGAAGGTGCTGCTTTGACAGCTTATCGAACAAAGCTGTTACATCACGTTCAATCACATTTCTGTCGACCGGAAATTTCTCTGCAAGTTTATCAATAATTTCTGCTGCAGATTTCCTGCCGTCAATTTCATCAATCATCATGGATGCTGTTCGGTTTACAGGAAAGGTAATTCCGGTTTTCTCATCAATCAACTGCTGAGGAACAAGCTTTACACCAGCCGGTAGATAGGGGATATCATAAAGGTTCACTGGATAACCTCCATTTCACCGAATGATAGGCCCCTGCAAACAGGGCTGCCTCGAGGAGCACGGCAAAGGTTATAAGAACCGAAGCAGCAGCGGCGGTAAGAACAGAGTTCATAATGAACAGCAGAGGCACCAGAACAATCAGAAGACAGGAAAAGGAGATCATTCCGGTCAATGGACTGTTTCTGTTCATAGGTATAATGGTTCCGGCAATAAAAAGGAGGAGATTGGCATTGATCAGGATAAGAAGGCAGATCATCCATTGCATAATCCCCGCTCCAGCTCCTATAAAAAACAGAGCATACACTGAAAACTGGGCAATGGAAAATGACCATAAGGCTGCGAGCTTTGCGAGAAGGATTTTTCCTGCATTCAGGCTGTATAAATTGTAGAGTTTAAATAAATGATGATCGTTTCCATAGGAATTCAGACCGGATAAACCTGTGATGCCAGCAAGAATATACAGGAGAAAAACAGCATTGTGCAGTTCGAAAAAGAAACCGGCAGCACCAAGCAGTATGAGCACAACCAGGAACATGAGAATATTATCTTCATTTCTTGCCTGCGTTTTCAGTTCCTTGCTCATAACAGCACCAAATTTATTTCGGGGCATAGGAATGGATGACAGCAGCTTCCATTTTTTTTGCTCCTTCACAGGCACTGGCAGGAGCATCGCCAGAATGGGGGAAAACAGCCCGGCAATGACAACCCCTGCGATGATATGAAGATTTACGGTCATAACAGACAAAAGATTATCGTAAATCAGAAAAAAAGGTGCCGTCATATAGAACAAATCGTAGGTAAAGGCTTCATATGCACCAATAATTTTATCTGTCTGAATGGATTGAAAACCAGCAGCAATTCCTGCAAGCATAATCAGCAGTAATGAAATATGTTTTGGAAAGGGGAACCGAAGTCTGCTGGTTATGAAGTAGGCCAGCTGATAAGCTCCATGAACAATTGAAACAATAAAAAGAGACTGCACGGTAAGACCAAGAAAGAAAAACAAGATAAACAGGATGCCGATCCCTTCAAACAAGAGCCCGGGAATAAGGAGGATGCCCATAAAAGACATGACGAGCAGCGTGATCACGCCTAAAAACGGAATAAAGTATCCAGTCTGTTTTTCAAACGAGGAAACCGGGAACCAGGAAAGCTGTATATGGAGACGGTCTTGTTCAGGCGTCATTGTTTTAAAGATCACATAAAGCAGAAATGAAAAGATGGATGTGTTGATGAACATGGAAAAGACAAGAAGAACCAGTGAACGCTCATCTCCCTGCAGAAACATAGACAGCAGCGTCTGCGTTATTGAATAGCCGGCTCCACCTGCTGTGAAAATAATAAGAATAAAGGAGAGTAAAACGGCTGTGCGTTTCCATTGGTCTTCTGATAACAGCTTTCCCACTTCTTTTTTCCATTGTTTAATGATCAGGTCAGAGATTAGAAATGATTTGGTCATATTCCCGGCTCCTCTCCTGAAGATTGGAGGCCTTCAGGAAAACCTCTTCAAGAGTCCTGGCTCCGTAAAGCATCTTGAGCTTCAGCACGGAATCGTCTGCCACTTTAGTTCCTTTAACGAGGATCGCCACCTGATCGCAGAAGGTTTCTGCAGCCAGGAGATCATGTGTAGATAGAAGTATGGCATTTCCTTTGCTTTTATAGCTGTGAAGCATTTTTTTCGTAATCATGGCCGCCTCTACATCAAGGCCTCTGAACGGTTCATCCAGAATTAGAAAACGGCTTGACAGCATGAATGCAGCCATCAGCTGGGTTTTCTTTTTCATGCCGTGGGAATAGGTTTCAATCGGTTCGTGCAGAGCCTGCTCCATGGAGTAAAGCCGGCTGAGTGACTGGCATCTGTCTTCTTTTGTGGAGACATCAAGTTCGTACATAGAAGCTTTAAATTTAAGGTATTCGTGCCCGGTCAGGACTTCAGGGAGAAGTAGATCATCGGGTACATAGGCAACATGTCTTTTAAATGTCCGGGAAGTGTTCAGGTGATTCTTTAATCTGACTGTCCCTTCTGAAGCGTTAACGACCCCTAGTATACTGTTAATAATCGTTGTCTTTCCTGAACCATTTGGACCTACAAGACCTGTAAGTGATCCCTCTTTAATATGGAGGGAAACGTTTTTTACTGCGCAGAATTTCCGGCCGTACATTTTCGTAAGGTCCTTTATTAAAATCATAAAACGCATCCTTTCAGTCATTTTAGTAAGAGTGTCAATGAATGAAAGAAGAGTGCTCCCCTTCCTTCCCGGTAAGGGGAGACTCTCTTTTTCAAAACCTTTTATCTGCACTCAATCCAGATTCTGAGTCCACTGTCCCATTGTGTACCACCGGTAAATGATCCGTTTCCATTGGCAAGGCACCAGACGGCGGCACCAAGAACAACCGTGGCGCCAAGAGCTAGAAGAACGGCAATAAAAACGAGGAACCAGGCAAAATCTTCGACCAGATCATACTGATTAACCTGAATTTCTGGTGTTTCATACATTGTGAGCGTATCCATATAATTACCTCCTGGAAATGTGTTTTTTTGACTTTAAATTGCAGTAAGTATAGTCATTCTTTACTTGTAAAGGGCAGATCTTAAAGTCAAGGAAAAGACCGGGAGCGACGTCTGTACTCTGCAGGGCCTCCTTTGCTGTTCATTTCAATTTTTGGAAAATTGATTAGCTTAAGTATATAAAGGGTGAAGGGAAGTTTCACCGAAATATAGGGTTCGGCACAGCGCAATAAGAATTCGGAATATACAGAAAATTCACTCCCCGGTCATTTTCAGTTTTGCGGTATTGCGCATGAAACCCTGTTTTTAAGAGCAGCGCATGTCTTATGGCGCAATAAAAAAGAAGCCGAAACGGCTTCGTGATAGGTTTTGGAAAAAGTTCCAGGGATCTTGCGGTATTCCGAAGTAAAACTTCGGTCAAACATGGTTTTCTTTCGTGGCAGTTTGCTGAGAAGACAGATAAAGTAATACATAAGAAGTAGTTAGTCAGGATTGTTTGTTTGATATTTGGTGCTTATTTACTTTCATAAGTGCTTCTGTTCTGGATTTAACTTTAAGCTTACTGAAAATGGAGGTGAGACTGTATTCAACAGCTCTTTGACTTATGTAGAGTTTTTCACCGATTTCCTTATTTGTCAGCCCGGCAGACACGTAGTGCATAATTTCCTGTTCCCTGGCATTTAATGAAATCCTGGTGTCATGATCATTATTCTTTCCGTTTGCTGATTGCCGATCCTTTTCGATAATCCGAAATTTCCGCATAACTGTTACCGGCAGATAGACGTGGTTATCGAGAGCAGCTTCAATAGCGAGGATGAGCTGATCTGTTGTTGCCGTTTTACTGATAAAACCGGTTACACCAGCTTCAAGGAGGAGGTTAAAATGATCGGTAATTTCCAGACCGGTGTAAACTACGATTTTCATATCCGGATCGTAATTCAGTATTTCCCTGGACAGTTCCAGTCCATTGATTCCGGGCATCTGTAAATCAAGAAGCACCAGGTCAAAGGCCGGATCCTGTTTCAGAATATCCATTACTTCGTGACTGTCAGGGATAAACGTTGTTTCATAGCTTCCCTTTCGTTCAAGAATTGCTTTCGTACCTTCTCCAACAACAATATGATCATCTACAATAAGTATACGTGACAATGGAAGGACCTCCAATTATGAAATAGGTTTCACCTGCTGATATTTTACCATGAAATTAGTGTGATTTATTTCATGCATGTACAATTTTTTCAACATTCTGATAGATTTTGCCGGAGGGGGGAGAGAAAATGAAGAAGCAGATTCATAACTTTATGAAAGGTATTATCGGAGATTATTTTTCTGATTCCGTGCTCCATGACCCTCTCTGCAATTATATAGACCATAAAATGATGGATTATTCCCTGTTGTTCGGACGGCTTGTCATTACACATTATGAAATATTCAGCTCAGAACCGTCACCTGAAAACGTAAGCCGAGCAGCTGCGGCGATGGAGTTACTTATTTTAAGTATCGATATTTATGATGATTTGCAGGATGGTGATAACAATGATGCGGTGTGGATGAAGGAGAGCCCTGGTGTCGCACTTAATCTGGCCAATGCTTTGGCAGTAGTGAGTCAGGACTGTCTTGCAAAAGGAAGTTCTCTCTCCTTGAACAGTCAATTGCTTCACGCCGTTCACAAGTATCTGCTTTCTGCTGCGGTTGGTCAGTATAGGGACATTGAAAACACCATTTCAACTGAAGAGGATTATCTGGAAATGCTCCGTCTTAAATCAGGATCTCTGACATCCATGGCTGCATCGGTGGGATACATGTTGACAGAAGAAAGGAAAGAAGAGGAGCAGATCAGACGCTTAAGTGCGCTCGTAGGAATTATTGGGCAAATTGATAATGATATGCTGGCTATTCAGCTCATTGATCAGAAAAGTGATATGAAGCTAAAAAAACGGACGCTGCCTGTTTTTTATCTGCTTGATCAGAGGCGCAATGACCTGATTACAAGGTACTACTCGGGGGAACTTCGATGGGAGGACCTTGTCAGGAACAAACAGGTTGTAAAGAGGGAACTGGCTGCATCAGGGGCAGTACAATACACTGCTGTAGTCCGAGAAATCTATAAACAGAAGTATAAAGCTTTAATTTCCGAATTGCCTCTTTCAAAGGACCAGATAATGAAGCTGAATGAATTCGTTTAATAAGCCGGCTGTGCTTATGCATTAAATATTATTTCATCATAAGGGAGGATTTACAATTATGAAAGAAGTAGTACAGTTTTTATTAGAGAATCCGGATCTGGTTGAAAAAGTGAAAAATGGGACAGTTACATTAATCGGGGTCAGTAAGTCGGAAGCTGAGGCAATCATCAGTGTTCTCCACAATAAGGAGTCCTTATCAGGTTCTTCTCATTACTGGAGGTAGGTTGGGAGGTTTTGGATGGGTTGGATTCTTTTCTATAAAAAAGCATTTGTTATTACGTTAATGATAATTTCTGCTGCTGCTGCCTTTTTGATGATTTTATTAAACCTGCAATATCCGTATATAGGTCTGGAGGTGCAAAAGCAGGATCATGGTGAATATGAAGCCGGGACAGTCAGCACGATTGGATGGGCTCATGCGAATCAGATTCAGCCCGGGGATCAGATTTTAGAAGTCAATGGAAATCCTGTAGAAGAGCACAGCACAGTACAGGATTATTCCAGAGTTGAGAAAGCTGAATCCGTAACTGTTCTTTCCGAAGGAGCAGTCAGGACCGAGCCTGTGACAATGTCGAGGTACTTCACAGAGGAGCATCTTTATTTTGTGGTGTTCCCCTCTTTTTTCTTTTTTCTGAGTTTATGGCTCAGCCTGCTGCTCCTGAAATCAACAATAAAACCCCATACGAGCATGCTGATCTTATTTATTATGACGCTTAGTCTCTGCTACCACAGCGCCGGTCTAGCCGCAAAACTGAGCCAGACGGGGCTTTATATTCAGACCGTTACATTTTTGCTGTCACCGGTTCTGTTTCTGCAGTTCGTCTACCACTATTTTATGACATATAAGGAGTCATGGCTGAATAAAAACTGGATGAAAGGTGCCTATCTCCTGCTGTTCGTTCTTCTTCTGCTAAATACAGCACTCTCAGTGGCACTGGCTTCCACGGGAAGAATGATTCTGCTCATTTCTTTTTTATTATTACTATTTTACATTTTTTCTGCTCTAACAAAAGGTATTGTAAACTTCAGGCGCGAGCCGGTACTGAATACATTCAAAATGCTGTTCATCTCACTCGTAATTGCCCTTGCTCCTTTTACTTTTCTATATGTACTGCCGGTCCTTTTTACTGGAAGCTACCTTTTACCGGGAGAAGCAGTCTCTATTTTTATTTTCGTCGTTCCGGTTATTTTTCTTTACCTCCTTTGCACAGATCAGCTGGTCAATATTCAGCTGTATTTCAGCAGGCTGGGTTATTATCTTGGGATTTCAGCCCTTCCGCCGGTCCTGGTTATTATTTTTTTTCCTGCTTTGAGTAATGCTCCATTAACCTTGTCACTGACCTTGCAGGTTTTTTCTGTTACTTATCTCACTACCCTTTTATTTTTGTATCTGAAATCCTATCTTGATGCCAAACTGAGAAAGAGTCTGTTCTTAGGAAAAGAACAATTTAAGGAGAGTATTTACCGGCTTACTATGAGAATGCGTCAGAATAAATCAGTTGAGGAAGTCCAGGAGAGTATTGAAAAGGAGTTCCAGGAAGTTTTGAACGTGGATCGAACCGTACACTTTTTCATATCTAAAAGAAACCACACGGTCAGTGAGATGGAATCATCGAAGGACGACTTTGATCTTATGCAGTTGATCAGTATTCTGAAGCGCTCACCCGTCAGTACTGGTGCCATTTTCCAATCAGGTTCTTCCTTTGCTCTGATAATCGGGGAGTCATCTGAGTACTATTATGTGACAGCCGGTCTGAATGATAAACCCTTCAGACTGGATGACAGTAAAAAAGAATGGCTGTTGACCCTGTCCTATTACTCCAGTATTCTGCTTGAAAATCTTCTCAGGATCGAGGATCTTCTTCAGGAGCTTGAAGATATGACTCTCGAAAAAGAAGGAAACACAGAATGGCTTACACGTCTCCTGTTTAATTTATCTGAAAAGGAACGAAGTCAGTTGTCTGTTGATCTGCATGACAGCGTCCTTCAGGAGCTTCTTGTCCTGAAAAGGGAAGTTTCAGAGATAAAGTCTGCCACTGACATGGGGACAGCGATTAATAGCGCAAGGCTTGAAAAACTGGAAGAGGGACTACTTGATGTTATTTATCTTACAAGGGAAACCTGTCATTCTCTTCTCCCTCCTCTGCTTGAGTCGAACGGACTGGAAGGAGCACTTGATGACCTTGCATCAAAATTCCAGCTTCGGTCCAATATTAAATTGTCCCTGACGGCCACTGGACTGAAGAGGGATACTGATTATGAGGTGACCTTGGCTTTATACAGAATTGTACAGGAGCTTTTGAACAATGCAATGAAACACTCCAATGCTGAAAATGTCTCAGTTTCCCTGCGGCAGCAGCACGGAACCATTACACTTGAATATAACGACAATGGGATGGGGATTTCATCCCTGAACGAGCAGACAGTGGGTAAAATGGGGCTCTTTGGTATTAAAGAGCGTGTTAACAGTCTTAAAGGAAAGATCTCGATTGTTACGGAAAAAAATGAGGGTCTTACAGTAACGATACGTCTCGAAGTGTGAGTGTGGCCTTGAGGAGGATAACGATGATTATTACTCATAAATTTCCAGCTAAAAAGGAGAACAGGCAAAGAGAACTCAGAGAAAATGGATGGAAGAAAATTAAAGAGCCAAGAGGGCTTTTCACAGCAACACTGCTTTCTGTACCGTTTATGATTTTGTGCGGAGTAATTTCATTTCTGATCATGAATGCAGCTTCCCCTATTTCATTAAGTGATTACGGCTTTACTGGAAACTCTATCTCCATTACCATCCCACTAACATTCTTTCTATGGCTGCTGGTTATGCTGATCGTCCATGAATTGCTTCATTTAATTTTTGTGCCGGACTTCTGGAAATCCAAAAAGACTTACATCGGATTAACGTTTTTTGGAGGGTATGTCTATACAGAGGAGAAAATGAGCAAAACAAGATTTCTGTTTATCACGGTTGCTCCTTTTGTAATTCTATCGATTTTCCTCCCGGCTGTTCTCGGAATGCTGGGGCTGCTTACCCCGATGATTATTTTTCTTGTACTTTTGAATGCAATGGCTTCTTCCGTTGATATGCTGAATTTTTTTCTCATTCAATTTCAGATTCCCGGGAGATCGGTGGTACAGAGTAATGGAACAGACACTTACTGGAAGGAAACAACAGGTGTATAAATCGGAAAAAGCAGCCGTTAGTGGCTGCTTTTTTATGACTGGAAAAGTGGCATAGATCAGGATTTGTGATACTATTTTAGTAAGAAAGCAAAGCTTCACCGGGGGAGGAAGCACCATGATGATATCAGATCTTGCAGGTATGGAAATCGTTCTTCTGTTCGTGGTAAATCCGCTGTTTGCCCTTCTGGCTGGATCGCTTGCCAGTACTGCGGGAATTAAATACAGGCTTAATCCTGTCATCACCTTTACAGCGGTTTTTGCAGTTTCCATATTGGTCATGACAACGGTGCAGCGGTTTACGCTTGAGCCGCCTCTATATGGCTATGCCGCTTTTTATTCCTTTATCAGTCTGCTGGGCTATGCGTTCGGCAGGACAATACAACAGGCTATTCACCGGGAAGAGGATTGATCCTCCCCCGGTTTTTTGTTTATCCAGTTTAGTTGATAATACCGTGCCCAATCAGTTCCACCTGAATATTAGGTTTGATCGTAATGTTGGGGTACGTTTCATTCCAATTGACCGAATCCCAGAAATCGGGGTGGTACACCAGCACACGTCGTCCAATCCCAAGCGCATCACAATTGGCTTCCTGAAGAGTGCTGAAAATCTGTTCTGCTTCCTCATTAAACTTTTCCTCAAGCTTTGTATTCAATTTTGCTATATTCTCTTTTTCATGAAGTTCGTCATGAGGATACTCAATGGCTTCGACCTTCATAGTCAGATCAACTGTCGCTGTTACCTCATTTGTTTCATGGTTCACATCTACCTGAAGTTTTGTCAATGTATCTCTTAATCGAAGCGTAATAAAGTTACTCGGCATATCTTCTTTGTCATCGTGCACCTTTTCAGTCAGAAAAGTGGCAGAACCCAGCTTGCCTTTCATCAGCATCAGCAGAGTCGAATCCTCTACGGACAGAGAACCTGTCATTGTGTCCCCGTTAAAGAGAGCACCGCCGATCAGGCGCGGTGTATCCCCTTCCATTCCAAGGTATGGGAGCACCACATCCTGACCCGGATCAAAAATGATTGGACAGATCAGCTGGACATTCACTTTGTCTACAATCGAGTTTGATTCAGCCGTGTCAAGCAGTTCAGCCAGAAATTCACTCGTTCTTGGCTTGTCTGTGAGCTTACTATTAATCAGCTCACTTCCCATACCATCATACACCGCAATTTTTGCCCCGAGGGAGGAGCGTGGATCTCGGTACATCACATCGAGTGGCGGATAAATATTGGTTCGTGCCAGCGGTTCTCCGAGCACGAGAACACGCATTTTTGCCGTATCAATTCTTTCTGATACTTTTCCGTCGAGTGCCATTCGTGCTTCCCGGATCGTGTGACCCACGCCGGAAACTTTCTGTGACCGTTCCTCAGCCTCATGCTGTTTCGGAACAGGGGAGGAAATAGTTGACTGGTATTTGCCATCCTCCAACAGATCCAAAGCAGCACTTTTCGCAATTGTTATATCCCTGAGCTGGCGGCTGTCCCAGCAGCCGGTAAGAAGAATGAGCAAGGCAAGACTAAGAAGAACGGGCCGTTTCATGCTTCGTGCCACCTTTCGAAGGTTTTCCACGTATGAGTGAAATAATGTAAAGCATCAGTGGAATGAGCAACACCATAATGATGCTGAAATTATCGATTCCCTCGGCATACTTCGTGATCGTCAGTTCATTTGTCGGTCCCATGGAAATAACAAAAACAGTACCGGCTACCCAGAGAGTGAGCTTTTTCCGTGTGACCCCCTTCAGCAGATAGACACCGGAAAGAGAGGCAAGATACACGTAGGTCATAAGGGATGTTGTTACGCTCACAATCCAGATTGCGAGAAAAATCAGATCCATTCGGTCAATAATCGGGGTACTAAACGTTTTAAACATATATAGAAGTGGTTCTGGTACAAGTGCCAGTTCTGCAGGACTAAAGAACATCATTGTAATCAGAACCGTAAGTCCGTAAAAGGTGGTAGTAAACAGATTGGCGAATGTGGCTGTTCTCAGGATGTCGGTCTTCTTTTTCGTTTCTACATACGGAACAATGTAGATAAAAACGCCGAAACCGAGCATCGCCTGCGTCGCCGCAAAGATCCCTTTAAATATGGAACCAATCCCGCTATGACCGATGGGAAGGATATACAATGGATTCAGATCGGGTATGGCAAAGACCAGAGCACCAACAACGAGAAGAAAAAACACGCTTACAAAAACATAGAATCGGACGATGATGTGAAGTTTTTCACGGCATAAATACCAGGCGCATGTCACGAGCAGCAGCTGAATAACCCACCCGGGTGTGTGGGGGAACAGCCACGTTATGATAATGTGCTTGTAAACGATGAGGATCAGGATTGCTACACTGAGAAAATACAATGAATAGGCAACAGTTATCAGATTGCCTGCCAATCGTCCGGCAATCAACTGGACAGCGTGAAAAAAAATATGTTCCGGGTAGCGTGATGTAAGAGCATAGAGTAACAGGATGACGATCTGGATTACTATACCTGCCGCAAACACGCTGATCCAGCCGTCCCACTGTGCTTCATGGTAGACGCTGAATGACAGTGACAGTATGCCCACCCCGATCTGGGTCTGGACAATAAAGAAAAACAACTGCGGGTTTGAAATTTTCATTTTAACGTTCATAGGGACGCTCCCTTTTAGCTGTTTTTCCGGTGATCCTACTGAGATTTGCTGCTACCCGATGACTTCTGACTCTGATTCTGCTTTTTATCAAGGTGAACCGTGTGCGGCAGTCTGATAAACCGATTCAGAAGTCCTTTGCCGTCCAGCGGGGCGAACGGATAGAAGAAGGGTTTACCGATACTCGTGAGTTTGCACAGATGAATCAGGTAAATGGTCAGACAGAACACGATGCCGAGAAATCCGAGAATGGAGGCCATAATCATGACCGGATAGCGAAGCAGCCGCATCGCCATACTCATTTCATGTACAGGGACAACGAATGAGGAAATGGCGGTCAGGGCCACAACGATAATCATAATGCTTGAGATAAAGCCCGCATTTACAACCGCGTCTCCGATAACAAGACCGCCTACGATACCGATCGTCTGACCGATCGGCGTAGGGAGCCGGATCCCCGCCTCGCGGATCAGCTCGAGTGTGAGCTCCATTATCATTGCCTCAACGAGGGGAGGATAGGGAATGTGCTCCACGGCATCTTTAATCACGTACGTCATTCCAAAGGGAATGATTTCGTAGTGAAAGGATATGATGGCAATGTAGATTCCCGGAAGTGTGACGGCCAGCAAAAAACTTATCACACGGATGAGTCTGAAAAAGTTACCGGCCACCCACCGGCTGTTATAGTCGTCCGTAGACTGGAAAAATGAAAAAAAAGTAACAGGCAGCACAAGAACCGTAGGATCCCCGTCTGTCATAATCAGCACCCGGCCGTCCAGAAGATTGAGTGCCGCCCGGTCTGCCCGTTCTGTACTGATATACTGTGGAAAAAGAGAGTAAATGTTATCTTCCATATACTCCTCAATAACCCCATTGTTCATAAGTTTATCGACCTTGATTTTTTTCAGACGCCGTTTTATTTCCTCAACGACTTCAGGATCGGCCCGTCCATCCATGTACAGCATGGCTGTTTTTGTCCGGGAAAGCTCCCCCAGTGTGGAATAGTTCACAATAAGGGAGGGGTGGCTGATCAGGTTTCGCACAAGCTGGATGTTTACCCCGATGTTTTCAATAAACCCCGAGTGGCTCCCGCGGATCACCTGCTCATTATCCGGCTCGCTAACATCTCTTTTTATGACGCTGTTTGTGCTCAGGATATAGCAGTGGTTTTTTCCCTCAAGAAGCAGAATACTTTTGCCTGAAAGCAGTTCACTGACAGCATCGGATAAATGAACTATCTTTGCAGAATCCATGTCCTGTAAGGTTCTGTGCAATTCGGTTTCTGTATCGATGGACTTAAGTTTCTGATAAAGATTACTGCTTAATTTCTCCGTATCGGACATTGTTTCGATGTAAAAAAGATGAAGCGATCCGGGAAGGGCGGTCTTAAGGGTTTTCTCCACAAGGTCTTCTGTATAATGAAGCGTTTCTTTCACGTACCTGAGGTTCTTTTTCATATCCAGCGAAACGGGAAATGTCGGGATGTCCGGTGGATCAACTAGCTGCTCCTGCTTCTCCCCGTTTTTCAACGTGTTCTTCGTATGCTTAAATTGCTTAAAAAGTCCCAACCCGTACACCTCCTGTACCGTTCTATCACCCCTTAATGTCTGTCATATACAGGGGAAAATATACGCTCTTGTACAGATTGTGGAAGAAGGGCCTTATTGTGATAAAATAAGAAGGAAAACAGATGAGGAGGAAGTGCAATGAGATTTATCAGCAATAACGGAATTACAGATCCCGGAATTAACCTTGCGATCGAGGAATATGCCTTAAAACACCTTGACCCTGAAGATACATATCTGCTTTTTTACGTGAACGGACCGTCGATTATCATAGGGAAGAACCAGAATACAATTGAGGAAATCAACAGGGAGTATGTTGAAAAGAACGGGATAAAAGTCGTTCGCCGTCTCAGTGGAGGAGGAGCCGTCTATCATGACACGGGAAATCTGAACTTCAGCTTTATTACGAAAGATGACGGAGAGAGCTTCCATAACTTCCGAAAATTCACACAACCTGTCGTGGATGCCCTGCGAAAGCTTGGCGTTGAGGCGGAGCTGACAGGAAGAAATGACCTGCAGGTAGGGGAGAGGAAGATTTCAGGTAACGCCCAGTACACAACAAAAGGCCGAATGTTCAGCCACGGGACCCTGCTTCTGGACTCGGAGATGGAGAACGTGGTGAGTGCCTTGAATGTGAGCGATGAAAAGATCCGTTCCAAAGGGATTAAGTCGATTCGCAGCCGTGTTGCCAACATTAATGAGTTTCTTGATGAGCCGCTGACAATGGACGAATTTAAGAGCCTCCTTCTTCGCTATATTTTCGAGGAATCAGAAGAGATCCCGGAATATAAGCTGACCGAGGAAGACTGGAAAGGTATTGAGCGGATTTCAGCAGAGCGCTACCGGAACTGGGAGTGGAATTACGGAAAATCTCCTAAATTTGATCTGAAACGGTCGAAGCGCTTTGATGCCGGTACGGTCGATATCCGCCTGGATATACGCAAAGGGACCATTACAGACTGCAAAATTTATGGGGACTTTTTCGGAGTCGGAGAAGTTGTAGATGTAGAGAAAGCCCTGATTGGTTCCCGCTATGAGCGTTCAGAGATTATGAAGGCGCTTGGGAATTTAGATACGAAACATTATTTCGGACCGATCCCTCAGGAAGATCTGGCAAATCTGATTTACTAGACAGCTTTAGATACGGCAGTAAAAAGCGCCCGTCCAACAGGACAGGGCGCTTCGTATGTTATTTTGACTGAATGGCCGCGGTGAGGGCAACGTCAACCATCTCGTTGAACGTTTCCTGACGCTCCTGTGAGCTTGTTTCTTCACCGGTAATGAGGTGGTCGCTTACTGTGAGTACGCTCAATGCATGGACGCCAAAGCGTGCAGCGATCGTGTAAAGAGCAGAGGACTCCATTTCCACTGCAAGCACCTGATGATCCGCAAGTTTTTGTACTGTATCTTTATAGTCGTTATAGAAAACGTCACTTGTAAACACGTTTCCGACACGAACGTTCAGCCCGCTTTCAACTGCACCGTCATAAGCTGCTTTCAAAAGACCGAAATCGGCTGTAGGAGCGAAATCGATTCCGCCGAAGTAGCGCTGGTTCACACCTGAGTCACTGGACGCACTCTGGGCAAGGATCACGTCACGTACTTTAACATCTTTCTGGAATGCTCCGCACGTACCTACGCGAATCAGGTTCTTTACCCCATAGCTGTTGATCAGTTCATGGACGTAGATGGAAATGGACGGTACACCCATGCCTGTCCCCTGAACGGAAATACGCTCACCTTTGTAAGTTCCTGTGTAGCCGAGCATCCCACGAACTTCATTGTAGCAGGTTACGTCTTCAAGAAAGTTTTCTGCGATATACTTTGCGCGGAGAGGATCCCCCGGAAGCAGAATGGATTCTGCAATTTCGCCTTCTTTTGCACCGATATGTACACTCATAAAATGTAGCCTCCTGTATCAGATCAATTAAGCATGCCGCAGATGCGGCCGATGCTCTTCCTTCTCTAGAATAGCGAAAAGAAAAGGCTTAAGTCAACTTATAGGGAGAATACAGGGTGGGGGAGGCAGGAATTATTTCGGTTATCCAATCTTGTACTTATTTTATAAGGCTGTTTTCGGATAGATTGTTGTTTTCTGCGCTGCAGGCCGACGCTTTCCGCGGGCAACGCCTCAGCCTCCTCGGGAACATCACCCTCCGGGGTCTTCGACGGTTGCTTTTCCCGCAGGAGTCGCGGCCTTTCGCTACGAAATTAAAGCTAGTTAAAGCAACAATCTTTACGAAATGAGCTTTTTATAAATACTTGTACTTAGCTCACGGTAATCAAAAAATCCCCCTCTCATGAATGTTACCTCACAGAAAGGGGGATGCAGGATGTCTTTTTTACTTTTCTTCGTTTCCAAGCACGCGGTTTACCCGTTTACGGAGCATTTTCATGCCGCCGCCGCCAGCCTGGAAGTGGCGGAGTTTGCCTTCTTCGTCAAATACATAGTACGCAGGCACGTACTGATTTTCAAAAGCATCTGTGAGCTTATGCTCGTTATCAACAAAGATCGGCTGAGCGATATCATGGCTGAGGGCCATCGCTTTGATCACGCTCATATCCAGGTCTTTTTCGGAGCGGGGCATATGAACAGCCACAACGTTCAAGTCATCTTCAAATTCATCACGGAATTCATTAATATCAGGCATCGCTTCTTTACAGAGTCCGCAGCTCACAGACCAGAAGTGGAAAAGGGTTGGTTTGTCACCTACAAGATCATCTCGTGTGAGTTCATCGTTAAGCCATTCAGTGGCACCACTGAGTTCGGGCATATCTGATCTAAGTTTCATCGTGTTATCACTCCTGCTGATAGGGATGTTAGTTGTTCGGTACTAAGTCACAGCGATACCCTCCGGAGAGGGTACCGCAGCTATTTGTTTATATTAAAGTGTCGCTTGTCCAGGCTTCCAGTTCGCCGGGCACAGTCCGCCTGTCTGAAGAGCCTGAAGAACACGCAGTGTTTCATCCACATCGCGGCCGATATTGTTGTGGTTCACCACGGAATACATAAGCTCGCCTTCAGGGCTGATGATGAACAGGCCGCGCAGTGCTACACCTTCGTCCTCAAGCAGTACGCCGTATTCGCGTGCAACACGGTGGTTTGTGTCTGCTGCAAGGGAATGCTCAAGCTTACCGAGTCCGTTGTCATCGCGGTCTGTATTAATCCATGCAAGATGTGTGTGAATCGTATCTGTAGAAACCCCGATCACCTCAGCATCCAGATCGTCGAATTCATCCTGACGGTCACTAAGGGACGTAATTTCTGTCGGGCATACAAAAGTGAAGTCCATCGGGTAAAAGTAGAGGACGGTCCACTTGTCGTTTTTCATATTATCTTCGAGAGAGACCTTCCCGAATTCCTTATTCGGAAGTACTGCATCCATTTCAAATCTTGGTGCCTGTTTTGCTACCATACGCTTGTCTGTCACAAGTATCTCCCCTTTATTAATAATAATTATCAAGTAATACAAATTATATTTTAACAAACATTTTTCCGATGTCAACCGGTTATCGATAATAATTATAAAATAAATCATCTGATAACCGGATCACAGTTTTCTATTATACCGGTCTGCAGTATACCTTCAAGAAAAATGCTCACAGATTTATAACCACTGTGAGCATACTAAAGAGGGACTCTCTTCTCAATCATTCAGTTTCATTCTCACTGGCACGTATTAGAAGGTGCTCTTGAGCCCACCTGAGCATGTCGTCTTTTGTGAGATTGGGTTCATCAAGCCATTTCCCTTCAATCTCAAGCAGCCATTCCTTAAAATCCGGTCCCGGTTCAAGCCCGAGTTTAATTAGATCCTGCCCGCTGATCCGGTTTTTTACCTGCTCTCTTCCAGTCAGATAAAGTCGTCCCATTTCGGCAATTGCCTGATCCTCAGAGCCGGCTTTTGCAAAAAATACAGCCGAGGCGACTGAACTTTTTCCTTCGAGAATGCGGTGCCACTCAGACAGTTTTATCACGGCAGGGCGCACTGCTGATGAAATGGATTCAATTTCAGACACATAGCGGGCTTCCTGTTTATTATGGGCATACGAACGGCATTCACTGAAAGCATCAGGTGTAAAATCTGAGAGCAGAGTTAGAATGGCGGTCCAGTTGTGAATAGATTTCTCGAGATTCACCTGCTTCGCCAGCTCTTCATAAACCGACAGGCGTGAAAGACAGGTGATCACATCTTCGTGAGACGAGAGAATGTATCTGAACACATCAAGCTCTGCTGCCCGTTTTACAAAAAACACCGGGCTTTCTTCGATCAAAAGCCTCGAAAGCTCTCCTGCTATTCGTGGTTTTGAAACAGATGAGAGTGTCCTCCCGTGATTTCGTGCCAGAGTTTCCGTCTGTTCATCCATGTGAAAAGAAAAGCGATGCTCAAACCGCATGGCCCGAAGAACCCGGGTCGGATCTTCAGTAAAGCTCAGGTTGTAAAGAACTTTAATTATTCCACCGCGAATGTCGAGATACCCGTTAAAAAAGTCAATCAGTCGTCCGAAGTCAACTGGGGCAAGGGACATTCCCATGGCATTGATCGTAAAATCGCGCCGATACAGATCTTCTTTAATGTCGGAAAGTTCCACCTGTGGAAGTGCTGCAGGATAATCGTAATATTCTGTTCGGGCACTGGTCAGATCTACTTTAATACCTTCAGGTGATGTCCAGGTGGCGGTCTTGAAAGCTTCGTGTGTCCGTACAGATCCACCTTCGGACGCGGCAAGGTTTTCTCCAAGCTCAATAGCATTTCCTTCAACAACGATATCAATATCCTGATTGTCGCGACCCAGAATCAGATCTCTTACGATACCACCGATCAGATACGGTTTCATGTTGAGCGCCGATGCACGGTTTCCGATCAGGGTAATGAGATTAAAAAGGTTTTGAGATAGCCTGCTTTTTGCAGAAAAGGCAAGGTTCGTACGGGCAGCCGATCTGGATGTCTCTGTTGCTGCTTTCGGCTTTGGAGATTTTCCGTGCAAAGCTTCAATGACATTTGAACGCGAAACAATTCCCACCACTTCACCGCAGTCTATGACAGGCATTCTTCCAACATTTTTTTCCATCATCACCGCCTGGATTTTTTCAAGGGACGTATCAGGATTGATCGTTACCGGACTGGTACTCATGTAGCCCTTTACCGGAGCATGTCCCAGGTTATGATGAAGGGCTTTATCCACGTCACGCCGGGAAATGATGCCCGCCAGTCTACCGTTTTCCGTAACCGGAAAGCCTGTATGTCCGTACCGGTAGAGCATTTTGGACACATCCACCACGGAGGTGTGAGGGGCAACCACTCTGACAGGTGTGCTCATGATATCTTTTGCTGTTGTATCACTCCCGCTGATCTCGTGGAGCTGCTGCCGTAATTCATCAGCGAGAACAAGAGGGGAGAGGTCTTTGCGCATCGCACTTGCCGCTTTTGCATGCCCTCCGCCGCCAAGAGTCTGGATGACAGGCAGCACGTTAATTCTGTCGGAAGCAGAGCGCGCTGTAATAAAGGTTTTATCATTCATACGAACAAGACAGAAGATTGCATCCGAACCTGTTACAGACAGTAGCAGGCTGGCAATGGAGGCAAGACCGCCTGTATAGCTCTCCTGTTCGTGAACGGCAATTGCTGCATCAACTCCGTCGTAATATTCGATTGTCATGTTGTCCATCAGAGCCCGGAAAAGGGTCTGCTCATCACCGCTTAACGGTGCCTCCTTAAACTGCTCCACAACTTCGAGGCTTGCTCCAGCCTGAAGCAGCCGACTTCCGGCCAAAAGGTCTTCAGGGCACGTGGAGCTGTAGCTCAGACTTCCCGTATCTGAATAAAGACCAAGGGCAAACAGTGTCGCTTCAAAAGGGGAGATGTCCAAAGCCTCTTCATTAATTTTTTCGAGAAGAAGGGTGATGCACGCTCCGTACTTTTTATGTATGCATGTGAAGGTAGACGTCGAATGGGGCGGATCGCCGTGATGATCGTAGCAGAGTACAGGTACTTCATCGGGCAGCCGATTGCCAATGTTCCCCGTGCGCTTAAGGGAGGAGGTGTCGGTCAGGATTACCTGCGTAATGTTATCCCAGTCCAAATGTCGTTCATCTGTAATAGAAAACAGGTCTTTATGGATGGCAAGGTAATGCTCGACAGCCGACTGGCATTTGTCAGGCAGAACCAGTGATGCATCCGGGTGAAGTTTCTTTGCAGCCATCATGGAAGCCAGGCCGTCAAAATCCAGGTTTGTATGGGAAAGGATTACCTGCATAGTCGTTCTCCTTTAATTATGAGTATGATTAAAAATGAACTTTATTGAAGTGGTGCATGGAGGATGGTCCCGCAGCGCGGCAGAATAAAAAAAACCTGAAATAAGGACAATAAACCATAGAATGTATCGAACCGGTACATTCGAACTCCGTTTGCGCCAGGTCAAGATCACCTTTTATTATCTATAAGTCTGCCCGTAACGGTTCGCCCTCATAGCCGCTGTTTAAGTCCTTCGTCAGGCGGGAAGAAAAAAAGAGCGTCCTTTTGTTAACAAAAGGTCGCTCCAGTGCTACATCTTTCTGACGCGGAATGTACTGATCATCATGATTGATAAACCAAGTATAATCCACATAAAGGCCGGTGCAGGTACTGTGTTGTTAAGCATATGGCTCAGTGTCAGGATACAGCCGGCTGCCGTGATCGGCAGGCCAACGAAGAACCCTTCCTGTTCAGTCACATTGAATCTGGCAAGACGGATGGCACCACAGGCAATAAAAATAATGGTAAATACCATACCGGCTGCAGAAAACTGGTATAATACAGATTGATAAACCAATAACGCAGGCGCTACACCAAATGATATAATATCACATAATGAATCCAGTTGTTTTCCCATGTCAGAAGTAATGTTCAGTTTTCTGGCCACTTTACCGTCGAGACGGTCAAACACGGCAGCAAGGACGATAAACGCCACACTCATACCGTACTGTCCCTGAAGGACTGCCAGTATTGCAAAACCGCCGAGACTGAGGTTAAAGATCGTCAGAAGGTTGGCTGTCTGACTGCGGAACTTCCGGTAGGTGTTATCGAATAAGTGCTGTAACAACGTCAACGACATCACTCCTTATAATTTGACGTAATATGAAGTCTGCTTAAATATTTATTTTACCATATCTTAATCTTTTAAACTACTAATAACTGTCATCTGTTCGCCCGCGCGGCAGGGATCTGATTGACTGTGTGGAGGAATTTGATTTGAAGAAACAACTTTACCGATCGTTAATGGAACTTACAAAAAGTCCGGTACAATCATGGGGGATCCGGACGTTCGCCCGTTCACGGGCAAGCCGTCCTCTCGTTCGTTCGTTTGCCAGAGTCTACAATATAAACATGGAAGAAGCAAAAGAAAGAGTGGAAAACTTTAACACGCTTCAGTCTTTATTTATCAGGGAGCTGGCACCTGATGTACGGCCTGTCTGCACGAGCACCTCATCTATAGTCAGTCCCGTGGACGGGCTGCTCGCCGAAACCGGCCAAATCAGCCAAAACGCTGCATTTTTTATAAAAGGGCAGATGTATGATGTCAGGGATCTCGTGGGCCTACCGAATACAAGCCGCAGGTATATAGGCGGTACCTACATGTTATTTTACCTGAGCCCAACGGATTACCACAGAATTCACAGTCCGGTTGAGGGGACTGTGTTAAAAACCTGGGCCCTGGGTAAACACTCTTCCCCTGTTAATCCGATGGGACTTGCTCTCGGAGACCGCGTCCTTGCGAAAAATTACCGTCTCCTTACCGAAGTGAGAACGCCTGGTGATAAACACATGTGTGTCGTTAAAATAGGCGCTTTAAATGTAAACAGTATTCACCCTGATAATTCCCTTAAGGGGGAGGAAATCGGTAAAGGAGAGGAAATGGCTTACTTCTCGTTTGGATCGAGCGTGATCCTCCTGTTTGAGGAAGGGATGATCCAGGACCCTGAAACAGACGTTCGTGCAGTCAAACAAGGTCAGCCTATTGCAGAATTCAAGAACGGATAAAACACCAAATCAAAAACGCCGGAATGGACATAACCATTCCGGCGTTTTTTTGCAATCCGGGGATCTCAGGACCGGCCGGAGCGTTTTCATCTAGGAGTTGCTTCCCTGTTTTTTCTCGTACTTTTTCATATCCCTTGCAAGGTCATCCTGCGTGCTCTGATCCCACAATTTTACGCCAACATTATAGGCGGATTTGGAAATCATAAACCCGGCTACTGGAGCTGTCAGGAAGACGAATAGAATGGTGAGCAGGAATTTTCCTACAAAATCTCCCTGAATAATGAGGAAGTAAAGAAATACCCCGATCATAATACTGATGACACCGAGTGTCGCACTCTTTGTCGCGGCGTGAAGACGTCCGTAAACATCAGGAAAACGCATAATCCCAAAGGAACCTAGCGCACTGAGGGCTGCTCCAAAAATAAGGAATATGCTAACGATCACCTCGATCAATGACGACACCCCCTTCGATAAACTTAGCCAGAGCGATGGAGCCTACAAAGGCAAGAATCGCGATTACCAGGATTACTTCCGCATACATGAGCGTATTTTGAATCAGCATGATGATACCGATAAAACCGATCAGATTGATGCCGATTGTATCCAGAGCCACTACCCGATCTGAAAGGGTGGGACCAATTATGACACGGATGAACAGGATTGCGATGGAGATGGCCATCAGAACGAGGCAGATGTTAGCCACAGTATACAGCATTACTTGGTCACCTCCATAATCGCTTTTTCAAACGAGTTGTGAATTTCATCAATCGCCTTGTCCTTGTCAGGTACGTGAATGGCATGGACATAGATTGTTTTCCCATCCGGGGAAAAATACATGGAAAGCGTCCCCGGGGTAAGGGAGATCAGGCTCGAAAGCAGTGTAACTTCCCATTCCGTTTCCAGCTTTGTCGGAACCGCAATAATTCCCGGTTCAATATCCAGCTTCGGTTTGAGAATGATTCTGATCACATCAATGTTTGCCTCAATCAGTTTGTAGATAAACAGCAGGATCAGCTTCACCAGGGCCACGACCCGGGTGAAGTAGAACCTGAACTTGAGGAAGCGTCTTAAGAAGTAGAGGATAAACAGTCCCACAACATATCCGATCCCGAATTCAAGAACGGTGGCCTCGTCTCTTAAGAGCATCCAGATAAACGCAATTGCAATGTTTATTAAGATTTGAAAAGCCATTTTACCTACTCCTTAAGTACAGCATTAATATAGTTTGACGGCTCGAGAATCTGCTCTGCCACTTCCATTGAGAAGGAGAAGATCGGCTCAGCCCCGATACCAAGAATAACTGTTAACGCAACCAGAGGTAAAATCGGCATCAGCAGCGGCATAAGAGGACGGTTCCGCTGTTCTCCTTTGAGCGATTCCTCACCCCAGAACACGTAGATGAATATTTTCATCATCGAGAAGAGTGTCAGAATACCAACCAGGAGACTGATAAAGACGATAAAGTAGCGGCCCTGGTCAATACCGTCGAGAATCAGAGCAAATTTACTGAAGAACCCGCTCAGCGGTGGTATACCGGCAAGGGATATTGCAGTTACCAGGAACAGCCAGCCGAGTACCGGATAGGTTTTTAACAGCCCGCTCATCTTTTTCAGGTCGGTAGTCCCTGTGATTTTCTCAGTTGCACCGCAGAACAGGAACAAGGCCGACTTAACGATGATGTGGTGGGCGATGTAGTATATCGCACCGGCGATCGCCAGCTGCGAGTAAAGCCCTAGTCCGAGAGCCATATAACCGACCTGGCTGATGATGTGGAAAGACAGAATCCGTTTGAAGTCAAACTGGGCAACGGCCCCAAGTACTCCGAAGAACATCGTGCCTGCTGCCAGCCACAGAATCAGGTTGTGAGTGAATCCCGGATCATGGACAAAGATCAGTGTAAAGGTTCGAATGATGGCATAGATCCCGACTTTCGTCAGCAGTCCCCCGAACAGGGCTGCAATGGCCGAAGGCGGTCCGAAATAGGAATTCGGAAGCCAGAAATAAAGAGGGAACAATGCCCCTTTCATGCCGAAAACAAGCAGGAAGAGAACCGCTATTGCGTTCAGGACACCTGTCTGTTCAAGTTCTGCTACACGTTCGGCAATCTGAGCCATATTCAGTGTGCCGGTAATGCCGTAAATATAGGCAATGCCGACGATAAAGAATATTGACGCAAACACGTTAATGACAACGTATTTGAATGATTCCCTGAGCTGATACTTCGTTCCTCCGTGTACGATAAGAATATAGGAAGCAATCAGCATAACTTCAAAGAATACGAAAAGGTTAAAAAGGTCGCCTGTCAGAAATGCTCCGTGCACCCCGGCGAGGAGGTACATGTAAAACGGATAAAAGAAAAACTTTTCCCGCTCTGGGCTGATCGTCTGAAATGCAAAAAACAGACAGACTACACCGACAATGCTTGAAAGGATCACCATCAGACCTGCGAAAAGGTCGGCAACGAGAACGATCCCGAATGGCGGCACCCATGTTCCGAGTTCAACCGTCTGAATGCCATTTACATAGACTTCGTACGTAATGTAAAAGGCAAATACAAGCATGATAATTGCCGTAATGGCACTGATCACCCGCTGGGTCCGGTGATGATTTTTAAAGAGTATAAGAATAGTACCGATTAAAAAAGGTGCGACAACTGGTACGAGTAATAGGTTATTCATCTGCATTTCCCCTCAATTGATCCATTTTATCAGTTTCGTGCGCTCTGTACGTCCGGTATCCCAGAACCAGAAGAAAGGCGGTAACTCCGAAACTGATTACAATGGCGGTAAGAATAAGTGCCTGCGGCAGGGGATCCATATAGACAGACGCCTCCTCCCCGAGAAGAGGCGGTGCACCGTCGTTAAATCCGGATAGTGTGAGAAGCAGCAGGTGAGCCCCGTGTGAGAGCATCACTATGCCGAAAATAACCCTGAGCAGACTATTTGTCAGAATCAGGTACGTACTGACTGAGAAGATGATGCCAATGAGAAAGATCATGATAAGTTCCATTATGCTTCATCCCCCGCAATCGTCAATATAGTGAGAAGAGCTACACCCACAACAACAAGGAAAATTGCAATAGCAAATGGTGTAGTTGTTGTAAGAGCAACTTCGCCGAACGGCCAGATGCTGAAGTAATCAAAATACATTGTAAGGAACGGATCACCGAACAGCATCGAGTTCAGTCCGGTGCCAATTCCGATGAGCAGGCCGATGGCAATAACTTTTTCAAAATCAATCGGCAGGACGGTCTGGATTTTACTCAAATCAAAACTCAGGTAAAGAAGGAGGAGTCCGCAGGAAAACATGAGACCTCCGATAAATCCTCCTCCAGGAGTGTAGTGTCCTGCGAAAAACAGATACACCGAAAAAGAAAGAATGATCAAGGCTACGATTCGTGTAATGGTATGAAGCATTAAATAGTTTGTCTTCACACGTCTTCGCCTCCTTTAAAACGCATTTTGATCAGGGCAACGACGCCAAGTGCCGCTATCCCGAGTACGAGTACTTCCAGAATCGTATCCAGAGCCCGGAAGTCATCAAGGATCATATTAACCATATTTTCCCCGCCGGTAAGCTCGTACGTGTTTTCGATAAAGTACATCGAAATGCTTTCGTAACCATCCGTCTGGGACATAGCCAGCGTGCTGACACCAATCAGTGAAACCGTCAGACCAACGGAAATGGCTATCACAAGGTTCAGCCAGCGGAATTTCGGTTTAAAGTCCTCTTTTTTGAGCTCAGGCAGGAAGTAGAAGCAGAGCAGGAAGAGAACAACCATGACTGTTTCAACAAGCAGCTGCGTAAGAGCAAGGTCCGGAGCCCGGAAATTAACAAACAGAAGGGCGATTAGGAACCCGACAACACCAAGGACCGCAATGGCTGATACACGGTGCTGAATGAAGGGCAGCGACAGTGAAACGACGGCCAGCAGAACGACTATAATGACGGCATATGGAGTGACGGAGCCCATCATGCCGAAATCCACGTCAAAGGTAAAGGCATCAAACCAGAACATCGTGACGATAAGGGATCCGACCATGAAAATACTCATGTAAGCGAAATAATCACGCAGCAGTCCGGTCATCTGAATATTTGTAATACCCTGAGCGCTGGTAATCAGTCCGTCGAGACCTTTATCATACACCTGGTTAAGCGGATCACGCTCACGCAGGAAGAAGTAGGTTTCCTGCCATCTGTTCAAATTCAAAAAGAGAAGCGAACCGAACAGGATGACGCCGACAGTCATAAAGATTTCTGTGTTAAGCCCGTGCCAGTGATAGATATTCGGCTCAAATTCAAACCCGGGCAGGATTGAGTTCATCACCGGTTCAATAATTGTATAGGCCAGGATGTTCGGGAAGAAACCGATGATGACTACGAGTGAAATAAGAATGATCGGTGAAATAAGCATGCCGATCGGCGCTTCATGCGCTTCCTTTTCCAGTTTCTCAGGCTGGTACTTTCCGAAGAATGTCTTCATGAGCATAATCAGACAGTACAGGAACGTAAAGATACTGGCGATCCAGGCAAGGACCGGAAAGACAAGACCAAACGTCTGCATATTGAAGATTGGCAGCTCCGTTGCGTCAAGGACTCCTGTAAAGAACATTTCCTTACTTAAGAACCCGTTGAACGGCGGCAGTCCTGCCATGGACGCAAGCCCGATCAGACTGATGGTGAACGTAATCGGCATTACTGACATCAGACCGCCGAGTTTACGGATATCCCGGGTACCGGTTTCGTGATCGATAATACCGACCGCCATAAACAGGCCGCCTTTAAAGGTCGCATGGTTAATCAGGTGGAAGACTGCAGCCATAACCGCGAACGTATAGAATTGACCTTCATCGGCTGCGTCGAAATAAAGAGCTGCAGAGCCGAGACCCAGCAGGGACATAATCAGTCCGAGCTGACTGACAGTGGAGAAAGCGAGTATTCCCTTAAGGTCCTTCTGTCTCACAGCTGATATGGATCCCCAGGTGAGTGTAATAATCCCGGCGGCTGAGACGATCCAGAACCACTCCGGCATACCACCGAAAACCGGAGTGAACCGGGCAACCAGGTAAATACCGGCTTTAACCATCGTAGCCGAGTGCAAGTAGGCACTGACCGGAGTTGGTGCTTCCATAGCATCCGGCAGCCAGATGTGGAACGGGAATTGAGCCGATTTTGTAAAGGCACCGGCAAGGACAAGCAGCATGGCAGGTACAGCAAGCGGACTGGAGATAACCTGTGCGCTTTGTTCGATGATTCCCTGAATGCTGAATGTGCCGGTAATCACATAAAGGAGCGAGAAACCGGCGAGCATGGCAAATCCGCCAGACACTGTGATCAGCATAGATTTCTGAGCGCCATAGCGGGATTTTTCCTTATGGAACCAGTATGCGATTAAGAGTGATGATGCAAGACTGGTTAATTCCCAGAATACATAGACCACAATCAGATTATCCGTAAGAACAACCCCGAGCATGGCCCCCATGAACATGAGCAGGTACACATAAAAGTTGTTGAGGGGCTCGTCCTTTTTGTTTGCAATGTAAAAGATAGAGTAAAGGACAACGAGCGCACCGATCCCCGTAATCAGGAGGGCGAAGAGAAGACTGAGCCCGTCAAGATAAACGGTGAAGTTGATCCCAAGTGAAGGAACCCACGGAACGGTTTCCATAACAACATCCATTCCCTGTCCGGTAGTCACGAAAGTGAGCAGATAGCCAAACAGGATGACGGGTAAAGGCAGGATAAACCACCCTGTATGTACGTTCCGGAACCATTTATAAAGAAAAGGAATGAAGATCGCTAAAATAAATGGTGATAACACGAGATAATGCAGTAAAGACAAGTGAGAGACCTCCTCTTTTTTCTTAGTTGGCTGGTGGTTTTTTAGTACTGTTTACAAACATACGTAAGATTATAATATAAAACCAAAAGCCTTGCATCCAATAACCACAGGGGATACGGGGGCTTTTGCGTTTTTATTAAATAGGAAGAAACCGAAATTCAAAAAAATGAATTCTTACTTTTCTGAACGAATTCCTTTCGGGGCTGATTTCTAATAAATGGCGTCATGACAGTCATTCCAGGTGTTTGCTTATGAATGCATCCCCAATGAAGAAAAAAAACGGCATTATTTGGACCTATTGCCTGTTCAGTTTAGTTTAACCTTGCTTTGAGTCTGATATGAGTAACGGGTGAAATTGCTGTCTTACGCTTTTCTATGCTAAAGACTTTCCCTATATAAGAGAAACAGAAACCGTCTAATAGGGTATAAAGTCTCACTAAACTCGATTTTTTAGCGACAGTAAGTATATGACTCAAAAAAAAATACCACCCTAAAAGTAAGATTAGGAGTGGTGTTTTATGAAAAGACGATGGGTCATTTCAGTCAGTGTATTTACGGTACTCTGTCTTGCTGCGGTTCCGGTGCATCTTCAGGCAACCAAATCGATTGTGGATCGCCAGACGGATGCTTTTGAATTTGACCAGGAAAGGTTCGAAGGGTTTGACGCTGAAGAGAAAACACTTCTGGATGAATGGAAATTTAAACCCCGGGAGTACATTAAGCGCTCAAAAACAAGCCGGTAAATACCAGGTTTAAGGTTTAATGAAGCTTTTCGGGGAGTCGTGACGTACTTGCTATGTCACGGCGTTTTAATTCCTGTGAAATTAAGAATATAAAGTCATCGTGTAACTGGAGTTCTCTTGCTTTATGATACGTTTCAATCAGCAGATCGTCTGTGAGATGTCGCATAGCCCCTTGCCGCCTCATGGCAGCTTCACCTCCTTGATTTTACCGGCCGCCGAGGCCAGTGTTGCGCGCGTGAAAAACCGTCCGTCATGTTAGTGATTTGATCGTACCAGAAAAAAAACAGAGGAACAACCGTTCGTGATATCCACAGGGGCAGGTGGATAACTTGTGGATATCCTGTTTATAACATGGTGTATTGACTGTGCTGGAATAGGGATTATGTGAGTATGTTTTTCCACAGTTGGACAGAGTTGGAATTATGTCGAAAAATATTTGTTCTTTTTTCTGAACTTTCATTCTATTTATCCGGGTAAGGTAAAGGGCGTCCTCCTGTTTAGGTAATGCCTTTAAAAGGTAATAAAAATATAAACATATAGCCGAACTGGCGGATTGCGTGAAGATCGGCCTGCTTCAGACGGGCTGAAAAAGGGCTGGATCAGGTTAACTTTAGTTATTTTAGCTGGAATGATTGAAAATCGTGGTTAATTGAGGGTATTATGAGGGGTAGCGAAATTTTTGCATTTATGACGATTCAGGGTTTTTCCTGTGTCTTAATATCCATAAGCCGCATAGCGGTTTGATGAATACATACGGAACAGAATACACACAGGCTGGGCAGAGTAACTTTGTTCTGTCTGATGAAAATGGAGGGCTTAGCGTGCTAAAACGATTTGTACCTGACCAGTATGTTCCTTCGATATTTGATATTTCAGTAGAGGAACTTAAACAACAGGGAATTAAAGGGATTATCACAGACCTTGATAATACGCTTGTGGAATGGGACCGGCCGAACGCTACCGAAGAACTGATTGAATGGTTTAAGATGGTTAAACGTGAAGGGATCGATATCGTTGTCGTCTCCAATAATACGGAACGACGGGTTAAGGAATTTTCGGATCCTCATGAACTCACCTTTATTCACAGCGCGAAAAAACCTATGACGAGGGCTTTTAAAACTGCCTGCAACATTATGAAGATAAAAAGAAGTGAAGCAGTAGTGGTAGGCGATCAGCTGCTTACGGATATTTTTGGCGGTAATCGAGGCGGTTTTCATACTATCCTTGTCGTACCGGTTGCGAAAACCGATGGCGTCATTACTAAAATGAACCGCCGGATGGAACGTGTCGTATTCAGATGGATGAAAAGAAAGGGGCTGATTGAATGGGAGAACAAAAAGAAAAGCAGCAAGTAATCTGTGCAGGCTGCGGTGTCACCATTCAGACAGAAGATAAAAATAAACTCGGCTATACGCCGCCGCAAGCGCTGGAGCGAGATGTTGTAATCTGCCAGCGCTGTTTCCGGCTCAAACATTATAATGAAGTTCAGGATGTGAAACTGAACGACGATGACTTTCTTAAAATCCTTAATGAGGTCGGTTCAAAAGATGCCCTTGTTGTTAAGATCGTTGACATCTTCGACTTTCACGGCAGCTGGCTTCCGGGGCTGCACCGGTTTGTGAGTAAAAATCCGGTCCTGCTGGTAGGGAATAAAGCAGATGTGCTGCCGCAGTCAATCAAACATCCGAAGCTGAAGCAGTGGATGAAGGAAACGGCAAATGAATACGGCCTTAAACCTATTGATGTGCATCTGATGAGCGCAGAAAAAGGAACGGGTGTCATCGAAACTGCAGATCTAATCGAAAAATACCGTAAAGGCCGGGATGTGTACGTTGTAGGGTGTACGAACGTTGGTAAATCCACATTCATCAACCGGTTGATCAAAGAATTCGGAGGAGACGAAGAATTTCTGATCACAACATCCAATGTCCCCGGTACGACACTGGATATGATCGACGTGCCCCTTGATGACGGTTCGTCGCTCTATGATACTCCGGGAATTGTGAATCACCATCAGATGGCACACCTTCTTTCGGCTGATGAATTAAAGGTTGTTACTCCCCGTAAAGAAATTAAAACGAAAACATATCAGCTTAACGAAGGTCAGACACTCTTCTTTGGCGGACTTGCCAGGTTTGATTTTGTAAAAGGGGAACCACAGTCTTTTACGGTTCACATGAGCAACGAACTGAACGTTCATCGGACGAAAACAGAAAAAGCAGATGAACTATACGAAAGTCATCTCGGCGAACTGCTCAGTCCGCCTTTTAAAGATCACGCAGCCGGATTTCCGTCATTATCCGGACGAGAATATAAAATCATTGACGGAAAAACCGATATCGTTTTTTCCGGTCTCGGCTGGGTGACGGTGCACGGACAGGGAACGGTTGTTAGGGCAAGCGTACCGGGAGGGGTACAAACAGGAACACGCCCATCGTTCTACTGATGTGAAGGAGTGATTCAACAGATGAAACTGCTCATGGGAGTTTTCGGCCACCCGGTGGCACACTCCATGTCACCTGTCATGCACAAGGCGGCACTGGGGGAACTTAATATAGAAGGAAGCTACGAAGCTTATGATATCGGACCTGAGGAATTGGAAGATGGCATAAAAAGCATGAAGTCCGAAGGATACAGGGGAATGAACATCACCCTGCCGCACAAGGTCGCTGTTATGGATCATCTGGATGCCGTATCCGAGGAAGCAGAAGCAATAGGTGCTGTTAATACCATCGTTAACGAAAATGGGAAGCTTACCGGCTATAATACAGACGGCCAGGGTTTTCTTGATTCGGTACTTGAACAGGTTGAGGACTTATCCGGCAAACGGGTACTCCTGATTGGAGCCGGCGGTGCCTCCAGGGCAGTGGCTGTGTCTTTTGCCCGTCACGGGGTGAAGGAACTGGCAATTACGAACCGGACGCTTTCAAAAGCCAATGAGATTGCTGTCCGCTGTAAAAAGTGGTGTGATTCAAGAGTCCTGCCGGCTACTATGGCGCAGGCGGCTTTTACCGGCTATGATTTGATTATCAATACAACGTCAATTGGAATGTCTCCGGACGTGAACAGGATGCCCATGTCGCTTGAAACGGTGAAACGGAATGCTCTGGTATGTGATCTTATTTATAATCCCGAGGAGACCCGCTGGCTGAGGGAAGCAGAAAAAAAAGGTGCTAAGACCCTTAACGGCATTGGAATGTTTATCAATCAGGGCGCCCTGGCATTTGAAATGTGGACCGGAAAAAAAGCACCACGGGAAGCGATGAAGCAGGCGGTGCTGTTCGAAATGAAAAAACAGCAGTTAAGTAATAAATGAACACTTTAATTTTGAAAGGAGATCATCATGACTCTCACAGGAAAACAAAAACGCTTTTTAAGGGCAGAAGCCCATCACCTTAAACCGATCTTTCAGGTTGGTAAAGCCGGTGTAAATGAAAATCTGATCACTCAGGTTGAAGAAGCACTCGAAGCAAGGGAACTTATTAAAGTAAGTATCCTTCAGAACTGTTTTGAAGATAAAAGTGAAGTAGCCGATGCTCTTGCAGAAGGAGCAGGGGCTCACAAAGTTCAGGTGATCGGCAGCACAATTGTGCTGTACAAGGAATCGGAGAACCAGAAGACGATTCAATTACCATAAGGGTGTGTCGTAATGGGAAAACGAGTCGGTATTCTCGGAGGTACATTTGATCCCCCGCATCTGGGGCATGCTGTCCTTGCTGAAACAGCCTACCTTTCACTATCTCTCGATGAAGTATGGTGGATGCCGAATCGGCTGCCGCCGCATAAAGAGAAAAAAAGCTGCACTACCGGCAGGGACCGTCTGGAGATGGTCTCTCGCGTCTGTGCGCTCCGGCCCTACTTCAAACTGAATACCGCTGAATTTGACCGTGAAGGCCCTTCTTATACTGTAGACACACTGGAACAGTTCCATGAACTGTTCCCCGATCACACTTTTTATTTTATCATTGGCGGCGATAGTATTGAGTCCCTTGAGGAATGGTACCGAATAGACCGGATTTGCGAGCTTGTTACGTTTACAGGCATGAGAAGGCCCGGATACCGGTCACGTCCGGACTGGAAGTATCCGGTCTCACTTCTTGAAGGCCCTGAATTTGACGTGTCATCAACCGGGATCCGGGAAATGGTTAAGAACAAACAGTTTCATTCTTTCCTCGTTCCTGAACCTGTGATGGCATATATGAAGGAGCACCGTCTTTATGAATGAACAGCAGGCTTTGGAAAGAGTCCGAAGAGAACTTAAACCTGTCAGATATGAGCATACGGTCCGCGTTACGGAATCAGCGGAAAAACTGGCCCACCGGTTCGGTGCTGATGTTGAAGCTGCCCGCATGGCCGCTATTCTTCACGATTATGCCAAATACCGGCCTGCAGGTGAGATGAAGCGGGCGATTCTCGGTACAGTCTGGCTCAGCGACGACTGGACCCGCTACGGTGATCCAATTCTTCATGCCCCTGCCGGAGCGGTTTTCGTAAAAGAGGAGTTGGGCGTCACAGACCGGCAGCTGCTGGATGCGATTGTCTATCACACTACCGGAAAGGCTGGTATGAGTCTGCTTGAAAAGATCATATATCTCGCGGATTATATTGAACCCGGCCGAACCTTTCCTGGTGTGGAGGATGTAAGAAAAGCAGCAGAAACTTCTCTGGACAAAGCGTGTTTCATGGCACTTGCGAACACCGTTACATTTCTCGTTAATAGAAGGCAGCCGGTTTTTCCTGACACTATACATGCATATAACGACCTTGCCGATAAAATAAAGTAATCTTTTCCAAATGATCTTCTTGTAAAGATGTGGTTATTCCGCTACAGGCGGATGCTTTCCGCGGGCATCGCTTCAGCCTTTTCGGGAAGAACGCCCTGAGGGGTCATTCAGTTGATACTATTCCCGCAGGAGTCGCCGCCTTCCGCTTCATTTAAGTCTTTAGAAAAGCAACAATATATTCGAAAACAGCTTTCCGGAACATTTTTTTCAAACCTGACGGAGTTCGATCCGTAATTAAAAGGAGGATTCAAATTCTTTATGAAATCAAAAGAACTACTAGACCTGGCGGTAACAGCCGCGGATGATAAACGGGCAGAAAACATTGTAGCCCTTGATATGGAAGGCATTTCTCTAATGGCTGATTATTTTGTAATCTGTCACGGTAATTCCCCGAAGCAGGTGGAAGCCATTGCCCATGAAATAAAAACGAAAGCTCAGGAAGCCGGCGCGGATGTAAAACGGTTGGAAGGGACTGATCAGGCCCGCTGGATTCTGATTGATCTCAATGATGTGATCGTTCACGTGTTCCACAAAGACGACAGAACGTATTACAATCTGGAAAAACTATGGGCTGATGCAAGAGAAGTAAATCTTGACCCTGTACTGAAGCCGTAGGTGAGGGAGATGCCATACGAACACTTTGCATATGTTTACGACCGGCTGATGGAAGATGCACCGTATGATTCCTGGACGAAGTATGCTGCTAAAAGACTGCCTGAGCACGCCAGACTTCTTGATGTGGCCTGCGGCACGGGAACTTTTACTGTGCGCATGGCTAAAGCGGGTCACCAGGTGACGGGGGTTGATCTGTCAGAGGACATGCTTGCTGTTGCCCAGCAAAAGGCGCTTGAAGAAGGACAGCAAATTACGTTTATTTGTCAGGATATGAAAAGAATGGAAGGGTTCTCAGAATTGGATGCGGTAACCGTATTCTGCGACGGGATGAATTATCTTCTGGACGAAGAGGAAATCAGAAATGCATTTACTTCATTTGCCTCGGCGCTCAAAGAAGGAGGAACGCTCCTGTTTGACGTGCACAGTTCCTTTAAGGTCGATTCGGCGTTTGATTACAAAGTTTATGCTGAAAACGGGGAAGAGGTCTCCTATATCTGGTATGCTTCACCCGGTGAATATGAAAATAGTGTTGACCATGACCTGACATTTTTTATCAGGAACGAAGACGGTACATACACACGTGTGGATGAAGCCCATACCCAGCGGACCTTTGACTCATCTATATACGCGTCCCTTCTCGATGAGTGCGGCTTTGATATTGTGGAGATTTCATCGGAGTTTGGAGAAAAAGCACCTGTTCATCATACTGACCGCATTTTTTTTCAGGCAAAAAAAAGAAGGAAATAATCGACTTGTGTCGAATAAAGAAAAGGAGCAGCCGGGTTATGTACCCCTGCGCTCCTTTTCAAGCTGTTTTTGAATAAAGTATTTATCTTCATCAAATTTTTCGTGCGTGCGTACGAAGAGTTTGTGGAACATATCCCCTGTTTCATCACTGAGTACCTTCAGTCCCTCACCAGTAACGCCTCCAGGGACCGTAACCCTTTTCTGCAATGTGGAGAGGGTAAACAATTTCTCCTGAAGAAGAGCGCCGTAGCCGATCAGCATATGCTCAGCAATGTGAGTAGCTTCCTTCCTTGTGATCTTCGTTTCTGCCACAGCAGCTTCAATCATTTTTTCCACTAAAAAGCTGATAAAAGCCGGTCCACAGCTGGCAATATCCGATGAAACCCTTGTAATGGCTTCGTCGATTTCAAGCGGAGCGGAAAAATTGGAAAAGAATGCATTCATTTCTTTTTTCTGTGCCTCATCCACATTCAACCCGTAGGTTACCAGTGATGCGCCCTGTCCGGCACGGTTAACGATGCTTGGCACAAACCTGACTGCCTTGCAGGTGATCATGCCCTCAAGCTGCGGTACAGAGAGTGGACTCGTAATAGAGATCAGCGTTTTCCCTTTTGTCAGATCGCCATTATATTCTTCCAGGATCGGTATCATCTGAAGCGGTTTGACGCAGAGAAAGACCCAGTCACACTTGCGGATCAGCGAACGCAGATCGGCTGAAACGGTTACGCCTTTATACTGTTCTGCGATTGCGCATGCTTTTTCCATCGTGCGATTATGAATGGTCAATTGAGCGGGCAGGGCTGCCTGAGATTCCAGAATTGCTTCGATGAGAATCCTCCCCATACTGCCGGTACCAATAATCCCGATTTTCCTCAATCGATGCCCCTCCTTTTCACACGTATTTTCCTTTCATTGTATGAACCCCTGAATGCGGATAGAACAGTGCCAAGCCAAATCGAAGCAGAGGAGCAGTGATGATGAAAATTCTTGATCGTTACAGGCCGGTCGTGTTTCCTGCTGCCATTGGGGCGGTTGTGATATTATTTCTCCTGTTTCGAGTATATTCAGGAGGCAGCGCATCAGACGTTTTGCTTGAAGAATGGGATGCTGCGGCAGTGAGTAATGACGCTTCTTTTTCTGAGGAGGCAGACTCTTCCCAGGAAATACAGGCGATCTATGTTGATGTGAAAGGCGAGGTGGCCGCACCAGGGGTTTATCTCCTGGAAGAAGGGATGCGTGTACTCGACGCTATTGAAAAAGCAGGCGGCGTAACTGAGAGTGGGGAAAGAGATGCGGTCAACCTGGCTCAGCGTGTGCACGACGAGATGGTCATATATGTTCCAGGAGAGGGAGATGAATTGACTGGTGTGACGGTTACGGCAAACCAGGGAAATGGCGATGATAGCAGTTTGAACGTCAATACTGCCGGACAGGCTGAGCTGGAAACGCTGCCTGGTATTGGCCCAGGAAAAGCCGGTGCCATTCTCGATTACCGTGAAGAACATGGTCCGTTTACTGAACTGGAACAGCTCATGGCCGTTCCAGGTATCGGGGAACGGACGTTTGAACAGCTTTCACCTCTGATTCGTCTGCGGTAAGCTGACTCCGGCAATTGACGAAGAGGGAGAACCTTGTCTAAACTAGGAGAGAACACCAGGAGCAAGGAGGAAAAAGAGTGGAACGAATTTCATGGCATCAGTATTTTATGGCCCAAAGCCATTTGCTTGCTCTCAGATCTACATGTACGCGCCTTATGGTGGGAGCAACAATTGTAAGAGATAAACGAATTATTGCCGGCGGGTATAACGGCTCG
Organism: Alteribacter lacisalsi; assembly: GCF_003226345.1. Lineage (GTDB taxonomy): Bacteria > Bacillota > Bacilli > Bacillales > Salisediminibacteriaceae > Alteribacter > Alteribacter lacisalsi. The sequence goes on along the minus strand of NZ_PDOF01000001.1, from coordinate 1,821,701 downwards.
ATTTCCGGTGGGAAACACTGTATAGACGAAGGCTGCTATGTGATTGATTCACACTGTGTCCGTACTATTCACGCAGAGATGAACGCTCTCCTGCAGTGTGCGAAATTCGGTGTGCCCGCAGCAGGAGCTGAAATGTATGTGACTCACTTTCCTTGTCTGAACTGCTGCAAGGCAATCATTCAGGCAGGAATCAAAAAGGTATATTTTGCAACTGAGTATAAAAATCATCCTTACGCAGTTGATCTGTTCGAGCAGGCGGGCGTCGCGGTAGAGCAGGTGGAACTGGAAGAGATGATTCTTGACACGCAAAATAAAGAAAAACTCGCTTTCACTGCAGGACTCTTGAATGAACTGGAAAAGCTCGGACTGGAAGAAGAAGAGCTTTACGAACTTAAAGAACAGGCGAACCGTCTGTATACCTCTACATCCAATTAAATGCTGAAGCCGCTTCTTTCCCGGTGGAGGAGGCGGTCCCCCTTTTAAATTCTCCGAATTACTTCCACTCCCCCCCGAAAGAAGGACTCCCTTTATGATCCGACCTTGGTTTCTCTGTGCTTTTATAACACTGGCAGCAGTTATGTGGGCTTTTGAAGGCGGCGCATTCTTTACATATGTCTTCACTGCAATTGCGTTTTTACTAACGTTTATTCACAGGAAGAAATTAAGTTTTTATTGGATCGGTTTTATGCTGTTCTGGTTTATAATGGTCATGTTTTGGACCGGGTTATCTGCTTCGGGAAACACGACGGTGTATACAGGGGATGTAACACAAATCAGGGGCACGGTCATTTCTGTTCCTTTGGAACGTCCCTCAGGAGTGAGGTTTGTGTTTAAAACGGAAGAAGGGGAAAAGATCCAGGCTGCAGTTCCTGTAATGATGGACGCCCCGGAATACGGGGACAAATGCCTCCTTAAAGGGAAGCTTGAACGGCCATCACCAAAATGGAACGAATTCGGGTTCGACTATCGCTTCTTTTTGCAGCAGCAGGGAATTGAATGGCTTTTTTATGCCGGCGAGTACGTGTGCGTCTCGGAAAATAACCTTATGGGAGTACTTTACAGATTAAGAAACAAGGGTCTTAGCGGGATCGAGGCACTGGCCGAAAACCAAAACGAAAAACGTGCAGCCGCAGTCATTCAGGCGCTTGTATTCGGTGAGAGGACGCTGATGGAAGAAAATCAGCGTGAGGCATATCAGATTATCGGTGTAAGCCATCTTCTTGCAGTATCCGGTCTGCACGTTGGTCTTGTCATCTTCCTTGTATTGTTTTTACTTCAGCGTGCAGGTGTGACTAAAGAGTCTTCCTTAACCGGAATTTTATTTTTTCTTCCCTTCTACATTGTAATGGCAGGCGGGGCACCAAGTGTGACCCGGGCTTCACTTATGTCGTTTGCCATTATTGCCGCACTTAAAATGAACATGCCGGTTAAACCAGCCGACACCATTGCTTTTGTATTTATTCTTCTTTTACTTTGGGATCCCTGGCTTCTTTATCATCTTGGTTTTCAGCTCTCTTTTCTCACCACGCTTGTTCTGATTCTCTCGGGACGGATTCTGAGCCGCCCTTCAGGCAGCATTGTCACTCTTCTGCGTGTGACCTTCCTCGCGCAGCTGGCATCTTTTCCTCTTATTGTATTTCATTTTCACGAATTTTCCCTCTTGAGCATCCCGTTTAATCTGATTTTTATCCCTTATATTTCATTTATCATTTTGCCTTTATCGTTGCTTATCACTTTCTCTCTAATGCTGTTTCCACTTTTGTCGAAAATGCTGTTTATTTTTGCTGCGGTTACCCTTGAGTGGTTCCATGAAGTGATGTTTTGGGTGAATGATCTTTCCCTGTTTCGCATCGTATTCGGGCAGGCCTCCCCTGTTATGGTTTTCGTCATGTATATTTCAGTTATAGCCTTTTTTACAGCCTGGGATCGTCTGCCTTTCAGGCGCTGTGCTCCCTTACTCTCGGCCGTCCTGCTAACCGCCCTCATTCAGCTCGCCCTTCCATATTTGAACAAAGAAGGAACAGTCACGATGCTGGACGTGGGTCAGGGTGACGCCATATTAATAGAACTGCCGTTCAGGGAAAAGGTTTACCTCATTGATACCGGTGGGTTCGTACCATTCAGTGACGGTCCTGTACCAGCAGGCCCTGGAGAAAGAGTAATACTTCCTCATCTTAAGGGGAGAGGCATTACGGAGATTGACAAGCTGATTTTAACCCACGGCCACGCAGATCATATAGGAGAGGTATGTGTATTGGCAGAAAAGATTAAAATTGGAATGGCTCTGTATCCGATTGGAGGGATGGACAGTCCTCTGGAGCGTGAGGTTTACGATTGTCTCGCTGATGCCGCGGTTCCGATTGTTAACGTTTCGGAAGGCGCAGTGTGGAACACAAACGGGGCACAGTTTCGGGTGTTATCTCCAAACGGAACAGAGAATACGGAAAACGACCGTTCCATCGTACTTCAGGGTTTAATGGGAGGACGGTCGTGGCTGTTTACCGGAGATATTGAAGAAGCGGCCGAAAGAAGAATCCTGCATGATTACCCTGACCTCGATGCTGATGTTTTAAAAACATCCCACCACGGAAGCAGCAGCTCCACAATACCTGAATTTGCGGAACTGATCAGGCCGGGAATTTCCCTGATTCCTGTTGGGAGAAACAACCGGCATGGACATCCTTCTGCAGAGGTGGTCTCAAGGCTGGCAGCGAATGGTGCGCGAGTGTACCGCACTGATGAGAAAGGGGACGTAAGCATCCGGTTTACGAGGGAAGAGGGTATAACAGAAGTGAAAGTTATGGTTGAGCCTGAAACGCAAGAAAGACAATGAGAGCCAAATAAAAACACAACGCCGGGAAAGCGTTGTGTGCAGGCTGGTGCTTTTTCGCTATGTAACCCGGGCGTGACAGGTGGTAATTACCAGATCAGATCAATAGCCTGGGCAACAACAAAGATTGTTGTGAAGAAACCGAAAACGACAACAAAACCGACAGCACTGTCAATGAAGTCATTTCGTTTCGTCTGTACATTCTTTTCGAATTCGTTCATCGTTATCCCTCCTGTATCACTAATTAGTATACGTGATCCTTTTTGAAAAATCCAGTATATATTGATGATATCATCAATCCTGTGTTTTGGCGGGCAAAGTAAAAAAAGATCGGAAAAAGCGCTATTTCAGGATTAATTTCATACACTTTCGACAGGTGCTTTTTACTTAGGCTCTGTTAAAGAGTATTGCTGATTGATTTACGCTTACTGCGCTCCCTTTCCGCGGGCACCGCTTCAGCCTCCTCGGGAAAAGCAACCTGCGGGGTAGTCAGCCGGCGCTGTTCCCGCAGGATTATCGCGAGTTCGCTTCAATCAACGATTTACAAAAATCAACACGGAACTTTAACAGAGCCTTTACTAAAACCGGCACTGGAGCACTGGAGCGAAAGGCAGTTTCTGCTATGTTTCTGTAAAGAGTTGTCACCTATAGTCACTGCGGGCATAGGATATCATAATTAACAGACAGAAAACGTTTGCTGTAATGCAGCAGAATACGGATTATCGTCACTATTCTTCATCCGCGGTGGAGACAGGTGGCGTTTATCATAAATGGGGAATGAACGAACGGCTTCATTCCCCTCTTACTTATGCGTTTACCCGGACGGTCTTTCTTTTACACCAGGTGAGGGTGGCTTCGTCATTTTCACATGTGGTAAAATAAGCGGGAGAGGAGCGGATCGGATTGTCGTATTTTGACATGCTGAAACATTTAAAACGGGAAGAACCATCCGGTCTTTATCTGCTCTACGGCAGTGAGGACTTTTTAATTTCGGATACACTTCAGCGGATTGTAAGGAAGTCGCTCAGGGATGAAGAAGTGGAGTTTAATCTCTCCAGATATGACATGAAAGAGACACCGGTGGAACTTGCGGTAGAGGAAGCGTACACTTTTCCGTTTATGGGGTCGCGCCGTGTCGTCATTTTAAAAGAAGCGTACTTTTTTACTGGAAGCAAGGTGTCATCAAAGGCGGAACATGACCTTAAGAAGCTTGAAGGCTACATACAAAATCCCGCGCCGGAAACGGTCCTGGTTGCAGTCGTTCCCAATGAAAAAGTGGATGAACGCAAAAAAATTACAAAGCTAATTAAAAAGCACGGAAAAGTAATGGAAGGCAGGCCGTTCGAGGAACGGGAACTGCTTTCATGGATGGATGAAAAGGTTAAAGAATACGGTGTCAAAATTGAAAAGAGTGCAAAAGAACAGCTCCTTGCACTTACGAGTTCCGATCTGATGCTCGTTACTTCTGAACTGAGGAAAATGGCGATTTATGCAGGGGAAGGGGAAACCATTACCCGCTCTATTGTGGACGAACTTGTGGCCAGATCCCTTGAGCAGAATATTTTCGCTCTCGTGGACGGTGTTGTGAAAGGCAGGATCGATCAGGCATGGCAGATTTTCGATGATCTTCTGAAACAGAAGGAGGAGCCGATCAAAATTCTCAGCCTTCTTGCCAGGCAGTTTCGGATTCTTTATCAGGTTAAACAGCTTTCCCAGCAGGGATATTCACAGAAACAGATGGCCGGACAGCTTAAGCTGCACCCTTATGCCGTTAAGCTTGCTGCTCAGCAGGCTGACCGGTTTGGAGACAAGCACCTACTTGGGCTGCTTGATGAACTGGCTGAAACTGATTACCGGATTAAAACGGGCCAGATCGAAAAAGTACTGGCAGTGGAGATGTTTTTGTCCAGACAGAAACAGAGAGCTTAAAGGGAACCGCAAAATGATAGTGGGCACAGCCCATGAAAAAGTCAGAACTACACGAAAAAACCGGAGGCTCTGTAGCCGTCCGGTTTTTTATGTACGCCCATTTTTTCAGAAAAATAAAATGGCATTCGCCGCGGAGGACGAACATGCCATGTTTATTTTCCTTATGCGTTTACGCCGTTAAGAAGTCGCTGAAGACGGGACTTTTGACGGTTCGCTGCATTTTTATGGATAAGACCTTTATCAGAAGCTTTATCTAGCTTTTTGGTTGCCACCAAGAATGATTTTTGTGCAGCTTCTGCGTCTTTAGCTTCTACGTATTTTTCAAAGCTTTTTACTGATGTACGAAGGTCAGATTTAAAAGCAGCGTTCTGTGCACGACGCTTTTCGTTAGTGCGACCACGTTTAATAGCAGATTTAATATTTGCCATGCCTTTCACCTCCCTGATGCAACCGTAATTCGTAAAGTACGTTGTTGGTAGTGTTTTTTTGTGTGCAACATAAAGGATTGTACCAAATGAGATTTTAAAAATCAACAAAAGAATGAAAGGAAGGCGGTTGGTTTATCCTAACCTTAAGTAAATTCTGATCAGAGGTGAAGGGAATGGAACAGCAGAGAGAGCTTGATCTAAGCAAGTACACTTTACGGACTGACCTGGCAGTGGAAGCCCATGAGATTGTTAAGGAGGAACAGCAGGGCGGACGGCCTGACGAAGATGCGCAGCAGCACATCGAAGGCGTGATCGTGAAAGAACGCCAGGAAGGCGACATCTCCATTACACGTGTGGATATAGATGAAACCGGGGCTGAGACAATGGGTAAAAAACCTGGCAAGTACCTGACACTTCAGGTGCAGGGCATCCGGAAAAAAGACAGTGAGCTTCAGGATCAGGTGGAGGAAGTATTCGCAAAAGAGTTCAGCCATTATCTCGAGGAGCTCGGAATCGGCAGGGATGCGAGCTGCCTTGTGGTCGGGCTCGGAAACTGGAATGTAACCCCTGATGCACTCGGGCCGATCGTGGTGGAAAACCTTCTGGTGACAAACCACCTTTTTGAGCTTCAGCCGGAGCAGGTGGAGGAGGGCTTCCGTCCTGTAAGTGCGATCACCCCAGGAGTTATGGGACTGACCGGGATTGAAACAAGTGATATTATTTTCGGTGTGGTGGAAAAAGCCAAACCGGATTTCATCATTGCCATCGATGCCCTCGCCTCACGTTCGATCGAGCGTGTGAACACCACTATTCAAATTTCTGATGCGGGCATTCATCCGGGGTCCGGGGTGGGAAATAAACGGAAGTCCATTGACAAGGATACTCTTGGAATTCCGGTTATCGCAGTAGGTATTCCGACTGTAGTGGATGCGGTTTCGATTACGAGTGACACAATTGATTACGTGCTTAAGCATTTCGGTCGGGAGATGAGAGAAAAAGATGATCCGAAACGCTCACTCGCTCCGGCTGGTATGAATTTCGGCGAGAAGCGGGAGTTGACTGAAGACGACCTTCCCGGTGATGAACAGCGTCAGCAGTATCTTGGTATAGTGGGAGGACTCGAGGAACAGGAAAAGCGGAAACTCATTTCAGAAGTCCTTGCCCCTCTTGGCCATAATCTGATGGTGACACCAAAAGAAGTGGATGAATTTATTGAGGACATGGGGAACGTGCTTGCTCTCGGTTTGAATTCCGCTCTTCATGGTGCCATTAATCAGGACAATGTGGGAGCCTATACGAAATAAAATAAACGATTTCTAACAACCCGGAGAGCAGCAAACTCCGGGTTGTTTTACTATGTTTGCAGATGAAAACAAAAATATAACGTATCGCATTCCCTGCCCGGCCTGACGAATGACGGTATGTGAGCTTGTCCGCTTTTGAAGTTCTGCCTGTCCAGGGTTGTGCATAGACTGTATCAAAAGGTTGGCAAGGGTGGTGGATGAATGAGGCAGGGACCATACAGACCGGCATTTAAAAGCCGGACAAGCAGTTTCAGAAAGTACCTGTTCACGTCGGTCACCGGCGTTCTTTCCATTTTTATGGCAGCTTCAGTGCTGACAGCATTCGGTCCGGGCTATGCACTAAGTTCAGCCTCTGTAAAAGATTTCAGTGAGCATTTGTCAGAAGAAGTGCTCGTGCACATAATGGGGACTGAAAACCGGTACTTTACCCAGGAGCTGGAGGATAACAGCAGGCCTCCACAGCTGTCTTCCATCGTGTTTGAACTGGCTACAAGCATCGACCCGGATGATCCAAGAAGCCTCCTTGCCCGGGAACTGCCCGGGATTGCATCTTTCGGCGGTGAAATCCTTGTAGCTGGTGAAGGAACCGACTTCACGACGATGCCGATGGAGTCGGCTCCCCCTCCAGAGGTAATGATGGAGGAGCGGGAAGCGGCAACGGAACGGCTGGAGGAAATGGACGAGATGAGGGAGGCAATTGCCGAGCTTACGGCAGGTAAGGATCCATCTAAAACGGTGCACATTATTCATTCCCACAACCGGGAGTCATTTTTACCGGAACTAAAAGACCAGACCATTCCACGTCATGAGGTTTTTCACGAATCAGTAAATATTACGCTGGCAGGTGAGCGTCTTGGCCAGGAGCTAGCGAAACGGGGAATCGGAAGCGTTGTGGATACATCTGATGTCACAAGTGAACTGAATACGAGAGGCTGGCAGTACGGCAAATCCTATGACATGAGCAGGGAGCTTGTTCAAGAGGCCATTGCCGAACATGAAGAACTCACCTTTTTCTTCGACCTTCACCGGGACAGTGTTCCCCGGGAAGTGACGACAGCGACCATAAACGGTGAAGTTTACGCCCGGACCTTCTTTGTCATCGGAAGGAACCACGAGAGCTTTGAAAAAAATAAAGCCTTGGCAGAAGACCTTCATAAACGGATCGAACAGGATTATCCGGGACTCAGCCGTGGTGTATTCGTTCCGGACAGTCCGGGAGCCAATTCATTATATAATCAGGATCTTTCTGAAAACTCCCTGATCGTTGAATTTGGGGGGATCGATAACTCCCTTGATGAAGTTTACAATTCAGTGGAAGCATTTGCTGAAGTATTTTCTCAATTTTATTTTGAGCAGGAAGGCGGCAGCTGACCGCTAATCCAATCCAGTTGAGGAGGAGAAACAGGATGGCCCCATTTCTATTGCGCTGCTTTTTTATCACTACGGTCTTTTTCTTTGGGTTTGTATTCGGGATTGTTTATGTCAATCATCTGAGCGGGTCGTTTGGGACATTCGGGGAGCCCTCTCCTCTTCAGCTTCAAATACCGCATGCAGAGACGGTGCCGGATATGATTGAGATGGAGGACGGTGATCATCTGGTTGTGTACGGTGAAGGGGATGATGATCTGAAAAAAGATCTTCTGACTACAGCAGATGTGAAGCGTGATCTTGCTGAGAAGCAGAACGGTGCAGGAGGGAATTTCTTTTCGGACGTTGGATTGAGAATTGCCGGCGCAATTGAAGCCATTTTTAAAGGAATCTATGCGGGACTCGGTTCATAGAAACAAAGCCGGCGGGGATCACGTTCCCTGGACCGGCTTTTTAACTGCGTAATTTTTGAACATGACTGTCATAGGCGCTGCCCGAGAAAAGTGTCGGCCACTTTTTATTATTGTTCTTTCAAAAGGACGCTCCGTTGCCCCTGTACACTCCGTACCTAAGATTGACGCCACTACTTCCGGCCTGCCTGAAAGGACACAAGAAATGTTTGTCCCTCCACTGGTTTATTGCTATAATGATGGTTAGCCTAATCACTACATACACGTGATGTGACAAAAGCCTGTGCATCTTTAAGAAGCCGGATTCACTGGCCTGTCATAAAATACAGCAGGAGAGGCAGCAGGTATGCTGCCGTCCTTTTTGTTCTGACTGTTCGGAGAGAGCGGAACAGCCCAGCTTTTTATACCAGTAGGAGTGAAATTCTAATGAATAATGAACAGCGTATACAGCGGCGCGAGAAGATTCGTAACTTCTCGATTATTGCCCACATTGACCACGGAAAATCTACACTTGCAGACCGGATTTTAGAAAAAACGAGTGCCTTAACCCAGCGTGAAATGAAAGACCAGATGCTTGACGCCATGGATCTTGAGCGTGAGCGCGGGATTACAATTAAACTGAATGCCGTCCAGCTGCGATATAAAGCTAACGATGGTGAAGAATACATTTTCCATCTGATTGACACACCTGGCCACGTCGACTTTTCCTATGAGGTGTCGCGGAGTCTTGCTGCCTGCGAAGGGGCGCTTTTGATTGTGGATGCGGCTCAGGGGATTGAAGCCCAGACACTGGCAAACGTCTACCTGGCGCTTGATAACGAGTTGGAGATCATCCCGGTAGTCAATAAAATCGATCTTCCAAGTGCCGAGCCGGACCGTGTTATGCAGGAAGTGGAGGACATTATCGGCCTTCCGAAAGAAGATGCGATTATGGCTTCAGCCAAAAACGGGATCGGCATCGAGGAAATTCTGGAGACGATCGTTGATAAAGTGCCGGCACCACCCGGAGATCCCGCGGCGCCGCTTCAGGCGATGATTTTCGATTCCCTGTACGATCCTTATCGAGGTGTTATTGTCTACATCCGGATTGTTGAAGGAACCGTCAAGCCTGGTGATAAAATTAAAATGATGGCCACAAATAAAGAATTTGAGGTCCAGGAGCTTGGTGTCTTCACACCTAAACCGACCGTCCAGGAAGAACTCACAGTCGGGGATGTAGGGTACCTGGTAGCTTCAATCAAGAATGTGAGTGACAGCCGGGTAGGTGATACCGTAACGAGTGCAGAACGTCCCGCAGCAGACATGCTCCCGGGTTATCGTAAGCTCAATCCGATGGTGTTCTGCGGACTGTATCCCGTAGATACGAACGACTACAACGCCCTTCGGGACGCCCTTGAAAAGCTTGAACTCAACGATGCGTCCCTTCAGTATGAAGCGGAAACGTCACAGGCACTCGGCTTTGGTTTCCGGTGCGGATTTCTCGGCCTTCTGCATATGGAGATTATTCAGGAGCGAATTGAGCGCGAGTTTGATATTGACTTGATCACCACAGCACCAAGTGTAATTTATAAAGTCCATAAAACAGATGGTGAAATGCAGCAGATCGACAACCCGTCCATGATGCCCGATTCCCAGAAAGTAGAGCACGTGGAAGAGCCTTACGTGAAAGCGGAAGTGATGGTACCTAACGACTTTGTCGGAGCGGTGATGGAGCTCTGTCAGAGAAAACGCGGCGATTATAAGGATATGAAGTATTTCGATGAAAACCGGGTTGTTATTACGTATGAACTGCCTCTTTCCGAAATCGTGTTTGATTTCTTTGATACGCTCAAATCGAGTACAAAGGGGTATGCCTCCTTTGATTACGAGCTGATCGGATACAAAGAAAGCCGTCTCGTGAAAATGGATATTCTCCTGAACGGAGAGGCGATCGATGCTCTGTCCGTGATCGTCCACCGTGATATGGCCTACCAGCGCGGAAAGGCGATTGTTGAGAAACTGAAGGAACTGATTCCAAGGCAGCAGTTTGAAGTTCCGGTTCAGGCAAGTATCGGCCAGAAAATCATTTCCCGCTCTACGATTAAAGCGATGCGGAAGAACGTTCTTGCAAAATGTTACGGGGGAGATATTTCCCGTAAGCGTAAGCTGCTTGAAAAGCAGAAAGAGGGTAAGCGCCGCATGAAGAGCGTTGGAAGCGTGGAAGTGCCTCAGGAAGCCTTTATGAGTGTACTCAGCATGGATGATTCAGACAAAAAATAAATCCAGACGAGTGTTTCGTAAAGCCTGACTTTACGGAACACTTTTCTTTTTAAAATCCGCGGCACGGGCTTTGAGAAAGGCTGTGTTCGGTTAGATTGATGTATTGAGGAAATTAATTATGGAGCGTAAGGCGGTGACAAGATGGATCCGAAAGCTGTATATGTGCATGTTCCTTTTTGCGAGCAGATCTGCCACTACTGCGATTTTAATAAGTTCTTTTTAAAAAATCAGCCGGTCGATGACTACCTCGATGACTGTGAAACAGAAATGAAACGAACAGTGGCGCGATTTCCTGTCAATGAAATCAAAAGCATTTATGTCGGGGGCGGAACTCCGACTTCAATATCCACTGGGCAGCTAAAGAGACTGCTCGAGGCCGCGCGGCGTCATTTTGGTATTGACCAGCCGGATAACATAGAATTTACGGTTGAGGTAAACCCTGGAAGTGCGGAGCCGGATAAACTTGAGATGATGAAGCGGGCGGGAGTTAATCGTTTAAGTATCGGCGTTCAGACATTTGATGCAGGTCTTCTTGAGAAGATCGGCAGAGACCATAAACCGGAAGATGTCACGGATACGATCAGGAAATGCCGCGATGCCGGATTTGACAATATTTCAATCGATCTTATGTTCGGACTTCCCGGTCAGACGGTGGAGCAGTTTCGGGATACGATCCAGAAGGCTGTGAAACTGGACATTGAACACGTAAGTGCTTACTCCCTGAAAGTTGAAGCGAAGACCGTATTTTACCAGCTCGCACAAAAAGGGAAGCTCTCTTTGCCCCAGGAGGAGACTGAAGCGGACATGTATGACCTGCTGATGACTGAACTGAAAAAGGCGGATTTTCAGATGTATGAAATCAGCAACTTTGCCAAGCCGGGAAGAGAAAGTATTCATAATCTGACCTATTGGGACAATGAAGGCTATTACGGAATTGGAGCAGGTGCCCACAGTTATGTGAGAGGCGTGCGCAGGCAGAATCACGGACCTCTGCCTAAATATATGAAAGCTATAGCAGCTGGGTCTTTTCCATACAGAGAAGAACACGAGGTCACTGTGAAGGAACAAATGGAAGAAGAACTGTTTATGGGGCTGCGCAAAACAAACGGTGTGTCTGCTGCCCGTTTTCAGGAGCGGTATGGAAGATCGGTCTCTGAAGTATTTGGACCTGCGATTCACAGCCTTACTGATCAGGGGCTTCTTAAGCAGTCAGACGGCCGCCTTCTCCTGACCGAACGGGGCCGCTTTCTGGGTAACGAAGTCTTTGAAAAGTTTCTTCTTGATGGCTGATAAAAGGCGGTGTCCGGAGGGTTTAACAGCGATTCGGAACAGTATCCTTTTATCTTGACAACCGGAAATGAAATTGGTACTTTATATTATAGATTTAGCACTCGTTAACCGGGAGTGCTAACAGGGAGGGATGTTCATGCTCACAGAACGGCAGCTTCTCATACTTAAAGCAATCATTGATGATTACGTTTGTCATGCAGAACCGGTCGGTTCACGGAGTGTTTCCAAAAGGGACGACATGAACTTCAGCCCGGCTACAATACGGAATGAAATGGCGGACCTCGAAGAACTTGGTTTCCTCGAAAAGCCGCACAGTTCAGCCGGCAGAATTCCATCCCAGAAAGGATACAGGTATTTTGTCGACCATATGCTGTCCCCGACTTCTCTCAGTAAGAATGAAGTGACGGACATCAGATTGATGTACGAACAGCGTTTTCTCGAGTTTGAAAAAGTAATTCAGCAGAGCGCCAAAATTCTTTCCAGCCTAACGAGCTATACGTCGATTGTGCTGGGGCCAGAAGTGTTTGAATCCAAGCTTCACCAGATCCAGCTGGTCCCGATTTCCAAGGCCAATGCTGTGGCGATTATCGTAACGGATACAGGACACGTTGAAAATCAGGCGGTTTCAATTCCCGAAGGTTTGGATATAGGAGAGATTGAGAAGATCGTTAACATCTTAAACGAACGTTTAAGAGGTGTACCGCTCATTCACCTTCGTCATAAACTAACGACTGAAATCAGGAATGTGCTTGCTAAATACGTGGATCATCATGAACAGGCGATTGAACTGCTCAATAGTGCGTTCAAGGATTCACATAATGAAAAGGTTTATTACGCCGGGAAAACAAACATTCTGTCCCAGCCGGAATTTCACGATGTGAACAGAGTAAGAGAGCTTTTTAATACGCTTGAGGAAGATGCTCTTGTATCAAAGCTTTTCCGCACGGAAGAGCAGGGCGTGAGGATCCGGATCGGGGAAGAAAATCAGTTTGCCCCGTTCGATGACTGTTCTGTGATTACGGCTACGTATTCCGTGGACGGAACACATCTTGGCACAGTCGGTATTCTCGGTCCAACCCGCATGGAGTACCAGCGCGTTGTCGGTCTGCTTGACTTCTTTTCCAAGGATTTAACGAACCTGCTGAAGCAGCGGTATCAAAAATCCGATTAACGGAAATATTGACAAATGTATGTAACGGTATTATTCTCACATATTGGGTAGTTACCGGGTCTCTTTTGTCAGCCTACAGCTGATAAGAGAGGCTGTTCCATGAATAGAGGATTGTCTGAATGATTTGAGGAGGTGAACACAATGGAACAGCAGGATAAAAAAGCACACACCATTGAAGAGGAAGAACTCGAGCGGGTTAACGCTGATGCTGAAGAACATGAAGCATCCGATCAGACCGATTCAGAGGAACAGGATGAAAACAATGAGGAACCTGAAATCGAACTTGTAAATGAGGACGACAGTAAGGTAAAAGAGCTCGAGGAGAAGATTGAAGATCTTAACACCCGTCTGCTTCGTAATCAGGCAGATTATGATAACTTCCGACGCAGAACCCGAAAGGAAAAAGAGGCGGATGCGAAATACAGATCCCAGAAACTTGCTGAACAGCTTCTGCCCGCTCTGGATAACTTTGAGAGGGCGATGATGGTTGACATTTCTTCAGAAGACGGCAAGAGTCTTCTTCAGGGAATGGAAATGGTTTACCGGCAGATTAAGGAAGCTCTCGATGCGGAGGGAATCAAGCCGATTGAGGCAGTTGGTGCACCATTTGACCCTCATTACCACCAGGCTGTGATGCAGGTGGAATCGGACGACTACGATTCAAACATCGTAGTCGAGGAAATGCAGAAAGGCTACATGCTTAACGACCGTGTGATCCGGCCGGCAATGGTCAAGGTCAGCACGTAACAACTACATATTTTCACTAAGAACAGGAGGAATTTTAAATGAGTAAAGTAATCGGTATTGACTTAGGTACAACAAACTCATGTGTTGCAGTTATGGAGGGTGGCGAAGCGACGGTTATTCCGAATGCGGAAGGCAGCCGTACAACACCATCAGTTGTTTCCTTTAAGGACGGAGAGCGTCAGACAGGTGAGGTAGCGAAGCGCCAGATGATCACGAACCCGAACACAATTGTATCCATTAAGCGTCATATGGGTACTGACTATAAAGTTGAAGCGGAAGGCAAAGAGTATTCTCCACAGGAGATTTCTGCAATCATCCTTCAGAAGCTCAAAGAAGATGCAGAAGCATATCTTGGTGAAAAAGTAACCAAAGCGGTTATTACTGTTCCTGCCTATTTTAACGACTCCCAGCGTCAGGCAACGAAGGACGCTGGAAAGATTGCAGGCCTTGAAGTCGAGCGTATCGTTAACGAGCCGACTGCAGCAGCCCTTGCGTACGGCTTTGAAAAAGAAGAAGATCAGACAATCCTTGTCTACGACCTCGGGGGCGGAACGTTTGACGTATCCATCCTTGAACTTGGCGACGGTTTCTTCGAAGTACGTGCTACGTCCGGTGACAACAAACTCGGCGGTGACGACTTTGACCAGGTGATCATTGACCACCTTGTAGCTCAGTTCAAAAAAGACAACGGAATCGATCTTTCCCAGGATAAAATGGCCCTTCAGCGTCTGAAAGATGCTGCTGAAAAAGCGAAGAAGGACCTTTCAGGTGTATCCCAGACGCAGATTTCACTTCCGTTCATCACAGCAGACGCTTCAGGACCGAAACACCTTGAGCTGAACCTGACACGAGCGAAGTTTGAAGAAATGAGTTCGGATCTTGTGGAGCGTACGATGGGCCCTACACGCCAGGCAATGAGCGATGCTGGACTATCTGCAAGTGAAATCGACAAGATTGTTCTTGTAGGTGGGTCCACGCGTATTCCAGCTGTTCAGGAAGCAATCAAGAAGGTAACAGGTAAAGACCCTCATAAAGGTGTGAACCCGGATGAGGTTGTTGCTCTTGGTGCCGCTGTTCAGGCAGGGGTACTCACTGGTGACGTAAAGGATGTTGTTCTTCTTGACGTAACACCACTGTCACTAGGAATTGAAACAATGGGCGGCGTATTCACAAAGCTCATCGACCGCAATACGACAATTCCAACAAGCAAATCCCAGACGTTCTCCACTGCAGCTGACAACCAGCCTTCCGTGGATATCCATGTTCTTCAGGGTGAGCGTGAAATGGCAGCAGACAACAAGACACTGGGCCGTTTTCAGCTGACTGACATTCCACCGGCACCACGCGGAGTACCGCAGATCGAAGTATCCTTTGATATCGATGCCAACGGAATTGTTAACGTCCGTGCCAAGGACCTTGGAACGAATAAAGAGCAGTCCATCACAATTACGTCTTCTTCCGGTCTTGATGAAAGTGAAATCGAGCGTATGGTTAAAGAAGCTGAAGAAAACGCTGAAGCTGACAAAAAGCGCCGTGAGGAAGTAGACCTTCGCAACGAAGCAGACCAGCTTGTATTTACGACAGATAAGACGATTAAAGATCTTGGCGAAAGTGTCGAGCAGGAAGACAAAGACAAAGCGGAAGCAGCGAAGGAAAAAGTCCAGGAAGCTCTCAAAGGCGAGGACATCGAAGCAATCCGCACAGCAAAAGATGAACTGCAGGAAATTGTTCAGCAGCTCTCAACTAAAATGTATGAGCAGGCTGCGCAGGCAGCTCAGGCCCAGCAGGAAGCCGAGGGCGGAGAAGCAGGCCAGCAGCAGGCTGAAGACGATAACGTAGTTGATGCAGAGTACGAAGAAGTAAACAACGACGAGAAAAAACAGTAATGCAGGGCTGATATGAAGAGGGTGTCCCGAATCTGAAGTGCCAGGCACCTCCGATACTGTATCCAGCATAAGTAAGTAATAATGCTGGATACGACTTCTGTTGGAGAGAGCCGGGCACCTAAGAGGGGATACCCTCTTTTTCTGTGGCATACAATGTTGCGGGAGCCGTCAGTCAGTGATAAGATATTCGTTATGGATTAGCAGTCGGGAGTGGATACACAAATGAGCAAAAAAGATTTTTACGACGTTCTCGGAGTCGGACAGGATGCCTCTGAGGCCGATATTAAGAAAGCATACCGGAAGCTCGCACGCCAGTATCATCCGGACGTGAACAAAGAAGCGGGAGCTGAGGATAAATTTAAGGAAGTCAAAGAAGCGTATGATACTCTCAGCGACTCACAGAAACGGGCCCATTATGACCGTTTCGGACATACCGACCCGAACCAGTTCGGCGGAGGCGGCGCAGGCCAGGGTGACTTCGGGGGCTTCGGCGATATTTTTGACATGTTCTTTGGCGGCGGGGGACGCCGTGATCCTAACGCACCGCGGCAGGGATCTGATCTCCAGTACACGATGACGCTTGAGTTTAAGGAAGCAGTATTCGGTAAAGAAATGGATATTGAGATTCCCCGGGAAGAAACGTGTGACACATGTAACGGTTCCGGAGCGAAGCCGGGAACAAAGCCGGAGACGTGTAAGCACTGTCATGGTGCCGGCCAGCTGAATGTGGAGCAGAACACTCCGTTTGGCCGCGTTGTGAACCGGCGTGTATGTAATCATTGTCAGGGAACCGGTCAAATGATTAAAGACCGCTGCCGCACATGCGGCGGGCAGGGCAAAGTGAAGAAGCGCAAGACAATTCATATCAAGATACCTGCAGGTGTGGATACCGGCCAGCAGATTCGAGTAGCCGGACAAGGTGAACCAGGTGCCAACGGAGGACCGGCGGGTGACCTGTTTGTCGTCTTTAATGTTAAACCTCACGAGTTCTTTAAGCGTGATGGCGATAACCTCTACTGTGACATGCCGCTGACATTTGCGCAGGCTGCCCTCGGTGATGAAATTGAAGTACCGACACTCAAAGGCAAGATCAGCCTTAAGATTCCTGCCGGAACACAGACCGGCACAGAGTTCCGTCTGAAGGCGAAAGGTGTTCCAAACGTCCGCGGTGCAGGACAGGGCGACCAGTTTGTGCGCGTGCGCGTTGTGACGCCTAAAAACCTGTCAGAGAAGCAGAAAGAAATTTTACGTGATTTTGCCGAAGAAACCGGTTCAGCACCGGATGAGCAGAACGACAACTTTTTTGCAAAAGCAAAACGGGCGTTTAAAAGCTTCGGTGAATAATACAGGCTGGGGAGCTGATGGAGATGAAGTGGTCGGAAATTAGTATTCATACTACACAGGAAGCAGTGGAACCGGTAAGTAATATTCTGCACGAAGCCGGTGCCAGCGGTGTCGTAATTGAGGACCCTGGTGATCTGACCCGCGCGTGGGATACGACATTCGGCGAAGTCTATCAGCTTTCCCCGGACGATTACCCGGAGGAAGGCATCATTCTGAAGGCGTATCTTCCGGTTAACAGCTTTCTTGGAGAGACAGTAGATGAAATTAAGGAAGCGATCAACAACCTGATTACCCATGATATTGATGTGGGGCATAACAACGTTTCCCTCAGTGAAGTGAACGAAGAAGAATGGGCAACAGCCTGGAAAAAATACTACAAGCCGGTGAAGGTCTCCGACAGGATCACAATTACACCAACCTGGGAAGAGTATGAAAAGGTGTCGGATAAAGAGCTGATTATCGAACTTGACCCGGGCATGGCTTTTGGAACCGGAACCCATCCTACAACAGTACTCTGTATCCAGGCTCTTGAAAAGTATATTCAAAAAGGAGATCAGGTTCTTGATGTGGGAACCGGCTCTGGTGTCCTGAGTATTGCTGCAGCAAAGCTTGGTGCACAAAGCGTGCTCGCCATGGACCTGGATGATGTTGCTGTACAGACAGCAAACATTAATGTGAAACTGAACAAAGCACAAGATGTTGTCTCCATTAAGCAGAACAATCTGCTAGAAGGAGTAGAGGAAAGGCCGGACCTGATCGTAGCGAATATTCTTGCCGAAGTGATTGTCCGTATGACAGACGATGCATATGCCAAGCTGAATCCAGGCGGGACTTTGATTACTTCCGGCATTATCAGCGCAAAACGGGAGATGGTTAAAGAGGCACTCAAAGCCAGTGGATTTACAATTGCCGAAGTCATTGAAATGGAAGATTGGCTGGCGATTGTGGCGAAGGTACCGAAGGCATAGATCGGTGTCGGTCTGCAGGCTCTGGACCATGAGTATAAAAATGACAATAAGCCGCGCTGCACGAGCCGGGGGACAGAATGATTACGCCGGTCTCAGCAAGTGACTGGAATGGAAGGACACAAGGTGATGGGAATGCAGCGGTATTTTCTGGATGACACGCAAATCAGCGCAGACGATGTTATAATGACTGGTGACGAAGCGAAACACATCGCCCGCGTGATGCGCATGAATGAAGGTGACGAAGTGGTTTGCTGTAACCGCTCCGGCGCCTGTTTTCGTGTGCAGCTGACCGTGGTTTCCCCTGAACAAGTACAGGGAACGGTGGTTGAACAGGAGCACCGGTCTTCAGAAATGCCTGTCCATGTTACCGTTGCCTGCGGCCTTCCAAAAGCAGATAAGCTTGAACTTGTCATACAAAAAGGCACCGAGTTAGGGGCAAGTGCCTTCCTTCCATTTGAGGCAGAGCGGTCGATCGTGAAGCTGGATCAGAAAAAAGCCCGTAAAAAACAGGAGCGGTGGGAGAAGATTGCCCAGGAAGCAGCCGAACAGTCCCAACGCAGCCTTGTTCCTTTGATAGGAAACGTAGCCTCGTTTTCAGAGCTTATCTCTGCATTTGACAGCTTTGAACAGGTGATCGTGGCCTATGAAGAAGAAGCAAGGAACGATGAGAAAAGCCGCCTGGCAGAAACGTTAAATCAGGCATCCTGCGGTGACCGTGTACTCATCATCGCCGGTCCTGAAGGCGGTTTTTCTGATCGGGAAATAGAACTCCTGACAGGGGCAGGAGCTGTCTCATGTGCGCTCGGCCCCCGTATTCTGCGGGCTGAAACAGCGCCCCTTTATGCCCTTTCGGCAATCTCCTACCATTTTGAATTATCGAGGTGATCACACATGCCTTCCGTTGCATTTCATACATTAGGCTGTAAAGTTAACCATTACGAAACCGAAGCAATCTGGCAGCTGTTTAAAAAAGCCGGATATGAAAAAACAGAGTTTGATCAGACGTCAGATGTGTATGTCATTAATACGTGCACAGTTACAAACACTGGTGATAAAAAAAGTCGTCAGGTTATTCGCCGTGCGATCCGAAAAAACCCGGATGCCGTCATCTGCGTAACAGGCTGTTATGCTCAGACCTCTCCTGCTGAGATCATGGCGATTCCCGGCGTGGACATCGTTGTTGGAACTCAGGACCGGCACAAGATGATTCCATACATTGAACAGTTCCGGGAAGAACGGGAACCGATTAACGGCGTGGGCAATATCATGAAAACCCGCGTTTATGAGGAACTGGATGTTCCTGCATTTACTGACCGCACCCGTGCAAGCCTTAAAATTCAGGAAGGGTGCAACAACTTCTGTACGTTCTGTATCATCCCGTGGGCACGGGGGCTTCTCCGTTCCCGTAAGCCTGAGGACGTGCTCGTTCAGGCCCGCCAGCTCGTAGATGCGGGCTACAAGGAAATTGTCCTGACAGGCATTCATACAGGCGGGTATGGAGAGGACATGAAAGATTACAGTCTTGCAGATTTGCTGCTGGAACTGGAAAAAGTAGAAGGACTCAAGCGGATTCGGATTTCTTCGATTGAAGCGAGTCAGATTACCGACCGTGTGATTGAAGTCATTGACCAGTCCGAAAAGATTGTCCGTCACCTGCATGTGCCGCTGCAGTCCGGTTCCGATACGGTACTAAAGCGCATGCGCCGGAAATATACAAATGAATTTTTTGCCGAACGGGTCGGCCGGCTTCATAAGGCTCTCCCGGGACTGGCTGTCACAACCGATGTGATCGTTGGATTCCCGGGCGAAACGGATGAAGAGTTCCAGGAAACATATGACTTTATCCGTGATCTTCAGTTTTCGGAACTGCACGTTTTTCCTTATTCCAAACGTACCGGTACACCGGCAGCGCGGATGGAAGACCAGGTGGATGACCAGGTGAAAAACGACCGGGTGCATCGTCTGATCGAACTGTCCAACCAGCTGGCTAAACAGTATGCGTCACGTTTTGAAGAGGAGGTTCTTGAAGTGATCCCCGAAGAAAAGGGAAGCGACGGCAATCTCCTGGTAGGTTACAGCGACAACTACATGAAAGTTAATTTCGAAGGAGACGAAAGCCTCATCGGTGAAATTGTGAAAGTGAAAATCACAAAAGCCGGTTATCCTTATAACGAAGGACGTTTTGTGCGTGTCGTTGAGGAAGAAGCGAGGCAGACCGTAGCCTCAGGCGAATAAACCATATAGTCTGCACCTCTGGAATCTTAGGATTTCAGAGGTGTTTTTTTTATCTGTAGCACTCAGGAATTTAACAGATGTCTAAATATCAGAATAATTAAGTCTTTGTAAAGAGAACACGCGATTCAGGTAAAACCGCGTGGTTACGCTTTTTATTTGAAAGTATGTATGAACCGCTTCTCTCGTCAAACAATAAGAAACATGATATTATAATGAAGGCTGCCAGAGAGGTACGTACAACTCCGGCTAATATATAGAAAGCGAGCGTGAAATAATGAGCAGCAAACAGAACCTTTCTTCTTACATTGATCATACATTACTGAAACCTGAAGCGACGAAAGAACAGATTGAAGTTCTTGCACAGGAGGCAAAACAGTATTCCTTTGCATCTGTGTGTGTGAACCCGGGATGGATTGAAACAGCGTATGCAATCTTAAAAGATACCCCGGATGTGAAAGTATGCACCGTTATTGGATTCCCTCTTGGAGCATCCACACCTGAAACGAAATCATTTGAAACTCAGGATGCCATTGCCAAAGGAGCCGGCGAAGTGGATATGGTTATTAACGTTGGAGCGCTTAAGAGCGGCAATACTGACCTTGTTCTCCGCGACATTAAAGCCGTGGTCGATGCAGCATCAGGAAAAGCACTTACTAAAGTGATTATTGAAACAGCCCTCCTTACTGAAGAGGAAAAAGTGAAAGCCTGTGAACTTTCTGTAGAAGCAGGAGCTGACTATGTGAAAACCTCCACCGGTTTTGCTTCAGGTGGAGCGACGGTAGACGACATTGAGCTGATGCGTAAAACAGTCGGCCCTGATCTTGGTGTTAAAGCATCAGGCGGGGTGCGTGACAGAGAAACGACGCTTGCGATGATTGAAGCAGGTGCCACACGTATTGGTGCCAGTGCCGGTATTGCCATTGTCACAGGCGGCCAGTCTGATTCTGACTATTAATATAGCTGTTTTCGTCTGGAATGAAACTGGAAGCCTATGGCTGCAGCGAAAGTCTATTATTGAAGAGGAGGCTGGAATAAAACAGTCTCTATCTTAGTAAAAAACGGTACCAATTATTGCTTTTCGATAGTTGGCACCGTTTTTTTGTGTACACATGAATGTTGATTGTTCAATAATCACGAGACGCCTGCGGGAAAAGCAAGAGCGGAAGATCCACCGGGGCAATCTTCCCCGGTTGGCTAAAGCCTGCCCGCGGCAAGCGAGTGTATTTTTGAACAGTGAAACGTTATATACTGCCGAAAGCAAAAGGAGGATGGGACAAAAGTAAAATGTATAGAAGAAAACCCAAACGAAAAGCTGTCTAGCGGCTGAAATATACACCGACTCCTGCGGGAGGAAAAGCGCAGATGAGACCCTGTAGTGCGAAGCACACGGAGGCTCAGCCGCTTCCCGCGGAAAGCGGTGGATATTTCAGCAGCGATTAATCTGCACCGCTTGCTGATTGTTCTAATTTTCATCTGTGAATATACTTTTGTCCCAGCCTCCTCATATTGTTTCCTCAAATTCTCGGATCTTTTATACGGTGGACCTTAATCAGGAACCGGGCAAACCGGTCAGTAAAGGGCAGGATCACAGCCGAGGAAAGAATGTTGAAAACAGTGGCCGCGTGAGCAAGCTGGATTGCCGGAGTATCCGCTGTAAGTTGGATCACATCGGCAAAAACATGCAAAAACGGAAAGAACACTATGACGCCGATAATGTTAATCCATATATGGGCATAAGCTGTGAGGCGTGATTCCACGCTCCCACCGATACTGGCAAGCCAAGCGGTGACACAGGTCCCAATATTTGCCCCGAGCATAATCGCGATCCCAGTTGGAAGAGAGAAGATATGTTCATTCATAAACGACATCGTTATAGCCGATACAGCTGAACTTGATTGAATCACACCGCTGAGGAAGATTCCCGCGAGCAATGCAAGTGTGCTTTTTTCATCGGTGCTCGTCAGCCATTCATAAACAGCAGTGAGCGATGACAGTGGGTAGGCAAGTGTCTCAAAACCATGCATCGCAACAAAAATACTTCCCAGACCAAACGAAAAACACCCGATACAAAACAGAACATGATTTCTTGTCATAAGAAGCGGTACACCGAAAATAAGAAGGGGCGCAATGAGCCACGTTGTGTTCATGGCAACTATTTCGAGTGTCAGACACGTGCCGATATTTGCTCCCAGCATAATTCCTATGGAATGGCGGAACGAAATAACCCTTGCTGCCACAAGACCGACGGTCATGACCATGACGGCAGAACTGCTCTGCAGCAGTCCTGTAACCAATGCACCGGCAAGCAGTCCTTTATAGGGCCTGTCGATAAATTTTACGAGAAAATCCGACATGCGCCGCCCCTGCAAGTTTAACAGTCCCTGGCGCATCACCGTCATGCCAAACAGAAACAGGGCAGCATATATGGCAAATAACGAAAAAAGCTCTTTCATGGACAACACCTCTGTATAGATGTTTATGGCCGAAAAAGACAAGCATGACAGGGAAATCTTTTTTATGTAAAAGTTGACCATAAGAGCAGAGTCATATATAATCAAAAAAGACATGCAAATTGGTATGTCTTTGATTGGTTGTTTGGAGGGAGGGAAATAGAATGGCAGAAACACGAGTACGTAAAAACGAATCCATTGATGCTGCCCTTCGTCGCTTCAAAAAAACGATGTCTAAAGAGGGTACCATGGCTGAGGTTCGTAAACGTAAACACTATGAAAAACCGAGCATCAAGCGTAAGAAAAAATCAGAAGCAGCTCGTAAGCGCAAGTTTTAAGGAGAGGATGTTTCTTGGATCTTCAAAAGCAACTGAATGAAGATATGAAACAGGCGATGAAGAACAGAGAGAAACAGCGGCTCGTTGTCATTCGTTCTGTGAAATCCGCTTTACAAAACGAACAGATCAATAAGGGCTCCGACCTTACAGAAGAAGAAGTTCTTACTGTTCTGAACCGTGAAATGAAGCAGCGTAAAGAATCCCTCCATGAGTTCGAAAATGCCAATCG
This sequence comes from Alteribacter lacisalsi, assembly GCF_003226345.1. GTDB lineage: Bacteria > Bacillota > Bacilli > Bacillales > Salisediminibacteriaceae > Alteribacter > Alteribacter lacisalsi. Next base: position 1,798,515 of record NZ_PDOF01000001.1, on the reverse strand, counting down.
AGATGATCTGGTAGCTAAAGTTGAGGCAGAAATGGATGTACTGCATACCTATCTTCCCGAACAGCTTTCCGATGAAGAGCTTCAGAAAATTGTTGATGAAACGATTGCTGAAACAGGCGCATCGTCCAAAGCAGAAATGGGAAAAGTGATGGGCGCCATCATGCCAAAAGTTAAAGGAAAAGCCGATGGCGGTCAAGTTAACCGTCTGGTGCTTCAATCCCTGTCATAAAAAACAAGCAAAGAGGATGCCTTTATAAGGTCGTCCTCTTTTTTGTGCTTTTTTTCCTCTGCTTCCTTCCTGCAGCGGAGTGCGACAAAAATTCATACATACAGGTAAATTTCTATTAAAAAATGTGAAACTTTCTTATAATAGTATACGTATACACAGTTACCAGCGCTTTTTACATTTGATCGTGACTTCAGGAAGGGGGGATTAAAGAATGATGAAGACGTTTCGATTGTCACTGTACACCCTCTTTATTTTTACTTCAATTTTTATGCTTCTCCTGCCGCCCCAGGCTGAAAGCGGAGGCGAAGGGAAGCTGGTTTATTACGTTCCGGTAGAACAGGCTGTTGAACGGGGGCTTCTTGCATTCATGGAACGGTCGTTTGAACAGGCGGCCGAAGAAGGGGCGGACCATATCGTACTGGAGGTGGACACCCCGGGTGGCTTCGTTGATGCAGCAGGCAGAATTGCCAGTCTTATGAACAATACGGACATTCCAATTACAGCTTTTGTTGTAAATGAGGCCCTCAGTGCCGGTGCTTATATCTCTCTGATGGCAGATAACATCGTCATGATGCCGGGGACGGATATGGGCTCCGCAGCGGTGGTGGACGGCTCCGGTAATGCAGCAGACACGAAATCACAGTCGGTGTGGCTTGCACGGATGCAGGATGCGGCAGAGAAAAATGACCGTGACCCGCAGTTCGCTCTTGCCATGGCAGACCCGGGTATAAATTTGCCGGAGTACCGTGCAGGTGAAGGCGAACTTCTAACATTCAATGCGAGAGAGGCATTTGAGGAAAATTATGCGGAGGCAATTGCATCAAATCGGGAGGAACTGCTTGAATATCTCGGTCTTGAGAACGCAATTGAACGGGAAATGGAAGTCAGCTTTGCCGAGCAGATTGCAAGGTTTGTCACACATCCGATCATAATTCCAATTCTTCTTTCTATTGGAAGCCTGGGTCTTGTACTGGAGCTTTACTCGCCGGGATTCGGTATTCCGGGTTTTATGGGTCTTGGCGCATTGTTTTTATTCTTCTTTGGCCACATGGTTGCAGGTTTTGCCGGCTGGGAAGCATTTATTCTTTTTGGAGCAGGTGTTGTGCTCCTGGTTATTGAGATTCTCGTTCCCGGATTTGGAATATTCGGTGCACTGGGGATCGGAGCCATAATAGCCAGTCTCGTGCTCGGCTCGGCCGATACGATGACCGTACTCACATCCATCATGATCGCGACTGTCGTAGCCATCACTGCCATGATTCTTCTGTTCAAGTATGTTGGATTCAAAGGGCCGATGAAACGGTTTGTACTTTCCGAATCCACAAATACGGAAGAAGGCTATGTGTCCAGTGAGACGAGAAAAGATCTTGTAGGAACTCTCGGTGAGGCACTGACGGTTCTGAGACCTTCCGGAACCGCGCTGATTGATAATGAACGACTTGACGTGGTTTCTGAAGGAGGCTATATTGAACAAGGAAGGAAAGTAAAGGTAATCTCAACATCAGGATCCAGAATCGTCGTCAGGGAGATGGATGATGACCTGGCGGATGACGGATCATGATGACGGGAAAACTGAAAATCTGATGTTAATTTAGAGGAGGAAAACAGATGCCAACAGATCAGTTAATGATTCTTATTGGGCTCGGACTGCTTATTATTTTCTTTGTGGTACTCTTTACATTCGTACCGATTACACTCTGGATCTCAGCGTGGGCAGCCGGTGTTAAAATCGGAATCTGGCAGCTTGTCGGTATGCGTCTGCGCCGGGTTGTTCCCCAGCGCGTTGTGGTACCGTTGATTAAAGCAGTAAAAGCAGGTCTTGACCTGAACACGAACAAACTTGAAGGACATTACCTCGCCGGTGGTAACGTTGACCGCGCTGTAAATGCGCTGATCGCTGCCCAGCGAGCCAATATTGAACTCAGCTTTGAGCGCTGTGCCGCAATTGACCTTGCCGGTCGTGACGTACTTGAAGCCGTTCAGATGAGTGTAAACCCGAAGGTTATTGAAACTCCGTTTATTGCCGGTGTGGCTATGGACGGAATTGAAGTTAAAGCGAAAGCCCGTATTACTGTACGTGCCAACATCGACCGTCTTGTCGGTGGTGCCGGTGAAGACACAGTAATCGCCCGTGTAGGTGAAGGGATTGTTTCTACAATCGGTTCTTCCGAGAGCCATAAGAAAGTGCTTGAAAATCCGGATTTGATTTCACAGACTGTACTTAAGAAGGGTCTTGACTCCGGAACCGCTTTTGAGATTCTTTCAATCGATATCGCCGACATTGACATCGGCAAAAACATCGGTGCCGGTCTACAGACTGACCAGGCAGAAGCCGATAAGAAAATTGCCCAGGCAAAAGCGGAAGAACGCCGTGCAATGGCCGTAGCGAAAGAACAGGAAATGAAGGCCCGCGTAGAAGAAATGCGCGCGAAGGTTGTAGAGGCAGAAGCAGAAGTACCGCTTGCCATGTCTGAAGCCCTGCGTTCAGGCAACCTAGGTGTAATGGACTACATGAATTTTAACAACGTTAAAGCAGATACGGATATGCGTGATTCAATCGGAAAAGCGACCGACGATGGTGAAGAAGAAGACCAGACTAAAAAGCCGACAGACCGATAATGGCCGGTTTTAAGCAGTGTCGCTTTCATAAAGGAGGCGCTTGACGATGGAAGGATTATTCCGGATGATCGCTGAAAATCCGTTCATTCTCCTGCCGATTATATTCGTTCTGATGAGCATTTTCGGTGGTATTGGTGCCGCTAACAAGGAACAAGGGGACGGTCCGCAGAGGCCCCGTCAGCCCTCTCCTGACAGCAGGCAGCAGGGCCGAAATGAAGATGAGGTGAGCTGGAGGGATATCATCCTCCAGGATAGCCAGGATGCTTCTCCGACAGAGCGGCAGCCCCGTGCAGAATCGGGAACGTACCGGGAACCGCGCTCACTAAACGAAAAAAATCAGCCGTCCCGTGATACTTATGCTGCAGAGAGCAGAGGACGCGCGGAACTGGCAGAATCGAACGATGATTTGAGCGAACAGTACTCCGAAATGAAGGCGCGGAAAAAGGAAGCGGAAAGACGGGCTAAAAAGCTTGGTCACGATTCCCCGATCCTTCAGAAAGAACAGAGATCAAAGAAAAGCCGCATCGAGCTGGATTTCAGCAGAGTCAGCCGAGAAGATGCTGTAAAAGGCGTTGTATGGTCTGAAATTCTCGGTCCTCCTAAAGGACGGAGTATGGGACAAAGGCGCGGCGGCGGATATTCAGGAAGAAGACAAGGGTCTTAGGACCTTTGTCTTTTTTTATGTTTATTGCTAATTTCCAGGAGGTGTTTTACGGCGCATACCGCTTTATCCCCTCCACCTTTTTACCTGAATGAGTGATACGTGTTCCTTTCCTGACATAGATATGTTGGGAAAGGGGGTTCATCATGAAGAAGATGAGAAGATGGGTCAAACAGTGGATGACAGAAAGAATGGAACTTCCCGCTGATGTCATGATGAACCTCCCGCGGATTACTATGGTCGGGCACCTTCACATTTACATAGAGAATCATCGGGGCGTGCTGCGGTTTTCAAGAGACGAAATGCGGCTGCGTCTCGATGACGGGCAGCTTCTGATCAGGGGGAGTGGTTTTGTAATTAAAACCATTCTTCCTGAGGAAATTCTGCTCGAAGGCAAAATCATCAGTGTCCAATATGTATTTGAGAATGAGACAGGCAGGGGATGAGCCAAATGAAAAACATGTGGATTAATACGTTCTCCGGATATGTGCGGGTGAAAGTTGAAGGCACCTATCCGGAATTGTTTATTAACCGATGCGGTGAAAGAAAAATAATGATCTGGGATATCAGACAGGCCGGGGAGAAAACGTACATCTGCTCGGTTCTTCTGGATGATGTGAAGCGTCTGCGTCCGGTATGCAGGGAAGCAGGGTGTAAAATTCGTTTTCTTGAGCGGCATGGGGCCCCGTTTGTTATAAGGAAAATGCTTATTCGTACAGGCTTTGTTACCGGGGCTGCTGTATTTATCGCCATAATGTTTATGCTTGCGAATATGGTATGGAATGTGGAAATAGAGGGAGCCTCTCCTGCAGTGGAGCATGAAATTAGGCAGAAAGTGGACGAACTGGGCATTAAAACTGGACAGCTTCAGTTCCGCCTTCCGCCACCGGAAATCATCCAGCAGCAGATTAGTGATCAAATTCCTGCTGCCACCTGGATAGGGGTGACCGTGCGCGGAACAACCTACCATTTTCAGGTTGTAGAAAAAGAACTGGCGGAAAAAGAACCTGCTCAGGCACCGGGACACTTGGTAGCTGACAGAAAAGCAGTTATAAAAAGGCTCTTTGTTGAAGATGGAAGTGCTGTTGTACAGGCGAACGATGTTGTAGAAAAAGGTGATCTGCTCGTTGCAGGTCTGATTGGAAAAGAGGGTAAACAGCAGCGGGTTCCTGCAAAAGGCGAAGTGTTCGGTGAAATCTGGTACAAGGCACAGGTAACGGTTCCGCTGGAGCAGAAGTTTCAGGCTGTAACAGGCGAAACTCACACAGCTCATAAACTTAATATTGGCAATTGGACAGTACCGTTCTGGGGTTTTGGCACTCACGATTTTAAAAGTCAGAAACATGAGTCCCATGTCCGCGAGTTTAATATTATGGGTTATAGACTGCCGTTTACTTATACGAAGGAAACGAACCGTGAAACGAATGCGTCGGAACGTGCTTTCACAAAAGAAGAAGCCGTCACGGAGGCACTTGAAAAAGGAAGGGTTGAAGTGCTGGAACAATTTAGCAGTAAAGCCGAAATATCGGGAGAAAAAGTTTTGCACGAAGAACAGGTGAATGGTAAAGTTATAGTAACCATACACTATCGGGTAATTGATGATATTGCGAGAAAACAACCGATCATTCAAGGAGATTGAGACTATTGACAGAGATCAGACAGACAATCGATTTACAGGTTCAGGACGGTAATGAAGTCCAGGCCCTTTTTGGTCCAAACGACCGTCATTTGACGCGTTTGGAAGAAAAATTGAATGTGACGATTTTAACGAGGGGCGAGCAGGTCACTGTTGTCGGAAATGAAGACACAGTGGGGCTCGTCCAAAATGTCTTGTATACGCTTTTACAGCTGATCAGAAAAGGAACATCACTGCAGGAGCGCGATGTTGTTTATGCAGCCCAAATGGCGGAAAAAGGACAGCTTGAACAGCTTCTGGATCTTTTTGATGAGAAGATTACAGTCAATGCAAAAGGGAAGCCGATCCTTGCCAAGACGATTGGACAGCGTCATTATGTATCGTCGATCCGTAAACGTGATATCGTATTCGGCATCGGCCCTGCCGGCACAGGAAAAACGTACCTGGCAGTTGTCATGGCTGTTCATGCTCTTAAAGAGGGACATGTGAAACGAATAGTCCTGACACGTCCAGCGGTGGAGGCAGGGGAAAACCTCGGGTTTCTTCCAGGTGACCTGAAGGAAAAGGTAGATCCTTATCTGAGACCTCTTTACGATGGTCTTCATGACGTCCTCGGTATGGAACAGACCGAACGTATGCTGGAAAGAGGAACGATTGAAATCGCGCCGCTTGCCTACATGCGCGGCCGCACCCTTGACGACAGTTTTGTCATTCTGGATGAAGCACAGAACACGACGAGAGAACAAATAAAAATGTTCCTCACCCGCCTCGGGTTCGGATCCAAAATGGTCATTACAGGGGATCTGACTCAAATTGATCTCCCAAGAGGAAAACAATCCGGTCTTAAAGCGGCCACCGGCATACTCTCAGGTGTTTCCGGAATAGATTTTCATTATCTTGAAGCGTCGGATGTTGTCCGGCATACACTCGTTCAGAAGATTATTGATGCCTATGACCTTGGAGAGAAAGATCAAGCCGGCCTGGAATAAACAGATGAACCTGCAGGTGAGCGGGTCGTTTGGAGAAGTATGAGGTGAATCAATTGGGGAAACGTTCATCACCTATCGATCAGCAGCAATGGTGGAAGAAACTCAAAGAACATCGTTATATCCGACTCAGTCTATTTGTATTGCTCGGCATCCTTCTCTATGCCTCTATGGTATCAAATGTTATTCCTGAATCACTTAATGTAAGTTCAGGTACGATTGCAGACCAGGATATCCGGTCCCCGGTAACAATTGAGGACCGTGAGGAAACTGAACAGAGACGTCAGGACGCTGCCGCCGAAGTGGAATCTGTCTACTCGCTTGAGAGCCGTTATACGGATAATCAGGTCGAGCAGGCAAATGAAATCTTTGATCTCGCTGCACGTGTGGCCTCAGAAGCAGAAGCCATTGAACGCGAGGTAGAAGCTTATGAAGCCCGTGCCGAAGAGGCAGAACAGGAGCAAGAGGAGTCTGAGGAAAGCAGCGATGAAAATGAAGAAGCACAAGAAGGGGATGCTTCGGAGTCAGCCGGAACTGCCCCTCCTGAACCACTCACAGAAGAACAGATGGTTAGCCAGCTCCGTGCTTTAATGTCCAGCCGGGCGAATGCTGAACTGGACGATGATGAAACGCTGCTCGCTCTTCTGAATGCCAGCGAGGAACAGAGGCAGGAGGCAAAGTCCATCCTTGAAAATGTCATTGTGACAGTGATGGATAACAACAATATCAGACTGGATGAAGTGGATGAGGCAAGGGCTACCGCTGCTCACCGTGTTTCCGTATCCGGTGTGGATCAGGCCCTCTACAGCAGTTTACTTGAGCTGGCCCGATTCAGCATTACAGCGAACTATCTTTACGATCAGGAAGCAACAGAACAGGCGAGACAGCTTGCAGTGGAAAATGTTGAACCTGTCATGATCAGAGAAGGGCAGCTGATAGCAGGTGAGGGTGAGCTCATAACGAGTGAGGTATATAACGAACTTGCTCTGGCCGGTCTTCTGGATGATCACACAAATTTATTTCCATATATTGGTCTTGCTCTGATCGTTCTGGTTATGACAAGCATGCTGGGATATTTTCTGAGTGATGCCAAAACATCTCTTCAGACGAATAACACGCACCTGCTCATGTATGTTCTTATATTTTCTCTTGCTCTATTTATTCTTAAGCTTGTGAGCTACGCTCATCTTATTAATCTGGCGGGGGTCACACTGGTCGCTCCGGTAGCGGCAGCAGCGATGCTGATTACGATTCTCCTTCACCCAAGGGTGGCTTTATTTACCAGTATGATGCTTGCGATTGCAGCCAGCGTAATCTTTAATCATGAATCAGCAGGAGTCGTTAACTATATTCATGGCTTATTCGTCTTCTTCAGCTGTGTAGGCAGCACGTTCTTCCTTAGTCAGTCCCACAGAATGGTGCGGATCCTGCAGGCTGGTCTATTTGTGGCAACTCTGAACGTCATTGTTATTTTTGCCATCATGATGCTCAGAGGAACACAGTTCTCGCTGGTGGAAGCCGGTCTGAGCGCAGGCTTTGCAGCTGCTGCAGGAGTTCTGGCAGCGATTCTGACAATTGGACTGATTCCATTTTTTGAAGCTGGTTTCGGAATTTTATCAACGATGAAGCTGATTGAACTATCCAGCCCTAATCATCCACTTCTCAGAAAAATTCTGCTCGAGGCTCCGGGAACGTACCACCATAGTGTCATCGTTGCGAATTTGTCCGAAGCTGCGTGCGAGTCTGTCGGTGCTAACGGTCTTCTTGCCAGGGTCGGTTCCTACTATCATGATCTGGGGAAAACAAAGCGGCCGCACTTTTTCATTGAGAATCAGATGAAGATTGAAAATCCGCATGATAAAATTTCTCCCCAGCTTAGTAAAACAATTATAATCGCCCATCCATATGACGGGGCCGCTCTGCTGAGGGAACACCGGATGCCCAAGGAAATTATTGATATTGCAGAACAGCACCACGGGACGACGCTGCTTAAGTATTTCTACTATAAAGCGAAAAACAATTCGGAACTCGATGTTCCTGAAAGTGAGTTCAGGTACCCTGGCCCCAAAGCCCAGACCCGGGAGTCTGCCATCATAGGTATTGCTGATTCTGTTGAAGCAGCAGTGCGGTCCATGCAGCATCCGACACCTGAAAAAATCGAGACTCTGGTAAAGAAAATTATTAGTGACCGTCTTGAGGACGGGCAGTTTGATGAGTGCGATCTTACGATGAAAGAGCTGAATCTGATTTCCCGCTCCATTTGTGAGACGCTCCAGGGAACTTTCCACTCAAGAATTGAATACCCGGATGAAATTACGGAAAAAAATGTGGTAAAAGAGAAGGTGAAAATACATGGCTGACCAAATGGAACTGATTGATGAAACGGGTGGACTGGACGAGCACCATCTCGACCTTGTCCGGAATGTTCTCGTAACGGCTTACGAAGTAAAAGAGCTTGAACCCTCGGCAGAGTTATCCGTAACCTTTACCGGAAATGAAGAAATCCGGGAATTGAACAGAGAGTACCGGGGAATCGATAAAGCGACAGATGTGCTATCGTTCGCTTTAAACGACGGGGAGGAAGAGATTCATCATCATGATGGTGAAGACGAAATTCCTGATCTGCTGGGCGATATCGTAATTTCGGTTGATAAAGCCCGGGAACAGGCTGAAGAATACGGTCACTCCTTTGAAAGGGAACTCGGTTTTCTCGCGGTCCACGGTTTTCTACACCTTATCGGTTACGTTCACCAGACCGCTGAAGAGGAGCAGGAGATGTTCGCTCTTCAGGAGGAGATACTGAAACAGCATGACCTCAAAAAATAAGCCGCCGTTTATTTCGTGGCCCAGGCTGATAAAAAGTTTCCGATATGCCTCAGAGGGAATTCGTCATACATGGGCTAATGAACAGAATTTCAGAATTCATTCCATTCTCGGAGCACTCGTCATTACAGTCGGCTGGCTGATCAATGTCACCGTAGTCGAACAGGCGCTTCTCATTCTCGTGATTGGGGGCGTCCTTGGGCTGGAGTTGATTAATACGGCTCTCGAACGGTCTGTGGACATGATGACCTCCGAATACAGACTCGAAGCCAAAATTATTAAAGATGTGGCCGCCGGGGCCGTTATGGTCTTCTCTATTACTGCTGTTTTAGTCGGGATTACGATTTTTCTCCCGAGGATTATCAGCTTTTTTGCCCAGTAGCATGAGTTAAAGTAAATGTTCGGGGAGGGGGAGAACAGGAAATGTGGAAGAGATTTCAACGTAATCTGGTAACGGGATTTCTGTTTCTTCTTCCTGCTATTGCAACGATTTATGTACTACAGCTTCTCTTCTCCATTATCGATAATTTTCTGGGTCCATTCATTACAGATGTTCTGCGTGTTTTGAGAGTTGTGAATGTCGATAATGGAACCATTTATTTTCTCGGGGTTTATACGCCGTTTACAGAAAGGCTGGTTGGTTTCGGGTTTATTTTTACGGTTATTTTTGTTGCCTGGATTGGGGCGATTAAACAGCGGGGCAACAAGGAGCAGGCGTTTATAAATGTGGACCGGTTTTTCAGAAGAATCCCTGTGGCAAACTATATTTACGGTTCTGTCGATCAGGTGATTAATGCGTTTACCCAGGAGAGGTCATCCTTTCAGAAGGTCGTTATGGTTGAATATCCGCGTAAAGGCGTATTTACCCTGGGGTTTCTCACCGGAGAAACGAAAGGAGAGGTTCAGCGGATTACGCAGCGGAACTGTATTAACGTATTTCTCCCCACAACTCCGAATCCCACCTCGGGATGGCTTGTCATTGTTCCTCTTGAAGATGTGACTATTTTACATATGAGCGTGGAAGAAGGACTGAAGTTCATCATTTCAGGAGGCGTAGTCGTTCCTCCCGACAAGGCGGAACAGCTTAAAGACGAGTTCGGAGAGCATCAGAAGAAGGAAAAAGAAAAACTGTTTAAGAATCTGACAGTGAAAGTTGGCAAACAACGAAAGGATGAGAAACATGACAGACATAAAAACATTGATCGCTGAAGCAAAGGCGGCTCGTGAGAAAGCGTACGTTCCTTACTCTAAATTTAAAGTCGGCGCAGCACTTCTCTCTGAGGACGGTCAGATTTTCCACGGTTGCAATATTGAAAATGCTGCTTACAGCATGTGCAACTGTGCTGAACGTACGGCGCTTTTTAACGCCTATTCAGACGGCGTCACTCAATTTACAGCAATTGCGATTGTGGCAGATACGGAGGGGCCGGTATCACCTTGCGGCGCATGCCGTCAGGTAATGAGCGAACTGTGCCGGCCTTCTACTAAAGTGATTTGTACAAATTTGCATGGGGACGTGTCGGAATGGACAGTAAAAGACATTCTGCCAGGCGCTTTCTCTGGAGCAGATCTGCATGACTGATACGCCATTTAAAAGCGGTTTTGTTTCCCTGATCGGCAGACCGAATGTAGGGAAATCCACACTGCTCAACCAGATGCTCGGACAGAAAATTGCCATTATGAGTGATAAAGCCCAGACGACGAGAAACAAAATACAAGGCGTCTATACAGAAGAACGGGGCCAGGTTGTCTTTATTGATACTCCGGGCATTCATAAACCCAAGCATAAACTCGGGGATTTTATGATGAAAACAGTTACCACTACATTTAACGAAGTGGATGTGATCCTCTTTCTTGTTGATGCGAAGGAGGGGATGGGACGTGGTGATGAGTTTATCATGGAGCGCCTGAAGACAGTGCGAACCCCCGTGTTTCTTGTCGTTAACAAAATTGATGAAGTTCATCCGGACGAGCTTCTGCCGTTCATTGACAAGTACAGAAGCAAGCTTGATTTTCAGGAAGTGATTCCGGTCTCGGCACTTCACGGAAACAATGTAGAAACGCTGAAGGAGCAGATCTTTGTCAACCTTGAAGAAGGCCCCCAGTATTACCCTTCCGACCAGGTAACGGATCATCCTGAACGTTTTCTGATCAGCGAGATGATTCGTGAAAAGGTTCTTCATCTGACTAGGGATGAAGTGCCGCACTCCATAGCAGTTGATATTGAACAGATTAAACTTCGTGAAGATGGTGAAACCGTTTATGTATCAGCGGTCGTCATAGTGGAGAGAAAATCGCAGAAAGGCATTATCATCGGCAAAAGCGGAGCCATGCTTAAGGAGATTGGAAAACGCTCACGTGAAGATATTCAGGCACTGCTTGGTTCAAACGTGTATCTGGAACTGTTTGTTAAAGTGGAAAAAGACTGGCGTAATAAAGCAAAGTATTTAAAGGATTTTGGGTACAGAGAAGACGAATATTAAGCAGGACCTTTTCACCGCAGTAACGGTACAGGCTATTTCTCTGCCCCTGATGCTGGAAAACGAAATCTGGAAATTTTTCCTTTCATGAAACCTGATACAAATGGTCATTCTATTAAGTAAGAAAGAATCATTCAGGCACCCGTGAATGCAAAGTTTCCAGGGCCGCCTGCTCAAGTCTGTTTGAAAGGGTGGAACCATTATGAAAGAATTTTCGTGGAAGGTTTTCTCAGTCACAGGCAATATTGATTCGTATTTATTGTACAGGGAAATGGAAGCTGCAGATGCGGCTCCTGAGGTCTCTGACGAAGAGGATGAAGCAGGGCAGCAGGTGCAGCCGCCGGTGTATTAAACCGGCAGGTACCGTTCTTCTCCGGTGAACCAATCCGGCCTCCTTAGCAGGCGGTTTAGTGTGGTGAAGGAGATGCTACAAAAAGCAGAAGGTATTGTCATCCGGACGAACGACTACGGAGAGACAAACAAAATTGTGACTCTTTATACGCGTGAGCACGGCAAGCTGGCACTTATGGCAAGAGGAGCAAAACGGCCCAAAAGCCGCTTCGCCTCAAGTGCACAGCTTTTTATTTACGGGACATTTATTTATCAGCAGTCGAGGGGGATTGGAACGCTGAATCAGGCGGACATTACGGATTCATTCCGTGCTGTGCGCAGTGACCTGATGCTGACAGCCTATGGTGCCTACATGGTGGAAATGACCGACAGGCTGACAGAAGACAGGCAGCGTAATCCGTATTTGTTTGAACTTTTGTATCAGCTTCTGAACAGGATGAACGAAGAAGAAGACGCAGAGGTACTGACCCGCATCTTTGAAACAAAAATGCTTCAGGCAGCCGGCATATCCCCGATGCTTGACGCCTGTGTGAACTGCGGCAGGCAGGAGGGTACCTTCGCCTTTTCCATTATAGAGGCAGGTATTCTCTGTGCACAATGCTTTGAAGTAGATCCGTACCGGATTGCTGCAACTCCCGGTACATTGAAGCTGCTCCGGCTTTTTCATCATCTGGATCTCAGCCGGCTTGGAAACATCAATGTAAAGCATGGGACCAAGAAAGAATTAAAAACTATCCTGCAGCTTTATTATGATGAATACTCGGGGCTTAGGCTGAAGTCCAGAAGGTTTCTCGAACAGATGGAAAAATTTTAAGGCAGTATTTGACACCGGCTCTGATATTGAGTAATATTTGAATTAATTCGATAGCTGTGAATGTGCGTGGAAGGAAAGGAGTATCTGCGGCCATCTGTATTTGTTTTTCAGATCGAAAAACGAGCGAACCCGGGGCGGTGGAAGCCGGGGATGCAGATCGCGGGGAAGGCGTTCCGGAGCATTTATGATAAAAGCCGGCTGCTTCGTGCAGCAATTAGGGTGGAACCGCGGGTAACTCTCGTCCCTATGTCTGGATGTAAACAGGACATAGAGGCGGGAGTTTTTTATTTCCCTACTTCCTTTTCACATGCAGGCAGGTGCTTCACTAATGTTTGAGAATGTCTTTCCAGCTGAGGTGATTTACAGGTAATTCCAGCCGTTCACAGACAATTTGTAATGAAATGGAGGGAACGTGATGAACGTTCAGGATATGATTTTAACGCTGCAGAATTTCTGGGCAAAACAGAATTGCCTTGTTATGCAGGCGTACGATGTGGAAAAAGGGGCAGGGACGATGAACCCCATGACATTCCTGAAAAGTATCGGCCCTGAGCCTTGGAATGTTGCTTATGTTGAGCCTTCACGGCGCCCTGCAGACGGACGCTATGGAGAAAACCCGAACCGCCTTTATCAGCATCACCAGTTCCAGGTAATTATGAAACCGTCACCGGATAACATTCAGGAACTTTACCTTGAAAGTCTCAAAGAACTTGGCATTAACCCTGAGGAACACGACATCCGTTTTGTTGAAGACAACTGGGAGCACCCGGCTCTTGCAGCATGGGGGCTTGGCTGGGAAGTTTGGCTTGACGGGATGGAAATCACCCAGTTTACATACTTCCAGCAGGTTGGCGGAATTGAAGCAAGTCCTGTAAGTGCAGAGATTACCTATGGTATTGAGCGGCTAGCCTCCTATATTCAGGATGTCGAAAAGGTGTATGATCTGGAGTGGGTAAACGGCATTACTTATGGAGACGTGTTTCTGCAGAATGAATATGAACAGAGTAAGTATGCATTTGAAACAGCCGATGCGAAAATGTGGTTCACCCTCTTTTCAACTTATGAGCAGGAAGGAATCCGAACGCTTAAAGAAGGGCTTGTCATTCCCGCCTATGACTATGTACTGAAATGCTCACATGCGTTTAATATGCTCGATGCCCAGGGGGCCGTGTCTGTAACGGAACGGACAGGGTATATCGGGAGAATCAGAAATCTGGCCCGCAAATGTGCCAAAACCTACTACGAGGAGCGCGAGCGGCTCGGCTTCCCGCTTTTGAAAGAAAAGGAGGAGACTGACGATGAGTAATCACCGGACATTTTTACTAGAAATCGGGCTAGAGGAAATGCCGGCCCGTTTTATTACGGACGCAATGAATCAGCTCAAGGACAAAATGGCGTCCTGGCTCAATGACAACCGCCTGAGTTATTCTTCCGTGGAAGCATTCTCTACACCAAGACGTCTTGCGGTTCTTGTTCACGAGCTTTCCGAAAAACAGGAAGACCGCAGCGAAGAAGCGAAAGGTCCTTCTAAAAAAATTGCACTGGACGGGGAAGGGAACTGGTCCAAAGCAGCTCAGGGCTTCGCGAGAGGCCAGAAATCGCAAGTAGATGATCTTTATTTTAAAGATGTAAAAGGGGAAGAGTACGTTTTCGTAACACGGTTTATTCCAGGTAAAGCGGCTATTCAGCTGCTTGGGGAGCTTGAAACTCTGATTACCGGTCTGACATTTCCGAAAAACATGCGCTGGGGAAGCAGCACCCTTCGTTATGTGAGACCTGTAAAATGGCTGACAGCCATGTTTGGTGATGAAATTGTAAATCTTAACGCAGCGGGCATCCAGTCTTCCAATGTAACCTTCGGCCATCGTTTTCTGGGCGACCGTACGGTCATTGTTACAGCCTCTGATTATCGCATGAGCCTGATGAAAGAGCATGTTCTCGCTGATGCCGGTGAACGTAAGGAAGCAATCAGAAAGCAGATCGCGCAACTCTCCTCTTCCGAGGGATGGCACGTGCCGGTTGATGAAGAACTGCTTGAGGAAGTAAACAACCTCGTGGAGTACCCGACGGTTTTATATGGAACGTTTGATGAAAGCTTTCTGCGTGTACCTGACGACGTGCTGATTACCTCAATGAAAGAGCATCAGCGTTACTTTCCGGTAAAGGATGAAGCAGGTTCCCTTCTGCCATACTTTGTGACAGTGAGAAACGGAGACCACAGGCACCTTGAAAACGTTCAGAAAGGGAACGAGAAGGTTCTTCGGGCCCGTCTCGCTGACTCTGAATTCTTTTTTAATGAAGATTTAAAACTGAACATAGAGGATGCTGTGAAGAAGCTTGAGAATGTCGTATATCATGAAGAGCTTGGAAGTATAGGAGACAAGGTTCGCCGGATTAAGAGCCTCGCACTGGTGCTTGCCAATCGGCTTGATTTGTCTGAGGAAGAGAGATCGGCCATTGATCGGGCGGCCCGCCTCAGTAAGTTTGACCTTGTGACGCATATGGTGGGAGAGTTCCCGGAACTTGAAGGGCGGATGGGTGAAGTTTATGCCGGTCATGCGGGAGAGTCTGCGGAAGTGGCAACGGCAATCCGTGAGCATTACCTGCCCCGTCACGCAAAAGATGATCTTCCGACTTCTGCAGTGTCTGCTGTGATCAGTATTGCTGATAAACTTGACACGGTCGTTACAAGTTTCGGTATTGGACAGATCCCGACAGGCTCACAGGATCCACACGGGCTCCGTCGTCTGACTGCTGGTGTCGTAACGGTTCTTCTTGACCAGAAATGGGACGTGAAACTTCCTGAACTTTTTGATGATGCGCTTGCTGCTGCGGAGCAGTGGGGCATTTTAAAACGGGACAGGGAAGACGTCAGGGATGACCTTCTTTCATTTGCAAAACTCCGCGTTAAGACTCTTCTTCAGGAACACGGAGTTCGTTATGATATGATTGAAGCAGTGCTAAGTGCAGACCTGGCACGGGTCGATACGCTGATTGAAAAAGGGGTGTTCCTGACAGTGGAAGCAGATAAGAATCCGGACTTTAAAGGTGTAGTTGAAGCCTTCAGCCGGGTGACAAACATTGCGTCCAAGGCAGATCAGGATCATAAAGGGCCCGACACAGACCTGTTCGAAAAAGAAGAGGAACGTGTTCTTTTTGAGAAGACGAATGAAGTCAGGGACCAGGTGGAATCAGCCCGCAGCAAAGGAGATCCGGCTGGAGAGTTTAACTCATTAAAACAGCTTGTGCCGGCCATACATGCTTACTTTGATAACATCATGGTCATGTCTGAAAATGAAGCAGTTAAAAAGAACAGATTGTCGCAGATGAAGAAAGCTTCAGAGCTGATCCTGTCATTTGCGGACTTTCAGGCCGTTGTTTTTCATTCTGAATAATTGGGATTAAACCGAGGGAGGGCCGCTTTTATGTAAAAAAGCCCCTCCCACAGGTGTACAATAAGGATGGAATGAATAAAATCAACTGTCTAAAGATAGGGCGGTGAGACCAATCGAGCTGAATAAGCGCCAGCAGCATATATTGGAAATTGTAAAAGATAAAGGACCGATTACCGGGGAGCAGATTGCCGAAAAATTATCTCTGACCCGCGCAACACTTCGTCCTGACCTGGCAATCCTGACGATGGCCGGATTTCTGGATGCCCGCCCCCGAGTAGGCTATTTTTATACCGGGAAAACGGGAGCGCAGCTGCTTACAGAAAAAATCGGCAAGCTTACGGTAAAGGAATACCAATCGATTCCGGTCGTTGTAAATGAGTCCGCATCGGTGTACGATGCGATCTGTACGATGTTCCTGGAAGATGTGGGTACCTTGTTTGTTGTAAACGGCTCTTCCTGTCTCGTAGGGATTCTCTCGAGAAAAGATCTGCTTAGAGCAAGCATGGGAAAACAGGAACTGGAGCAGATGCCGGTAAACATTATCATGACAAGAATGCCGAACATTACGACCTGTTCGGCAGATGACCTGCTGTCCGACGTGGCTCAGATTCTGATTACAAAACAGATCGATGGTCTGCCTGTTGTAAACAAAAAGGACGGCAGCAGTAATTCGGATATGGAAGTAACCGGCCGTATTACAAAAACGAGCATCACAAAAGCATTTGTGGATATTGCAAACAACCGGATCGTGTAAAACGCATATACTTCATTATAAATAAAATGCGTTTTCAGAGAGAAAGACAGATTATCTGCGGACAGAGGAGGTCGGAAAAGCTATGAAAAATAACCATACCGTTGTTTATGTGGTGTCCGATTCTGTAGGGGAAACTGCGGAACTGGTTGTGAAAGCATCAGCAAGCCAGTTCAGTCATACAGGTGTGGACATCAGGCGCGTTCCCTATGTGGAAGATGAAGGCACGATTGATGAGGTCATTGCCCAGGCGAAGGAAAATGACGGCCTGATTGCATGTACCCTTGTTGTGCCTGAACTCCGTGATTACCTGCTGAATAAGGCAAAACGCGCAAACGTACCGGTTCACGATATCATTACACCGATGATGAACCTGCTGGAAAAAAAGACTGGACATGAACCAAGACTTCAGCCTGGACTGGTGCACACTCTGGATGAGGATTACTTCCGAAAAGTGGAAGCGATCGAGTTTGCCGTTAAATATGACGATGGAAGAGATCCCAGAGGGATAAAGCGGGCGGATATTGTTTTGATTGGTGTATCCCGCACCTCGAAAACCCCGCTTTCCCAGTACCTGGCGCATAAACGCCTGAAAGTGGCCAACATTCCCCTCGTCCCTGAGGTGGAACCGCCGGAGGAACTGTTCCAGCTTGACCCCAGGAAAGTTATTGGGTTAAAAATAAGCCCGGAAAAGCTGACTAGCATCCGTTCGGAGCGTCTTAAAAGTCTCGGGCTGAAAGAAGAAGCCAATTATGCCACCGTCAAAAGAATTGAAGAGGAACTCGTGTTCTCTAATGAACTGATGGATCGGATCGGATGCCACGTGATCGATGTGTCCAATAAAGCGGTAGAAGAAACGGCAAACCTTATTTACAGCGTGTACCGTAAAAACAACCGGTAGGCAGCCGGTGCTCCTGAGGACCTTGTTTCCTCCGGGGCTTTTTCTTTGTAAACGAGATATCGAGCACCAGAGTGGAAAGCGAAGGGCTGCCCTTCTGCTTAAACCGTGTACACCGTTTTATTTTATATGTAAAGTTATTTTAAAAATATCAGGCAAAAGCGTAGCGAAAACCGCTTCTTTACTATATAATGAAAAATTGTGATTTATTTTTTCAATATGAACAAGGAATATTGATCCAAAGAACAAATAAATTTAGTATGTCAAGATTTATTCTTGAAATTTTGGTAAAGATAGTAAGTGTGTAACGGAATAAGTGCCTAAAAGAAGGATTCGGACGGGGGATGTAGAAATAACAGTTATGACGAATGTAATGACGGTTCTCATTGACGGAGACGCCTGTCCGGTAAAAGATGAGGCGATTGGTTTATGCGGAAAGTATAACCTGCCGGTTGTTTATGTGAGTTCCTATGCTCATGAGACGTCCAAAGCTTTCCCGGGATATGTTCAGAAAATCACAGTAGACCAGGAAGCAGAAGCAGCTGACATGGCAATTGTGAAGCGGGCTGTAAAAGGTGATGTGGTCATTACCCAGGATCACGGACTTGCCGGTCTTCTTCTTGCAAAAGGTATCACAGTGATTACACCGAGAGGAAAAGTTGTAACTGATTTGTACATTAATACGCTTCTCTCCATCCGTCATGATCAGGGCAAGCTCAGAAGAGCAGGAAAAAAAACAAAAGGCCCCAAAAAGATGACCGGAGAGGACCGGGCTTATTTTTACACCCAGCTAGAAAAAATTTTGTCTAACAGGCAGGAAACGTGACGACAAAGGCGAATGTAATATAGCCAGCCCTTAAAGGTCAAAAGAATCAGCAGGGGATGGTGAAGGACATGGGGACACGTATTCCGGACGAAAAAATTGAAGAGATCAGAAAAGCAAGTGATATTGTTGACGTCATCGGAGACTATATCCAGCTTAAGAAACAGGGGCGGAACATGACAGGGTTGTGCCCGTTTCATGGCGAAAAAACACCTTCCTTCTCTGTAAGCCCCGATAAGCAGCTTTACCACTGCTTTGGGTGCGGGGCCGGCGGCAATGTTTTCTCTTTCATAATGGAATCTGAAGGAATCAGTTTCATTGAATCCGTGCAGCGCCTTGGAGAACGGGCAGGCATTAGCCTCCCTGAACTGGCGGACGGAAATCAATCCGATTCAAAAGAAAAGAAGCGGGAAAAGTACTGGATGGGCGCCCACGAACTGACCGTGAAGCTTTACCAGCACGTTCTTCTGAATACCGAAGAGGGAAAAGAAGCCAGAGAATACTTAGAAAATCGCGGTTTTGACCAGAATATGATCGAACGGTTTCAACTCGGGTTTGCACCCGATTCATGGGACTTTCTCACATCGTTCCTTATGAGAAGAAATTATGATATGGATGAAATGATGGAAGCCGGGCTGCTGGCGCGGCGGGAGTTCGACAAAAAACCATTCGACAGATTCCGTAACCGAGTCATGTTTCCGGTATGGAACAGAGATGGAAAAGCGATTGGATTTACCGGCCGGATCCTCGGTGAAGGAAATCCGAAATACATGAACAGCCCTGAGTCCAGTCTCTTTAATAAAAGCCGTATTCTCTATGGCTTTCATCTGGCCAGACCGTCCATCAGAAAAAAGAACGAAGCTGTTCTTTTTGAAGGAAATGCGGATGTTATTTCTTCCTGGCGAGCGGGTATAGATAATGGTATTGCGGCTATGGGGACGGCACTGACCGACAGACAGGTAAAGATGATCAAGCGGAACGCCGATAAAGTCCTTCTCTGTTATGATGCAGACGATGCCGGGCAGAATGCTGCGTACAAAAACGCGGAATTGCTCGAAAAAGCAGGAATGACTGTCCGAGTGGCGAAGATGGAAGAAGGGCTCGATCCTGATGATTTTATCCGGCAAAAGGGCGCTGAACGGTTTCGAAACGAAGTTATTGACAGTTCACTCACCTACATGGGGTTTAAATTCCGTTTTTTCAGGAAAGGAATAAATCTTCAGGATGAAGGAAACCGCATTGAATACGTGGAAAAAGTACTGCAGGAGATCAGCAAACTTCCGAGGGCGGTTGAACGGGACCATTATATACGCCAGCTTGCCGACGAATTTAACCTGTCTCTGGATGCACTGAAGCAGGAACTCATTCAAAATTTTAAAGCTCGGAAACAAAAGGAAAAGCGCACGTCCGGACCGGTCGTACAGGAAAGGAAGCCTTTTGCCGCCCAGGCGGGAAAGCGGCTTCTGCCGGCTCACGCAAATGCAGAGAGGCATCTGCTGGCTCATATGCTCAGGGATGCAGAAGCGGCAGTGCGTGTTGAGGATAAACTGGGCGCTGCTTTTAATATAGATGAATACCAGGCGATTGCTGCTCATCTCTTCAGCTACTACGGGGAAGGAAATGAACCGTCAGTCAGCCGTTTTATGGAGAAGCTGGAAGATGAGAAGCTCCGGAAAATTGTCAGTGAACTTGCGATGATGACGATCAGTACTGATCTGTCTGAGCAGGAACTGAACGATTATGCAAAAAGAGTTCTCAATTATCCTAAAAGGCTCGAAATAGAAAAGAAAAAGCAGGAGCAGCGTGCTGCTGAAGATGCCAGGGATTATACCGAAGCAGCGAGAATCAGCATGGAAATAATAAAAATGGAACAACTGCTGAAAGATAGTATGACTTGATCCAGCAGAATGTTGTCGTGAACCAATGGAAGGAGGGGTCGTATGGCTGAGAAACCTATTCGCCCTATGGCGGAAGGCGATCTAACCATCGATCAGGTGAAGGAACAATTAGTGGAGCTCGGTAAAAAGCGCGGTGTGCTTACTTATGCCGAGATTACAGAACGCTTGGCGGCGTTTGATCAGGACTCCGAACAGATGGACGAATTTTTCGAGTACCTCGGCGAGCAGGGTGTCGAGATTATGAATGATAATGACGGGAATGTGAGTGTTCCCAGCATGCAGCAGGTTGAAAAAGAGGATGAATTTGATCTTAACGACCTGAGCGTACCTCCGGGTATTAAAATCAATGACCCTGTCAGAATGTATCTAAAGGAAATCGGCCGTGTACCGCTTCTGTCTGCGCAGGAAGAAGTCAGTCTTGCAAAGCGGATTGAAGACGGGGACGAAGAAGCTAAACGCCGTCTGGCAGAAGCGAACCTCCGTCTCGTTGTCAGTATTGCAAAACGCTATGTAGGGCGAGGCATGCTTTTCCTGGATCTGATCCAGGAAGGAAATATGGGTCTGATTAAAGCTGTTGAAAAATTCGACTACAACAAAGGCTACAAATTCAGTACGTACGCCACGTGGTGGATTCGCCAGGCTATTACGCGCGCGATCGCCGACCAGGCCCGTACAATCCGGATTCCTGTCCATATGGTTGAAACGATCAACAAACTGATTCGCGTTCAGCGTCAGCTTCTGCAGGATCTCGGGCGGGAACCAACACCAGAGGAAGTGTCCAAGGAGATGGATCTGACACCGGAGAAGGTGCGTGAAATTCTGAAAATCGCTCAGGAGCCTGTTTCTCTTGAAACACCAATTGGTGAAGAAGACGACTCCCACCTTGGTGATTTTATCGAGGACCAGGAGGCACTCGCGCCATCTGATGCTGCAGCCTATGAGCTTTTGAAAGAACAGCTCGAAGATGTTCTTGATACTCTTACAGACCGTGAGGAAAACGTTCTGCGTCTCCGTTTCGGTCTGGACGACGGACGAACCCGGACACTTGAGGAAGTCGGCAAGGTGTTTGGAGTTACCCGTGAACGGATTCGTCAGATTGAAGCGAAGGCACTCCGTAAGCTGCGCCATCCTAGCCGCAGTAAGCGCCTGAAGGATTTTCTTGAATAGACCAACTTTAAACCTGATCGTGACCCTGTGTCCGGTCAGGTTTTTATGTCGTTCAGGTAACCTTAACTGCCGGGGTCGGTAATTAATACTGTCTTACCTTAAAATCGGTTTTTAGGAATGCATTCCTTCGATATAGAATCAACAATGGATTTGATAACTATTAAAAAGCTTTTTCAAGCACACTTCAAGTTTACTCAGAATTTCCATCAAATGCAAATTCCTTCCTGCTGTACGCCATCTGATGGATGTAGTAAGCTTAAAAAACGGAATGATTTACACGAAATCGGGTATTTTTAAGAAAAGGAGCCGGTCACTGATGGACATTATTGCACACAGGGGCAACAAACGATACACTCCTGAAAATACAATGGCTGCCTTTATGTCTGCAGCTTCTTCCGGGGCAGACGGCATTGAACTGGATGTTCAGTGGACAAAGGAAGGCGTTCCTGTTGTCTTTCATGACGAAAAGATTGACCGTACTACAAACGGAAGGGGCTGGCTCAGGTCGTTTACATACAGAGAACTAAGAGAGTTTGATGCAGGAAGCTGGTTTCATTCTTCTTTTCTGGGCGAAAAAATCCCCGGACTTGAGGAAGTGCTGGGGTGGCTTCAGGATCATCCACGTCTTACGCTCCATCTCGAAGTAAAGAAACCGCCGGTTGATTTTCAGGATCACCTTGAGCGCACCTTTCAGATGCTGAGAGATTACAGGATGACCGGCCGCACGATAGTATCCACGTTTTATCATCCGCTGCTGACCTATATGGCCCGGCACAGCTCTGAGGCTGGCATCGAGCGCGCACTTCTGACCAAGACGCCGCTTTTCAGAGGAACGCGGTATGCAGGGGCTATACAGGCCAATGCTATCCATATCCGTCACTCTTTTCAGGCAGTCTCCTTTTACCCGATCTGGGCAAGAGCAGGCATTCCGGTTCGTGCCTACAGGGTGAACCGGGCAAGAGAAGCGCTTAAATGCCGCAGACTGAATGTTTCAGGGATCATTACAGATGATCCAGCAGGGATGGTGAAAGCACTCAGAGAACCATCTTCTCCGTAAAAGTTCAAGAAGTTGTAACAGAATATTCCGGCAACAGACATTAATTTACCTTCCCTCTTTTCTCTTAAGAGGATTTAGAGTAAAATATAAATTAGCTTGTATAGTTGAGCCCGTGTGGCTTACAAAAAAACAAACATATTTTTTTGACACACGAAGGAGGTACATACACATGAAAGGGAAACCTTTATTTCCGTTTGCTGTTACGGCAGCCCTCGGTATTCTCGTAATGATTGTTTTATCCTTTATTGGAAACTTCCAGCAGGCAGAAATTGCCCAGGAAGCTGAGAACGGAGAAGAAGAGGATGCGGGCGAAGAAGAATTTGACGATCCGATTGAGTGGGGAGAAGCCCTCTATGAGCAGAACTGTCTGTCTTGTCACGGCGGTGACCTCGAAGGCGGTTCGGGCCCTGCACTTGACGATGGCAGCTACTCTGAAGAGGACATCATAGCGGCGATTGAGGAAGGACCGGGCTCCATGCCTTCAGGCCTTGTCAGCGGCGAGGAATCGGAAGCTGTTGCAGAATATATTCTGAGTGTAAACGAATAATACGGATGAAAAGAAGGGCGGCAGACGTTCCTTCTTTTTCTCTATCTGCAAAGTGTAATTACCAAGTCTAAGCAGAAGAAGACTACAATACATAACAGATTCAGGGTGAAACTGATGAAAACAACTGATCTTTCAGAAAGACTTAAGCAGGTAGCCTCTTTCATACCTAAAGGAGCGAGGCTTGCGGATATCGGTTCTGATCATGCCAAACTTCCATGTTACGCAATTGAACAGGGCTTGGCTGTCACTGCTGTGGCCGGCGAAGTGGCGGCCGGACCTCTTGCAGCTGCAGAAAAAAATATCCGTGCACGCGGTCATAACGGTACAATACGTGCCAAACTTGGGGACGGGCTGGCTGTTCTTGAAAATGAAAATGTGGACACCATTACTATTGCCGGGATGGGAGGGCCGCTGATAGCCAGGATCCTGGATGAGGGTAAAAGCCTGCTCAGCGGTGTAACGAAGCTGATTCTGCAGCCAAATGTGGCTGCTGACCATATTCGCGTCTGGCTTTACGAAAACGGCTGGTCATTGGCGGCTGAAACGATTATGGAAGAGGACGGACATGTGTATGAGATTCTTACAGCAGAGCCTGGCGACCCGGACGCTGCTTATGCAGGAAGAAATCGTGACATGGCAATGTGGCTCGGTCCATATCTTTTAGACGAAAAAAACAACGAGGCGTTTAAAAAGAAGTGGACGAAGGAAAAGGAACAACTGACAAACATCAAAGCCCAGCTGGCGAGAGGGGAAAAAACACCTGCCCTTTTGGAAAAGCAGAAAAAGCTTGACCGGCAGCTCGGCTGGCTAGAGGAGGCGTTAGCATGAAACAGGCAAACGGACAGGCAATCATTCAGGCTTTTGAAACCTTTTCTCCGAAAAACTACGCTGTAGAGGGTGATAAAGTCGGTCTTCAAATCGGCACCCTCAACAAACCTGTTTCCAAAGTACTCGTCGCTCTGGATGTGAACGAAAACGTTGTTGACGAAGCAGTTGAAGAAGGAGCAGAGCTGATTATCGCTCACCATCCGCTCATTTTCAAGCCGATAAAAGCTCTTCGCACAGATGAGGTCTACGGGAGAACCGTTGAAAAGCTTATTAAGAATGATATAGCAGTATACGCAGCGCATACGAACCTGGATGTAGCACCAGGGGGAGTCAATGATATGATGGCTGAGGCGATCGGTCTTCAGGCGACAGAAGTACTCGTGGAAACAGCAGAGGATCCTCTGCGGAAAGTCGCTGTCTTTGTGCCGGAAGAGCAGGCTGACGACGTTCGTGAAGCGCTTGGCAAAGCCGGAGCAGGGGCCCTTGGCGATTACAGTCACTGTTCCTTTAATTCCAAAGGGACAGGCATGTTCAAGCCGGGAGAAGGCACTGACCCGTTCATCGGTGAGCAGGGGAAAATGGAGAAGGTTGACGAAGTGAGAGTCGAGACCATTTATCCGGTTTCCATCGAAAAGCGTGTCATACGTGAAATGATTAAGGCGCATCCATACGAGGAAGTCGCTTATGATATTTATGATATGGCAGTGCCAGGGGAAAAACGGGGCCTTGGCAGGATCGGGTATCTTGAAGAGGAAATGACACTCGCTTCTTTTGCTGCACATGTAAAAAAAGCCTTTGACGTGGACGGAGCACGGGTAGTCGGTGATCTAAACCGGACTGTACGTAAAGTTGCTGTTCTCGGCGGCGATGGCAACAAATATGTGGGAACCGCCATGTTTAAAGGTGCTGATGTATTTGTTACCGGTGATCTTTATTATCATGTCGCACACGATGCCATGCTTGAAGGTTTGATGATGGTCGATCCCGGTCATAATGTTGAAAAGATCATGAAAGAAGGGGTCGCCGGTTTTCTTTCTTCTTTCTTTGAGGAGAAAAAGTACGAAGCAACTGCGGTTGCCTCCCGGGTAGATACAGATCCGTTCACATTCGTTTAATACCAGCAGGAAAATGGCTCTTACCGGATTATTGGTAAGAGCCATTCCCTTTAGCTGGACTTTGTTTCAGCAGCTTTTTCCTGTTTTTTCTTTTTCACTTTTGGAAGAATCCGTGTCATCTTTACCTGGCTGATCGTACTCCATGTTTCCGGATCATCTTCGTCAAATTGCTCTACAAACTTGATCACTTCTTTAGTGATTGGCGTAGGTGTACTTGCACCGGCAGTCACGGCGACTTTGCTGATTCCTTTGAGCCAATTCAGATCAATTTCGTTTACGTTGGCAATCCGGTAAGCCTGCGTTCCGGCAATTTCTTTTGAAACCTGGGCCAGACGGTTGGAGTTATTACTTTTCGGATCTCCTACCACAAGGAGAAGATCAGCTTCGCCAGCCTGTTTGGCTACCGCTTCCTGCCTTACCTGGGTAGCCATGCAGATCTCATTGTGCACTTCCGCATGAGGGTATTTTTCAAGAGATTTGTTAATAATGTTTGAGACGTCCCACTGACTCATCGTTGTCTGATTTGTAATAATAATTTTGTCAGAATCGATAGTAAGAGCAGCAACGTCTTCTTCCGACTCAACGAGGTGGACGATATCGGGTGCCACACCAATCGCGCCTTCAGGTTCCGGGTGCCCCTTCTTGCCGACGTAAATGATGTGGTAGCCTTCTTCGCGTTTCTCAAGAATTAAGTCGTGTGTACGAGTAACGTCAGGACAGGTTGCATCTACTGTCGTAAGACCTTTTTCCTTTGCGAGTCTCCGGACTTCAGGGGAAACCCCGTGAGCAGTGAATATAACTGTTCCTTTATCGACTTGCTTCAATATTTCAAGGCGGTTAGGACCATCAAGTGTAATGATGCCTTCTTCATCAAAAGCGTCAGTCACATGTTTATTGTGTACAATCATTCCGAGGATGTAGATTGGCCGCGGAAGATCCAGGTTATCAGCCGCCTGGCGTGCGAGAACCATCGCATCGACTACGCCATAGCAATAACCCCGCGGGGAAATTTTTAAAACGTCCATTGTCAGCTCCTCCTTCACACAAGTGCTGTGTGTATAAGTACCAACTTTCATTATAAAACACATAAGCAAAAAGCGAAACCGTTAGGAACCGGCACCAAAAGAAAAGATGCCCTCTTTTCAAAAGGACATCCTTTACGTCTATGAGGAGAGCTGTCAGGCTCCCTGGGAATTTTTCATTATAAAATCGTACGCTTCTTCTTCAGAATAATCATTTACCAGCATCAGTTCACTGGCAATAAACTGTTTTGCCCGGTCCATATTTTTACGGTCCTCCATATGTAGACCGTTTGTGCGCTCCCCTTCCTTGGAAGTAAGGTTTGCAATGACGCTTGCAGCATCCATTATACAGCCGGTTTTAAGAAGTGTTTCATTTTCTTTTGAATACGGACGTGCCGCTTCTTTTTTGGAGGCTGGCTCCTCAACGGTTTTAAGCGCTGTAGCGAGCTCTTCGATTTTCGTCGTTTCTATAATTTTTCTGAGACCGGAATCCTGAACGCGGTTTTCCGGAAGCATTAATGTCACATGATTGAGCGGAAAAAAAACAATGAAGTAATTTATCTTCTCACCCAGAATATCTTTTTCCTCGATATCCTGAATCGTTCCGGCACCGTGATACGGGTAGACAACGTGATCACCGACTTTGAACATATACATTCCTCCATTACAGTTATACCGCTATTTTACCACAAAAAAATGTAAAATAAAAATTCTACTATGGAGAGGCGGTTTCGTCAATAAAAAGATGCAAAGAAAGAAAAATCAGTCTTTAGCGTTAAAGGCTGATTTTTCAGGCTTCAGAAAGGATCAAAGGGAGCGATTATACATAAAGTTTGGGACCAGGCAGGTTATTACCGGCTGACGGTTTTACCTTGTTTTTCTTTACTTTGTTAACAGGCGTTGTTTTTGTATGGCGGACCGCTTTTTTTGCTTTCTTCTTCAGGTTTGAAGAACGATTTGTGCCGGCTGGCCGGTTAACTTCAACAACAGTATCTTCTTCAGTGCTTTCGGTTTCTTCTGCCTCGTCCCCGGCAGTGTCTTCTGAATCGTCGTCATTGTCGCTGGATTTCATGATCGACATGAGCTGGGGAAGGGAACGGACGAGCGGACCGTACTGCTGGACCATCGGACCGACTGACTGGGCCACCTGCACCGCTTTTTGGGCGTTTTGGACAAATCCGAGCATGGAATTAATGCCACCGCCTCCGCTGCTGAAGGCATTCGTCAATGACGCAAGAGGACCTCCCCCGCTTCCTGCCGCACCTGCTGAGCCTCCAAGGTTTCCAAGGGCGCCGCCTGCTCCGGAACCCCCACCGAACAGTCTGGAAAGCAGACCGCCGCCGGAGCGCATTCCTGCCTGCTGCATTCCCTGTCCAAACATAGGGGCATTGCCGCCTGCCGGAAATCCAGACCCGCCGCCGACCATGGAGCCACCGCCGCCTCCAAACATGGAGCCGCCTCCCATAGGGGACCGCATGCCGTGGCCGGGATTAAAACCTCTGGCGGGACCAAAGCCGCCGGAAAAAGAAGAGAATGGATTCTGGTTTGACGGAGGTAAAGGGCGTGGACCGAACATACCTACCATCCTTTCACATACAATGTTTTCTCCTGTTAGTTATATGCACAGGTGAAAGAAATGACTGGGCTTTCAGGTGTATATGGCGCGCGGCCCCTTGTCCATGTTAAAATGTATAATTAGTGTATGTGTGTCTTCATCTGTTTAGAACCCGTAAAAAAACAGGTAAACGTTACCTGCACCTGAAAATCTCATGTATCACAGCCGGTTAGGATCCGGTTCATGTGATCAGAACATAGAAAGAAGGAACACAATCATGAATCATAATTTTGAACGCTTTAATCTTCAGCCATTTCTTATTAATGCTCTAAAAGAACAGGGCATTAACCTGCCTATGGAAATACAGGAGCGCCTTATTCCGGCGATCCGGAACGGCTCCGATGTGATCGGACAATCACAGACGGGTACAGGAAAAACACTGGCTTTTCTTCTCCCAGTCACAGATCGTATTGACCCTGAAAATAAACAGGTACAGGCTGTCATTACAGCTCCTACAAGAGAGCTTGCCGGACAGCTTTTCGATGAACTCTCAAAGCTGATTTCCCATTCTGAAGGAAAAGTCACCGCGAAATTGGTTACGGGTGGCACAGACCGGAGCCGAATGGTGGATAAGCTGAAAAATCCGCCACATATTGTAGTGGGGACACCGGGCCGGATTCATGACATGATCAAAGAGCAGGCGCTGGATGTGCATCAGTCCTCCGTTTTCATCGTAGACGAGGCTGATCAGATGCTGGACATGGGCTTTTTGGAAGACGTGGACCAGATCGGTGCACGGATGCCGGAGCAGCTTCAGATGCTCGTTTTTTCTGCGACTATACCAGAAAAGCTTCAGCCGTTTCTTAGAAAGTATATGCAGAATCCGAAACACGTGAAAGTGGAACCTAATCAGACCTCCCCGAAGAAAATTGAACACTGGCTCATTCCAGACCGGGACCGGGATGTGAACAGACTTACCGTGGATATTGCCAAAGCGCTGAATCCGTTTCTTGCCGTTGTTTTTGCTAATTCCAAGGAGGAAGCCGACACACTCTTTGCCGCTTTCGCCGAGGAAGGGCTGAATGCGGAAAAACTGCACGGGGGCATTTCTCCCCGTGACCGGAAAAAGGTAATGAAAAAGCTTCGTGATGCAGAAGTTCAGTATCTTATTGCATCCGATCTTGTGGCGAGAGGGATTGACGTAAAAGGGATCAGTCACATTATTAACGTAGGACTTCCAAGGGAGCTTGAGTATTATATCCACCGTGTCGGCCGTACAGCGCGAGCCGGCTGGGACGGAATTGCAGCTACAATTGCCGGGCGCAGTGATCAGGCTGCTGTTGAAAAACTGGAAAGCCAAGGTATTACCTTTCTTCATAAGGATCTGAAAAAAGGTGAGTGGGTTGATCTGGAACAGAAATTCCGCAGACGCAAAACCCAGGGGAAACCAGAACCTGAGCAGGTAACAATGAAAACTGCCAAGCCGAAAAAAATAAAACCGGGCTATAAAAAGAAATTCCAGCAGCAGAAGGAACAGGAACAGAAGCGGCAGCGCCGGCTTGAACAGAAAAGAAACAACCGGGCCAAGAGAAAATAAATATGCCTAAAAGGGAGAGAGAATCCGTATGCTACTCGGATCACACGTATCAATGAGCGGGAAAAAGATGCTGCTCGCATCAAGTGAAGAGGCGGCTTCTTACGGGGCCACGACCTTTATGATTTATACCGGTGCTCCGCAGAATACCCGCCGTAAGCCGATTGACGAGCTCAATATTGAAGCGGGAACAGCCCATATGAAGGAAAACGGCATCGACAATATCATTGTTCATGCTCCATACATTATAAACATTGGTAATTCCCAGAAAAAAGAAACCTTTGAGCTTGGTGTAAACTTTCTCAAGAGCGAGATTGACCGGACCGAAGCTATTGGATCAAGACAAATTGTCCTTCACCCCGGCGCCCACGTAGGTGCCGGTGCGGAGAAAGGCATTGAGAAAATTATTGAAGGTCTCAACGAAGTGCTTGATCCTGAGCAGGACGTTCAGATCGCACTTGAGACGATGGCAGGAAAAGGCTCTGAATGCGGGCGCAGCTTTGATGAACTTGCCAAAATCATCGATGGTGTCAATCATAATGAAAAACTGAGTGTCTGCTTTGACACCTGTCACGTTCATGACGCCGGTTATGACATTGTAAATGATCTCGATGGCGTTCTGGAGGAGTTTGACAGGATCGTTGGCCTGGAGCGCCTGAAGGTCCTTCATATAAACGATAGTAAAAACGAACGCGGCGCAGCCAAGGACCGGCATGAAAATATCGGCTTTGGGCATATCGGTTTCGATGCTCTGACAAGGATTATCAATCATGATTCACTTGAGCGGGTTCCTAAAATTCTGGAAACGCCCTATGTGGGAACAGATAAGAAAAACAAGAAGGCCCCTTATAAACACGAAATCGATATGATTAAAAACGGCCGTTTTAAAGAAGATCTTAAAGACAGACTGATGAATGTTTAAGTAGAAAATCCCCTCAAGGCAGCAGAAATGCTGTCTTGGGGGATTTTTTTGTCTTCTATACTTTCGTTTATGCCGCACAGCGTTTTATGGCATTTTGAAATCTAGGGCCAGTCGATATGGTCCTTGTATGGTTCAAGAATCTGCTCTGCTTTTTTATACAGTGCCGGATCAATTTGTTTTAATTCATTCTGAAGCCGTTTAATATGATTCGGGTTCCCTACGTCAATAGGATGTTTTTTCAGGACTGTTATGATCTGCTTTGCCTGCTTTACTGTAATCGGAATTTGATACTGCCTGCTCAGCCGGATCAGTTCCTTTACATCGAGTGAATTGATTTTCTGATTGATCATCTGCTTTACGATTGGGTTCACATCCGTACCTCCTTTTAATGCTGCTTTTTTATCGTATGCATGAGAGCCGTGAGCGGTTTGCAAGGTTTTTGAATTATTGTTTTGGCAGCTCGGACAAAAGATTTTCTGAAAAGGTTCTTTTTGCCTGGGCCAAAAGTTTGCCGATAAAAGTTTTTTGAAAATATGGAAGAAAACATTGCCAATTTATAGTATACTCATTGAAAAGACAGTGAACGGCTTTGACACTGAGAACCATAAATCTGGGGAGGACGCCGGTTATGGACTGCCATACTTTAGCAAATAACGAAGAAATTATGGAAACAATCGCGGATCTATCTTCTGAATGGCTTCTGGTGTTTGACCGTGATGAGTCGCTTATATCCGTAACGCTCCCATCAGCCTACCGGAGCAGAGTAAATGTGGAAACCTTTTATCATCTGTTTGAACCGTCAGAAGCAGATCGGTTCCAGATGTATCTTTATGAGCTCTCCAGGGGGAGGGCGGACCGTTTGGAAACCTTTCAGGTCGTCTATCAGGGTCAAATAAGGCATATTACGTGCAACGGGATTGCCCTGTCAGAAGGACTTATGGTAAAAGCAGAGGAACTTGAAGAAGAAAAGGGTATTGTACAGACGTTGAAACAGCTTCCGATTCCCTATTTCCTCATTGACCATGACAAACGAATCCGTTCGTCCAATCCGCTTTTCCGTGAACTTCTTAAAACAATCGAAGAACCTCTTGGCGAATCAGACGGGGAACTTGTAGAAGGATTTCCGTTCCATGAAACCATTTCCAAGCTTTCGGATATCGTTGACGAAAACAATAAAAATGCAACTGTTGTTTTTGAAAAAGAGGAGATCCGCCTCACCGTTCACGGCAGTCTTGTCACACCAGATCAAATGTGTGTATTTATAAAGGACGAAACAGTCGAGCACCGGTTCGAACAGCTCCTTACATATAAACAGCAGATGGAGAGTGTTTCCCAGATCGCAGCGGGCGTAGCTCATGAGCTGCGTAACCCTCTGTCTGTAATCAAGGGATTTATCCAGTTGTCGAAGCTGTCAAACAGCCTGAACAAGTACTATGAAACCATTTCCTCTGAAATTGACCGTATGAATCTGATCATTGAAGACTTCCTGAGTATGTCAAGAAAGAAAATTGATAAAAAGAAAGTCAGTCCGTCCGAACTAATGGAATCAATGCTGATGATCTTCCGATCCGAATCCCTGCTTCATGACATTGACTTTACCTTTGCCATAAAGGATTCCCGGCGCTATCTTTACGTAAATGATCAGATGATCCGTCAGGTAATGCTCAATGTTCTCCGCAATTCGATCGAAGCATACGAAAACTGGGACGGAGACAAGCGCTTTACGATGATGACGCATGTAGAGGAAAACATTTACGTGATCACACTTGAAGACTACGGGCCCGGCATGCCTGCAGAGGTACTGGAAGAGATTGAAAAACCCTTTTTCACGACGAAGGATAAAGGCACAGGAATCGGCATTCCGCTTTGTAAACGAATAGTTGAAGAGCACAAAGGTACATTCAAAGTGGAAAGTGCCTTGGGTAAAGGTACGAGAATTGTAATTACCCTGCCTCTTTACAGTAAACACGAACAGATGAGATCATAAAAAAAAGAAAACCAGGATCAGGAGCCCTGCACTCTTTTAGATGTGCAGGGCCTTTATTTTGTCAGAAAGCTCTTGATCAGCATTCGATTTAATAGCAGTAAAAAACCGGGAGCGGTGCAGGAGGCGTTCTGCTGAGCAGGTTTCTTACCTATGAGTTTATCCATTAAAGACATTGACCTTAAAGATTGATAAATCTTAAACGAGGGCTTATAATTGTACACAGGACCAAAAGTTTACTAAGGGCAACTTTTTAATTTTGATACAACTTTTTACTTCAATAGCAGCACGGGACACGCCCAATCAACATATATTACGTTTGATATAATTTGCAGCGTACTGAAATAAAGATTTTATAAAGGGGGATTCTCAATGGCACGACAGGATACCATTGATGTTCGTGAGCTGTCGGTGCATTATCACGGCCACCTTGCGTTAAAAAACATAAATTTTACTGTAGATAAAGGCCAGCTCATCGGTGTAATCGGACCGAACGGGGCAGGAAAATCAACTTTGATTAAAGCGATTCTTGGTCTTGAACGATCGAAAGGGGAAGTGAGTCTGTTCGGTAAAAATATTAAAACGTGCCGGAAACAGATATCCTACGTCCCCCAGAGAAACGTGATTGACTGGGACTTTCCCGTACGGGTGGAAGATGTTGTCCTTATGGGGCGCTATGCGCATATTCCATGGTTTAAACTCAGAAGCGGCAGGAAGGATCGGGAAAAAGCGGCTGCTTCTCTGGAAAAAGTCGGCATGAGCGAATTTGCAAAGCGGCAGATTGGGGAACTTTCCGGCGGCCAGCAGCAGCGCGTATTTATTGCCAGAGCCCTTACCCAGGATGCGGATGTTTTTTTCCTTGATGAACCTTTTGTCGGTATTGACATCAAATCAGAGGAGATTATCGTACGGCTTCTTCACCAGTTGCGCGATCAGGGTAAAACGATTTTTGTTGTCCATCATGATCTGAGCAAAGTGGAAAAATATTTTGATCACCTGGTGCTTCTGAATCAGGAACTGATTGGTGCCGGAGCTGTAAAAGAGGTTTATACTTCTGAATATCTAAAAAAAGCCTATCAGGGAAGTGCTGCTGTACTTGACGATAAGGACGGCGTGGTGGTGATCAGTCAATGATCGAACAAATTATCAGTTTTGCCGATCAGGTAGCAAGATATCCGTATCTGCAGAATGCGCTTATGGCAGCCATTGCTGTTGGTGTCATCTGCGGCGTGATTGGGTGTTTCATTATTTTAAGAGGCATGGCTCTCATGGGGGATGCGATTTCCCATGCTGTACTGCCCGGCGTAGTGATCGCCTATATGCTTGGAATGAACTTCTTTATTGGGGCGGTTGTTACCGGCGTCATAACAGCCCTTGCAATCGGCTACATTTCACAGAACAGCAGAATAAAAGAGGATTCGGCGATCGGAATCATGTTTACAGGTATGTTTGCCCTTGGTATTGTGATGATAACTGCGATGCGGGGCTCGAGTGTGGATTTGTGGCACATTCTGTTCGGTAACGTGCTTGCTGTCGGTCGGATCGACTTCTGGATAACGGTTGGAATCGGGATTTTCGTTCTGCTTACTGTATTCATCTTCTATCGGCCTCTTCTTCTCAGTACATTTGATGAAACCATGGCAAAAGCGACGGGACTGCCGGTCAGATTTATTCATTACATGCTGATGCTTCTGCTGTCACTTGTCACAGTGGCATCGCTGCAGACAGTGGGTATTGTTCTCGTAGTAGCCATGCTCATTACACCTGGCGCCACAGCTTATCTGCTCACTGACCGCTTTCCGGTCATGCTCGGTTTGAGTGCACTGTTTGGTGTCATTTCGGCAGTTGGAGGAATGTTTTTCTCTGTAGTATATGATGTGGCCTCTGGGGCTTCAATTGTTCTCGTTGCGACAGCACTGTTTGCCCTCGCCTTTTTCTTTTCTCCAAAGCAGGGACTTGTGTTCCGATTTTTCCGGTCACGGTCTGCTGAACAGTCCATATAATAAAGTAAAGCCGCTGCGCATAATGCGTGGTGGTTTTCTTTTTTAGCTGTTTTCGGATAGATTGTTGTTCTATTGTGCTGCAGGCGGACGCTTTCCGCGGGCTTCGTTAAGTGAAGGGAACAGAGCTGTGAAAAGTAAATGTGTAGTTATTTTGTAGTAAGGGTATAAGGCGCGTATATACTTTCTTTTCTGGTTCTGCTATTATCTGCAGTTAATTTCTTTTATTTTCAGGTAGGATAGAGACGTTTTTTTAGAAAAAACTTACCAGTGCCATAAGGTTGAAAAATGAGGACGAATCCCGTAGTATATATTTCTGTGCCGCATATGCGGACTGTTTTCACAGGAGGGAACAGATTATGAAAAAACATTATTTACTCTATACCCTTGGTACAGCCCTTCTGGTGCTGGCCACTGTGTCAGTAGTGCTTGCGGTTCAGAACAATCAAATGAAGAATAAAGTAGCTGAGATTGAGAAAGCGAAGGAAAAACAAAAACAGGAACAAATGATGGAAGCAGAAATAGAGACAATGGAAGAATATATTGATCATCTGCCTGAAGACTACGACCTTGCCGGGTACGATGCCTGGCAGAGGGCAACGGATGCCGGCGAACACATGTATGAAGACAGTGATGGTAAATTTGAAAAAGAGTGGGGAACGTTTCTTGCACTTGAAGCCGATCGGAAAAACATCGATCCCTTTCTCGTGTATGAGCTGATCAGAGTGGAAACAGGCGACACGTTTGATCCTGAAACGGTCGGTCCTGAAACGCAATATGGACATGCTTACGGGCTTGCCCAGTTTATGAAAAACACAGGGCCGTGGATCGCAGATATGGCAGACATGCCTTATGAGGATGAAATGCTGTTTGATCCGTACTATTCCATTCAGCTGAGTGTCGTTTATCTTGAATTCCTCTACGGGCAGTATGGGGATTGGAATCACGTACTGACAGCGTATCACCGCGGTATTTACGGTCTTGAGGATTACATTGAGGAAAATGGCGATGCGAAAAGCTGGTATGCAGTTGAAATTCAGGAAAATGCCGACCGCACTGCGATGACGGTGAGCAGGTAAAAATGAAAAACTGACAAAGAATGACCCGGCCGGTTATTACTAATGACGTTGCCGGGTCCTTTTTCGTACCTGGATAGAGAAAGCATTGTCAGATGTTCTGTATTAACCAGTGACTGAGCGGGAGTGTAGTTGTTCTAATCATCATCACTATCAGCCAGTTCGGAAGCCAGTTCGTGGAAGACAAGCTGACTCTGAAGCGGCGTTTCGGAATCGGAGCAGCTTCTGTGGATATAGTCACCTGTGGGAAGCTGCACTCTTGCTTTGCGGTTATCCTCAAGGGTAATGTCCAGAACTTGAAGTACTCGTTTTTTACAGCGTGGGCTTTCTATTGGGAAGAGAATCTCGATTCTCTTCTCCATGTTTCTTGTCATCCAGTCAGCAGAGGAGAGGAAGATTGCTTCAGCTCCATTCTGGTGAAAATAGAAAATGCGGCTGTGTTCCAGAAATCGGTCAACGATAGACCGTACCGAGATATTTTCACTCACATTCGTTACACCAGGTTTAAGACAGCAGATCCCTCTGACAATCAGATCAATTTTCACACCGGCACGACTTGCTTTATAGAGTTTCAGGATAATCGGCTTATCGGTCAATGAATTCATTTTTGCAATGATCCGACCGTTTCCGTGCTGTTTGTGAAGTTCAATTTCACGGTCAATCAGACGGATAAATTCGTCCCGGATTCCAAAGGGGGCAGTAAAGATCTTTTTCCACTTTGGTTTTCTGCTGAAGCCGCTAAGATGATTAAAAAAGTTCGTGGCGTCATCAGCAAATGCTTCGTCCGTGGTGATGATCCCCATATCAGTGTAGAGTTTGGCAGTGGAATCATTATAATTGCCGGTCCCAAGGTGGACAAAACGTTCTATATTTCCTTTGTTATGCCTCACGATTAGTGTGATTTTACTGTGTGTTTTAAGCCCGGTAATTCCGTAGATCACGTGTACACCTGACTTTTCAAGTTTCTTCGCCCACTGGATATTGTTTTCTTCATCAAAACGAGCTTTAAGCTCCACAAGAACGGTGACCTGTTTGCCTTCTTCCGCTGCTGCAGCCAATGCGTTAATAATCGGGGAATCTCCGCTCACACGGTAAAGTGTCTGCTTAATGGCAAGTACGGAAGGATCTTTGGCTGCTTTTGTGATCCAGTCTACAATAGGCTGAAACGACTCGTACGGATGATGAAAAAATAAGTCCCGTTTTAATGAGGCACTGAAAATGTCCTCTTCATCTAGAAGATCGGCAGGCGATTTTGGAATGAGTGTCTCATTTACCAGGTGTTCATGGTCCGGTGCGAGAAATTTATAAAGGGAGAATAGAAACGTCAGATCGAGAGGACTATCGGTTTCATACACGTCACCGCTGTGAATTTCAAGCACACTCGTAAAAAATGTGAGAACTTTTTCGTCCATTTTTCCGCGCTGCATCTCCAGACGAACAGCGGCACCCCATTTCCTTTTTTTCAGTTCCTTTTCGATTACCCGGAGCAAATCTCTTGCCCCTTCCTCGTGAATGGTCAGATCAGCATTTCTTGTAATCCGAAAAGGTGAAACGGACTTAACGGAATAGCCGGTAAACAAACGTCCGATAAAATAGCTGATCACATCTTCCAGAAGAACAAATTCCGTTTTCTCTTTTTCTGATTGAGGCACTGCAATAAACCGGGTAAGAACAGCAGGAACCTGAACGATCGCGAGCTTCTCGCGATCTCCCGTCAACACAACAGCGAGATTAAGACTTTTGTTTAAAAGCATGGGGAAGGGGCGGTAAGCGTCGATTGCCATTGGAGTCAGTACCGGGAGGATATACTGATCAAAGCGTTTCTCAATATAAGTCTGCTGTTCCCTCGTCAGGTCCTTCATTAAAAGGAAATGAATATTTTCTTCATTAAGCATTGGCAAAAGCGTATTCGTAAATAACTGGTCCTGTCTGGAAATGAGCCTGTGGTTATGTTCACTGATTTTATGGAGCTGTTGTTTTGGCGTCAGTCCTGCTTTATTCTCAGGTTTGTTAAAGCCTGCTTTCACCTGATCTTTAAGTCCTGCTACCCGGACCATAAAAAACTCATCAAGGTTACTGCTGAAAATAGCAGCAAACTTCATCCGTTCGAGCAGCGGATTTTCTTCATCTTCAGCTTCTTCCAGCACTCGCTGGTTGAAGCCGAGCCAGCTCAGTTCTCTATTGTTATAAAAAGCGGGGTTGTTTAAATCCACTTGTCCGCTCACCTCGTTGAGTACATTTTTCGTCATTGCCCGTCACCGTCCTGCATCAGTTTAACCCGAGTGTAGCAGACGAATATGAAGTCAATATTAATTTCATGACCGAAAGGTAAACGTTTAGTGATGATTAACTGAGACGTCGATTTTTCTTCCGAATGCACGCTCTACGTGCTTTTTGTATTTCTGTGCGTGAAATTCTTCAAAATACCCTTCTTTGACGGTCTTCATTTTCAGAGTCAATCTTCCTGGTTCCCCGGGTGTAACCTTAACACTTTTTACAGCTCCCATTTTCGACCGGTCCAGTCCATATGCAAGTCTCAAAATGGATCCAAGCTTTTCATAACGGGTAAGCTCCTTTTGTGATACCCATTGCCTGTATGGTGCTGCATACTGATGAAAAAGAGACCGGTTTCGAAATGATGCAATTAAAGCAATTGCCAGACGGCGGGAATGGGAAAGACCATCGATCGACTGATTGGTCAATAGGTAAAATGTATGCTGTGAACGGGCCTCCGGATGAACGGTTTCACCGATATAAAAGACCCGTGCAGCAAGCTGCAGGAGGTGAAGGTCATCGTCGTGAAGTTTTTCACGTCCTGTCATCATCAAGTCATGAAGAAGAGAAGCAGCGAGAACAGCGATATGGCGGTGATGGACAGCATCAAGGTTGTAATCCTGAGCAAGCTGGAAAAAGCTTTCTTCTGTAACACTTGGAAAAAGGGTCGTTTCCATTTCCTTTAAGAGTGATTCAAAGAAGACTCCCTCCCGAAGACCTTTGTTGCTTACGATATAACTGTCTGCACCTGTATAGTCAAGAAGGGAGGCAATGACGTACATGGCAGGGAGAATAATATCTGCACGGTCCTTGGAGAGACCATCAACCTGCTGCCGCTTTTTCAGCGGCAGCTTTTTCAGCCTCATAAATACCGTCTCCACTTCCGTGGGGCTCATCTCAAACTGATGAAGTCCTGCCAGCGGATAATTGATCTCATTTTGATGAACAAGAGCAACATTACGGGCGCTGCCTCCAATACCGATAACAGGAAGGCCTTCCTTTTTCAGCCATGATAGTGAATCAAATGAGTCCTTTAGGAAGTGGTCCAGTTTTTTAATCTCTGCAGCAGAGGGGCGGTCTTCATTCATGAATTTCTTCTTCAGCGTCAGCGCACCAAAAGGAAAGCTGTGGTAATGTATCATTTCTCGGTCTTTAAAAACCGTAATTTCAGTACTTCCGCCGCCGATATCGATCGTAATTCCATTTTTAATATCTGTTGAATTAACAACGGCAAGGTACCCGTACCATGCCTCTTCACGGTCAGATATAACCTTAAAATTCATTCCCTTCTGGCTTTTCAGGAGCTTTTCGATTTCCCGGCGGTTTGCAGCGTTTCTTACAGCAGCAGTAGCGACTCCCCGTACTTCTTTTACGTCGTACTGCTTCATGACCGTCCGGAACCGTTCAAGCGTTTTTTCGATAATGATGATCCCTTGTTTCGATAATGCCCCGCTTTCATCAATATGAGAGCTGAGGCGGGCAACAACTTTTAAATTCTGGATTTCCCGATAACATCCGTTTTTGCTGATTTCAAAAATAACGAGGCGGATGGAGTTTGAGCCAAGGTCAATAATGGCGGTCTGCTGCATCATCACTATTCACGTCCCTGCTTGAGTTTCTTGTTTCCATTATACCTCCAGAGTCGTGATGAAAGAAGTGATGCAGGCTAAAACGGCTTTGTTTACAAACAAATGACCCTCCTGTATACTCGTATAAGATATAAATCGGAATCGTTCTTAAATTCCAGCTGAGATTCAGGCTGATTTCTATTAGGAACGTACGGTACAGAGGAACGTGGTGTGACTAATGAACAAAACAAAACCAGCAGTTGAAATTAACAATTTAAGCTTTGCCTATAACGGACGAAACGTCCTTGAGGATATTAACCTTAAAATTACCGAAGGATCCTTTCTCGGCCTCGTCGGTCCAAATGGGTCAGGAAAGTCCACGCTTGTGAAGTGTCTATTGTCGCTTTTAAAGCCGGATGAAGGAGAAATTTGTCTGTTCGGTCAACAGCTTTCCAGGTTTGACGACTGGAGTGATATTGGCTTTGTGAGCCAGAAGGCAAACAGTTTTAACAGCGGCTTTCCGGCAACCGTGTTTGAAGTTGTATCCATGGGGCTGTATGGGAAAGTGGGACTTTTTCGATTCCTGACAAGAAAACACAAACAGGAAGTACGAAATGCTATTGAGCAGGTGGGTATGGAAGAGTATATGAACGCCAATATCGGCCAGCTTTCCGGCGGTCAGCAGCAGCGCGTGTTTATCGCCCGGGCACTCGTAAGCCGACCGAAACTGCTGATCCTTGATGAACCGACCGTTGGAGTTGACGCCAAAAGTGTGAAACGCTTTTACGACATGCTGAAGGATCTCAATGTGAACCAGGGTATTACCCTGATTCTTGTGACACATGATGTCGGTGCCATGACAGAGTTCGTAACGGATGTAGCCTGTCTGAACAAGCACCTTCATTTCCATGGTGATACGAAAACGTATGAAGAGCAGGAAGAAGATATGATGTCACGTATGTACGGACACGATGTGCAGGTCCTCACGCATAATCACGATCATCCTCATGACCATGATCACGATCCCGGAGGGCAGAGCCGTGATTAGTGTATTTTTCCAGTACGATTTTTTAACGTATGCCCTCTATACGGGGATGATGGTCGGTTTTCTCGCGCCTGTTCTGGGCGTTTTTCTCGTTGTTAGACGGCTCGCCCTTGTGGCGGACGCTTTGTCACATATTACCCTTTCCGGCATTGCGTTCAGTCTCCTTCTCGGACGGCACTATGCCCTTTTTGCAGGACTTAATCCGGTCTACATGGGAGCCGCATTCGCCGTAGGAGGCTCGCTCATGATCGAGCGCCTCCGTACGGCCTACAAGTACTACAAGGAACTGGCCATCCCGATTATCCTATCTGCTGGAATCGGAATAGGCGTAGTGTTCATCAGCCTGGCTGACGGCTTTAATACGGATCTGTTTAACTATCTTTTCGGGAGTGTTACAGCTGTCCGGCAGTCGGATTTTCACCTGATTGGCGTAATTACCATTGTCGTGACGCTAGTACTCGTCCTGTTTTATAAAGAGCTCTTTTATTTGAGCTTTGACGAGGAACAGGCGGTTGTCAGCGGCATACCTAGACGATTTCTTCATTTTCTGTTTATCGTCATGGTTGCACTTGTGATCGCTGCCTCAATGCGCATAGTCGGCATTCTTCTCGTGTCGTCACTTATGACACTGCCGGTTGCTTCTGCCATGCGGCTTGCAAAAGGATTTAAGCAGATGTTTGTCTACTCGGTCATTTTCGGCCAGTTTTCTGTGATTACAGGACTGGTGAGTGCCTTTCATCTGAACCTTGCTCCAGGTGGAACAATCGTTATGATTAACGTTTTTATTCTTATTATTGTGGTCCTGATGACCCGAAAACGGGTCTAGAGTGAAGGTGTGAATGAAATGGAAATTTTACAGCAGCTGACATTTTTAGAACGCGGTATAATTGCAGGACTGATCATCGGGTTTGTCTGTCCGCTCCTCGGAGCCTTTCTTCTTGTAAGAAGAATTACGATCATTTCTGAGGCGCTGTCCCACATTACGCTCACAGGGATTGCGGCAGGTGTTTTTCTCAGCCAGTCGGCTTTGTGGCTCGGATTTGTGAATCCTCTTTATACAGGCCTGGTCTTTTCTCTTGCCGGTTCGCTCCTGGTGGAGAAGCTTCGGCAGATTTATAAACACTTTCAGGAACTCGCCATCCCGATTATCCTCTCTTCCGGAGTAGGACTCGGAGCAATTTTGATCAGTATGTCGGGCGGTTCTTATAATGAATGGTACAATTACCTGTTTGGAAGCATTGTGACTGTTACAATCGGTGATCTCGGTTTTATCATCGCTACAGGCATTATTGCACTAATCATACTCTCTGCTTTTTATAAAGAACTGCTCTCCATTTCATTTGATCAGGAGTTTGCAAAAACATCGGGTCTTAAAGTAACCCGGATTAATTTTTTCTTTTCGGTTCTGATTGCAATCGTGATTTCCATGAGTATGAAAGTTGTCGGTATTCTTCTTGTCGGGGCTATGGTAACGCTTCCGGTAGCGGCAAGTATCCAGCTGGCAAAAAGCTTCAGGCAGGTGGTTATTCTCGGTATTATTTTTGGTGAACTGGCCATGATCGGCGGTATTTATTTTTCCTATCATCTGAATGTGGCTACCGGTGGGATGATTGTCGTAACCGGTGTGACTATTCTGCTCATTTCGGTTTTGATAAAACGTTTCAGAACGGGACTTGCTTAATCTGATAACTGGAGGGACGCTCGAATGAATCTGGAACAGGCACTCAACGTAATGAAAGAAAAAGGATACAAGCATACCGGAAAAAGAGAGGACATTCTCGCTCTCTTTTCGAGGGAAAAACGCTATCTTGCGGCCAAGGATGTGCTGCAGGCACTGCAGGGAACGTATTCGGGTCTGAGCTTTGATACGATTTACAGGAATCTGAGTCTGTTCTCAAATCTCGGTATTCTTGAAGAGACGGAGCTTGAAGGAGAGAAAAAATACCGGTTTGCCTGTTCCACTGATGATCACCACCATCACCTGATCTGTGTGGAATGCGGGAAAACAAAGCACATCCACACCTGCCCGATGGACACGATCAGTGAAGAAGAGAGCTCTTTTACGATTACCGGCCACAAATTTGAAGTTTACGGTTATTGCGGGGCTTGCGGAGAAAGAAGAAGCAGTACAGGTGCATAATCGGATATTTCTGAACCGTTCTTCGCATCCGAGGGACGGTTTTGTTTTTTTCGGTATCTCGATTCGATGGGGAAGCAGAGGTTCTTCACTGTGTATCGTACTAAAATACGATGAAAAGCGGGTGGAAAGCATTAGAAAGGGGATAAATTGTATTAAACCTGAGGACTGACTGGGAGCAATGAGACGAAGAGCGAGCACCAAATTGTACTCATCACTTAAAGACGAGGACGCGGGGGCTGAAAGCCCCCATTAGCGCACCCAGGAGTGTTAACCAAACAGCCGGCGAACGGTTTCCCGTGCTTCAGCCCAGCTGCTGACCCTATGGACGAGTCCGGGAACCGGATCCTGATTATACGGGGTATTCATAAGTACTACCGGAATGCTGCATTCTTCGGCAATTCCGACTGCGTTATCGTGTTTATCCTCGAAAAACGCATCCACATCGTGGTTTTTTACGGCATCTATTTTATCGTGCTTGCCGAGAAGTTCGATATGGTGATAGGGGAGTGCGTGCTTATCAAACCATGTCTTCGTCAAATCCGTAAACCGTGTGTTTCGCGCACTGATATAAAACAATTCGTGCTTGCGCTCCCATTCAAGAAGCGTTTTCTTTGCCTCTGCTGCCAGGGCAGCGGATGCATATAGGCTGCCTTCGTGCTGCTGCATCCACTTCCAGAAATCCTCACCGCTGATGCCGAGTACACGGCTTAAGTCGTATTCGGTAATGTCATTAAGTGTCAGGTCCCGCTCAAAGTGCTCATTAATCGCCGGGATGAAAGTAGCCGGATCTGTAATCGTACCATCAATATCTATGCCGAATCTGTAAACATTTTTTGTCATCTAGATACACCTTCCTATCTCCATTATTTACACACCAAAGAAAAGGGTCAGACCCTTAAGCCCGTCACATACTAAGCTTACGTCCGATGAAAAAGAGGGGGATGATCATGGACGAACGCAAACCACGCACGGATTTGCGGCTTGTGGAAGAAGAGCGGGATCACGGTTATTATGACCGTGAAACCGACGAGAGCCATGAATACAAGGAAGAAACATCAGCGGAGTATGTACCTAATCCCGGACTTGCCGGCAGCTCTTTTAACGAAGATACTGACGATGGGGAAGCGGATTTTGAGGACACTGACTCCAGAGATGATGGAAAAGGGATGGGTGCCATCGGTGTGGCCCTCGCCCTTGTCAGCCTGTTCTTCCTGCCGGTAATCCTTGGTGCAGCCGCCATAGTGCTCGGCTTTATTACACGGGCAAAAGGGCATGCTGCTCTGGGATACACGGCTATTGGTATTGGTGCCTTTTCGATTATTATCAGTCTGTTTATGTCACCGTTCTTCTAACCCCCTGAAATTCAGGAGGGTGCCTTAATGGCTCCACAGGAAAGCACCAAAAAAGGGTGTCCCGGAGGCTTCTGACCTCTGGGGCACCCTTTTTTTGTTCTCCCTTTTTATATACAGGAGTCAAAAAAGTGACAGCTTAAAGCTTTGCTTTTGCAGCCTCTGCTTCCGCTTCTTTTTTACGCTGTTCTTCATAGTGAGCCTCAGCCAGTTTGTCGATTTCCTTTTTCAGTTCTTCGACCATGATTTCTTCCGGAACCTTACGGATGATCTCCCCGTGACGGAACAGAAGACCTTCTCCGCGTGCACCGGCAATACCGATGTCCGCTTCTTTAGCCTCGCCGGGTCCGTTAACTGCACATCCCAGAACGCTTACTTTGATCGGGGCATGCACCTGCTGTATATATTCCTCAACCTCATTTGCAATACTGATGAGGTCAATTTCAATCCGGCCGCACGTCGGGCAGGAAATAAGTGTTGCTGCATTTGCCGCAAGTCCAAACGTCTTGAGAAGTTCCTTCGCTACTTTTATTTCCTCCACAGGATCGGCACTCAGGCTGATTCGCATTGTGTTGCCGATGCCTTTATTTAGAATCACGCCAAGGCCTGCAGAACTTTTAACGGTACCTGCAAAAAGTGTCCCGGATTCGGTAATTCCAAGGTGAAGCGGGTAATCAAAGGCTTTGGCAGCTTTTTCATACGCTTCAACTGCCAGACTTACGTCAGAAGCCTTCATGCTCACAATAATATTGTGGAAGTCGAGATCTTCAAGGATTTTAATGTGATGAAGAGCACTCTCCACCATACCGTCCGCAGTAGGATAACCGTATTTCTCAAGAATCCGTTTTTCAAGTGAGCCGGCGTTTACGCCAATTCGAATCGGGATATTTTTTTCTTTCGCTGCATTGACAACCGCTTCAACTTTTTCACGGCGTCCAATATTACCGGGGTTTATCCGGATTTTATCGGCACCGCCTTCAATTGCCTTGAGAGCAAGCTTGTAGTCAAAGTGAATATCCACAACGAGTGGAATGCTGATCTGCTTTTTAATTTCAGGAATCGCTTCTGCCGCACGCATATCCGGACAGGCAACACGGACAATCTGGCAGCCCGCTTCTTCAAG
This sequence comes from Alteribacter lacisalsi, assembly GCF_003226345.1. Classification (GTDB taxonomy): domain Bacteria; phylum Bacillota; class Bacilli; order Bacillales; family Salisediminibacteriaceae; genus Alteribacter; species Alteribacter lacisalsi. The sequence continues at coordinate 1,753,785 of NZ_PDOF01000001.1, read as the reverse complement.
CCGCTTAATTTCCGCTACGGTCGCCTCAACATCGTGGGTTTTTGACATCGTCATGCTCTGAATAATGACTTCGTCGCTTCCGCCGATCGTTAGAGGACCAACCTGTACCGGGCGCGTGTTCTTGCGATGGGTAATCTGGGTCACTGAATCATCGCCCCTTTATATTTATGGATAAAATTCGAAAATAGTGTCCTCACATATTGTATCAACGCATCCCGATACTGGCAAGGACTTCACATCGAGTTAAGGCCTCTGGCTCTGCAGTTGAGCCTGATCCGGATAAATTGGAAACCGGTACGTTTGGCCAGTCTGGATAGCATGAGCATCGGTCTGCGGATTCAGAAGTTCAAAATCTGTGACAATCCGCTCAAAATTCGCTTCAATAACCTGACCCTGATGAAGGGCCTGGACAATCGTATATACGGTATGGCCGGATTGAACAATCACTTCCTGGTAGGAGATCTCCAACGGCGGGGGCACTTCCTGCTCCTGAGCTCCTGGAGTTTCTTCCTGCAATTCGGGCGCATCTGCTGCACCGGTACCGGACCGGTCGGGTAATGTCCCTTCTGTCAGATCATAATAAACACTGAACGCCAGCACCACCACAAGTCCGAATACAAGCACCTGCTTCATCACGCACCTCCAATTAAACATCTGTTAAAAAAGAATATGCTTGTCCATTTCAATTCAGAACAAGTGAGATTTCGATGTGGTATTACAGTCCATCCAAAAAAACATCACAAGACTTTTACGGGAAGCAGGTGAAAGATAAATGACCACTCGTGAACGCATTATTGTTTTTATGCTCGGTCTTTTGCCTTTTTTAATGGTGATCGGTAATTCTATGTTTATTCCGCTGCTTCCAACGATGGAAGTAGATCTTGCCATCACTTCATTCCAGTCAGGTATGATCCTGACTGTTTTCTCTGTTCCGGCAGCACTTGCGATACCGTTTGCAGGGATCATTTCGGATAGGATCGGAAGAAAAAAAGTAGTTGTCTGGTCACTGGTTACCATTGCCGCCGGCAGTGTAGTCTGTTCTATTGCTGTTCTGTTTTATGGACCGGCCGCATACAGGTGGCTTTTGGGAGGCCGTTTTATCCAGGGTATTGGGGCGGGCGGTACGGCTTCGCTGGCTATGGCATTTATCGGTGATCAGTTTACCGGCAGAAAGAGAAGTACCGCCCTTGGGGCAATGGAAGTATTTAACGGACTCGGTAAGGCACTGAGTCCGCTGCTTGGAGCTGCAGCAGCGCTTGTGATATGGACAAGCACGTTTTGGATTTACTTTTTAACGGCTATCCTTGCTATGATAGGTATCGGAAAATACATTCACGAAGCACCGCCGGCACGGGCGCCAATGAAGTGGAAAGAATATCTGGATACTGTCATCGGTGCGGTGAAAAGAGAAGGCCGCTGGCTTATTCCGGTCATGGCGGCAGGTGGGGCAGCACTTTTTATTCTATTTGGTCTTCTAGTTTACCTGAGCTATGAAATTGAACGGATCTACGGGTACGGAGGAGCCCTGAAAGGTGTTATTATTGCCATTCCCCTTACGGTCTTTACGATCGCATCCTATATTTCAGGCAAGAAAACGGGGGGAGAAGCAGGGGAAATCCGCACTTATTTTACAATGGGGTTTGCCCTTATTCTTGTACCACTGACGCTTGCCCTTCTCTGGCACTCATTTTTGGCAGTACTGCTTTATATGGTGGCTGTTTCAGCGGGCATCGGATTTTTGCTTCCCTGCTGTAACCTGCTCGTAACTACTGCCGTCTCATCTAGTGAAAGGGGGATGGTGGTCTCTTTTTATCATATGATCCGGTTTTTAGGGGTAGCGTTCGGTCCAGTTGTCTTTAGCGTGTGGATGTTTGATGAATGGGGGATGTTTGCCCGCTCCCTTGTAATCATCGCCGTTGCTGCAGTCTGGCTCAGGCTGACACTATCTGGAACTGAACCGGTTGCGGAAGACGCTTAACAGAGGTCTTTTGCAATATAAGAAAAAAATGTAAACTATACACATAGATAGAGACTGCACTGCAGTCCGGAAGGAGAAATGAGAAAGATGAAATCAAAATTATTTAAAAGTACAATGGCGGTGTTTGCCGGATGGTTCGCATTTGCGAGTATCAGTTTTGCCGATGCAGCACCAGGTGACGTAATTGTTACACTCGGAGAAGATTTAAATAGCGATCAGCGGTCTAAACTTCTTGATGAGATGGAAGTAAATGAAGACGAGGTATTGCTGGTCGAAGTAACCAATGAAGAGGAGCATCACTACCTGGGAGATTATATATCAGCGAGCCGAATCGGTACAAATGCCCTTTCTTCAACCAAAATTACACTTCTTGAAGAGGGCGAAGGAGTTAATGTGGAAACGAACAGGATTGACTGGGTAACTGAAGCGATGTACGCCAACGCCCTGGTAACAGCCGGCGTGGAGGATGCGGACATTTACGTGACGGCTCCGTTTAACGTCAGCGGTACGGCAGCACTTACCGGTCTCATTAAAGCTTACGAACTTTCAACTGATGAAGTGATTCCGGAAGAGCAGAAGCAGGTGGCCAATGAGGAAATGGTCAAAACCGCCCAGCTTGGGGAAAACGTAGGGGTGGATAAGGCTGCAGAATTAATGACACGAATTAAGGAAGAAATAGCAGAGGGCAACGTAGAAACTGAAGAAGATCTGCGTGATCTCATCGACCGGATTGCGCGTGAGCTTGGAATTGAACTTACTGAAGATGAAAAGAACGGCCTGGTTTCATTGTTCCAGCGCATGCAGAACCTTGATATTGACTGGAACCAAGTGCAGGATCAGATTGGAAAGATTCGCGACAACCTTAGTGAATTTCTTGCGAGTGAAGAAGGGCAGGGGTTGATCGACTCCATTCTTAACTTCTTCAATTCGCTTATTGATGCAATCCGCAGCTGGGTAAGTTCCAACGTGATCATTCCGTTTAAAAATTAAGCTCTGTTAAAGCTCATTGTTGATATTTCTATCGTTGATTGAAGCGAACGCGCGACACTCCTGCGGGAACAGCACCGGCTGAAGCGGTGCCCGCGGAAAGGGAGCGCAGGGAGCGGTAATCAACAACAGACTTTAACGTAGCCAAAAATTAAGCTCCGCAACCAGAGCTCCGCAATTGCGGAGCTCTTTTCAGCATATAAATCAGTCACAGGGTATGATAAAGATTGAAACTGGTAAGGATAAAAAACATTCTTTACTCTTTGACAATTGTGTGAAACCTTTTCTATGAGTCCTCCGTATATAACCTATACGCACTATTCTGTTATGATTAAAGTAATGAACACTTAATTGTAAGGAGGAAAACCGATGGATATGCTGGAATCTGCAACAATAGGCTTTTTAGTTGTTTTTCTTGGCACGCTTTTCGTATTCGGTGAAATCATGGTCAGGGCCAAAGGGCTTTTCGGAATTCTCGGCATTGCGATCATGAGTCTGTACTTTTCCTATCACCTTTCGCCGGATCTTGGTATGTGGGTGGTTCTGCTTTACCTGATCGGTCTCGCATTGATCATATTTGACGGTAAGGTGACAACAGACGGTACAATTGCCCTCGTCGGAGTTCTTCTGATGATACTGGGTCTGTCGCTGCCGACTCCAGGAATGGTCTACGGTACGCTTGTTGCGTTTGCCTTGATTCTTGCAGTACCAACTTCATTTTTGTTCACTAAAGTGTTCCCATCCCGTAATCTTTGGGATAAAATGACGCTAAAAGACAAACTTGGCGATGAAGAAGGCTACAATTCGATGAATGAATCGTATAAAGAGCTTGTCGGAAAATCAGGTGTTACGAAAACGCCTTTCAGACCGACAGGCACGGTTGAAGTCGAAGGAAAGCTTTACAGTGCCACATCCGACAATCAGTGGATCCAGGCGGATGAGAAAATAAAAGTCGTCAGCGTGGACGGCACCAGAATCGTGATTGTTCAGGAAAATTAAAATGTGGAATTTTGTAAGAGGCAGTCGCAGACTGTCTCTTTTCCATGATTAACGTTCTTTACCAATTGCCTGTGAATGTAAGTCTGGGTCTTAAGATCTAATTTTATTTGTGTGACAATATTCTGCATATTTTTCCAAGGTGATCATATATAATGGACGTACATCAAACGTTCTATTTCGTATGTCTTTTCTACAAGTTTCACCAGGACAAACGTCATGTACAGATTTGGAAATGGTAAGTGAGTGGTCAGTTGAAAAGGAGCATTTGAACAGACAAGAGGGATGATCCTACCTCTAGTTAAAGGCAAACCTTTCGAAAGAGGGGGACGCAAAGCTACGGGTCTAAGACTGTGGTTCAGTTAAGGCCGCCGGGTTATCTAGTGGGGAATAACTTGAGGAGGGATTGGGAGTGAAACCGGTAACGGATCAGAATGATGTGCATTGGGATGAGGAATGGGTGCAGCTGATCACAGAAGCAAGAGAGCAGGGATTAAGTGTTGAAGAGGTAAGGTTATTCCTGGCAAAAAAACTACATAAAGAGATTAGTCGATAATCGTATTTCCCTGCGCCTCCGGTACTGCCGGAGTGCTTTTTTTTGTGAGCACAGGAAAAGTCAACTGGTACACGAAAAAAGAAAACCCTTAAGGGAAGGGTTAAATTATTTCTTCATTTTCCACTTATTAAACTCCAGGAAATCTCTGAACTCCTCTTTTGAAACCCCTGAGTCCATTGCTTCGCGAACGAGGGTCTCCCACTCTTCATCAAGATTTCTACCACCGAAACCGGCATCCGTTCCACTTTCCAACCGGTCTCGCAGCAGATGATCAACGGAGATTCCCAGCACCCTTGAAACCTTCTCGAGAAACTGAATAGAAGGGTTGGATTGGATACCCCGTTCAATTGCACTGAGGTAGGATTTAGCCACGCCGGCGCGCTGGGCAAGTTCTGTAAGTGATATTCCTTTTTCTTTTCGAAATTTTTTCACCCGTTCTCCGATCATAGGACATATCTCCTTTAATATCAATTATGTATTGAATTACATGACTTTTATTATGAATATTCGTCGGACAACCGTTCGCTATGACGGTTAAAATGTTCACTCCTGTTCGTTCATACTTAAATATAGCATAAACGTCCCAGATTGGGACAAATTTTGTCGAAAATATACACTGTGACACCGATTATAAGGAAAATACCTATAAATAGTAATTAAATATCCCTTTCAGCTGGGAGCTGCTAACCAGTTACTGACTTAAAGATATTCTCAATAAAAAAGTAAGACCGGAGGTATTGGGAGCCTCCGGTCAAACAAATACTATTCCACTGATTGATCTGTGTCTTCTTCTTTTTTAGGCTTTGGAATATGACGAAGCACCTGGAACAGCAGGACAATGGCGATGGTCCAGTAAATGGCAAACTGAAACGGGATGGCGACCGGCAGCGCGTTGAACAAGGCGATAATCATCGTTGGAAGCGTGACGGTAAATGCCGAGAGTACCCATAGATGCTTATAAGTCAGGTTCGGGAGACCGGCTGTTTTTCTGAAAATCAGTCCAATCAGGGCAAGGAACGTGACGCCGATAAATTTACTTGCAGTGTAGAAAAGGTACATAAGGACGACAATGAGGCCAATAATAACTGGGAGCAGCCCGGAAACGGCTTCTACCAGATCCTGTGCGTCATCTTTTGTGATATTAAAACCGAAATCATTATAGTTGATCGATTCCTGTGGTACACCGCCGGTAATCAGGACAGCATCCTCCTGCAGCAGAGCGAGTGCATCTTCATAATGAATCACATCCTGTTCTGTCATCTCTCCATTTGGATCAATAATCAGCGTGCGGCCGTCTTCTTCATTAATGTAAGGTTCATCAATCTCATTTGACTGCAGGCTCCCATCCTGAATTTCAAAATAAGGGATGTCATCTGTAAGCTGGTCGTCAAGTTCAGAAACAAATGAGTGAAACGTTGTTCCGACAACAATTGCAAGCGGCAGGATCGCAATCAGCATAAGGAGGAACACATAGCCGATGGCCCTTCCAATTTTGTGGTGACGGAATTTTGCAATGGTCGAAGGTGAGTAGAGGCTTACTACAAACTGTTTGAAAATGTTCATTCTCGTACTCCTTTACGGGTGTTGTATGTATATAATCCTCTTTTAGTTTAGTCGATTTTTCACGCGGGCACAATCTTTCCTTACATATTAAGTACTATTTTGAAGAGGTTCTGACTGTAATTGTTGTGTTTTTTTAACAGTGGTTCTCATTCTTAATATAATCTTTACAATTCATTAATAAAACATTAATACTGCCGCTGTACAGTTGGAGTCGTTGGACAGAAACGCAAAATAGAAGAGACAATACATCAGACAACTGACAGGTTAAGGAGATGAGCGCGTTGGACACACAGGAATTAATTTTTATGTTTATTGGCGGTCTCGCAATTTTTCTTTTTGGAATCAAGTTCCTTGGTGACGGACTTCAGAAAGTAGCGGGGGACAAGCTGCGGGATATACTTGAAAAGTTTACTAGAAACCCGGTGATGGGGGTTCTTACTGGTATTATGGTGACGGTGCTTCTGCAGACGAGTACCGGGGCTACAGTTTTGACTATCGGGCTTGTAAATGCAGGCTTTTTAACGTTCAGACAGGCGATTGGTGTCATCATGGGTGCCAACATCGGTACGACTGCAACAGCATTTATTATCGGACTTAATATTTCCGAATACGCTCTGCCGGTTCTTGCAATCGGAACGTTTCTCATCTTCTTTATTAAAAATAAAAAAGCAAACAACTTTGGACAGGTATTTTTCGGGTTCGGTGCCCTCTTCTACGGTCTGAATCTGATGGGTGACGGACTTCGCCCGCTTCGGGATCTTGAAATTTTCCGTGAACTGACGATCAGCATGAGTGAAAATCCGATTCTGGGTGTACTGATCGGGATCATCTTTACGGTAAGTGTACAAAGTTCTACAGCAGCGATTGGTCTCCTGCAGCAGCTGTATACACAGGAAGCTCTCGATTTGGCAGCAGCCCTGCCGGTTCTGTTCGGTGACAATATTGGAACCACGATTACAGCTGTGCTTGCTGCTCTCGGTGCATCACTTGCAGCTAAGCGTGCAGCTGCCGCTCATGTTATCTTTAACGTAATCGGGACGATTCTCATTCTGATCATAATCAGACCTTATACTGCATTCATTGCAGCACTCGGTGAACGTCTTGATTTGAACCCGGCAATGGAAATTGCATTCGCACACGGCATCTTTAACGGTGCAAACGTACTTATTCAGCTGCCGTTTGTCGGTATACTCGCCTGGATTATTCTGAAGGTCATTCCTGGCAAAGAAACAGAAATTGAATTTAAAGCCCAGCATCTGGATCCTGCCATTGTGACCCAGTCATCTTCCATAGCTCTAGGCCAGGCGAAGAAAGAAACGCTTCGAATGGCTGAGCTTGCCCAGCAGGGACTGGAGGAAGCCGGCATGTTTGTAGAAACGAAAAAAACACGCCATGCCGAGCTCACGTACCAGTTTGAAGATGCAATAAACAATCTTGACAGAAAAATTACAGACTATTTGATTCAGATTTCAACAAACTCTTTATCCGATGATGAGTCAAGGCTTCATTCTACACTTATGGATACGGTGCGGGATCTTGAGCGTGTCGGTGACCATATGGAGAATATTGTGGAACTGACCGAATATCAAATTACGAATAAAGTAAAAATCTCGGATCTTGCAATGCAAGACCTGAATGAGATGCTTACACTCACAAATGAAACGCTCAAACAAGCTGTTGAATCACTTGAAAACGATGATTTGATGGCAGCGAGATCTGTTGTGCTTAAGGAAGAGAAAATTGATAAAATGGAACGCCAGCTTCGTAAAAAGCACATTATGCGCCTGAACGAAGGAAAATGCAGCGGTGCGGCCGGCATCATCTTCGTTGATATGATCAGTAACCTTGAACGGGTCGGTGACCACGCTGTAAACATTGCTGAAACAGTGATCGGGGAAGAGGACTGAACAGAAAAAATTTAGTTAAAAAGGAAGAAGGGGACTTGGCGCCCCTTCTTTTTTTGTGTATGATAAGAGAGTTCTGAATGGATACGGCGTGATTATCCTTAATCTTTACAGATCTGTTAAAAAAACAATTGACTTCTATTGTAATTGCATGCTAAGATATTCATTGTCTTTAAAAGAAATACTGTTACGGCGGTGTAGCTCAGCTGGCTAGAGCGTACGGTTCATACCCGTGAGGTCGGGGGTTCGATCCCCTCCGCCGCTACCATTTTCAGGACCCTTAGCTCAGTTGGTTAGAGCAGACGGCTCATAACCGTCCGGTCGTAGGTTCGAGTCCTACAGGGTCCACCAATACAACTAATACATATGAGCCCCGTTTTAAGCGGCGGTAAATGATACGGAGGAATACCCAAGTCCGGCTGAAGGGATCGGTCTTGAAAACCGACAGGGGCTTCACGGCCCGCGGGGGTTCGAATCCCTCTTCCTCCGCCATATTACATATCCAGTGATCTGTGTGTCCGTATTCGTGACATGGAGATCGCTTTTTTATTGGCGTGGAGTGGGGTAGCATTGCCAGCGGAAGGTTGCTCTGTTTGAACAGAGCCACTACAGGGCATGGGACATACTATAGCAGAAGAGGAAGGTGACTGAGATGAAAGTACACGTGACAGAAGATGCAAAAAAGGTTTTACTCGACCGCATTGCGGTTGCGGAGGAAGCGATTATTGAGATTGAACACGATACAGATGGATGCGGATGTGTGGTGAGTGGTGTAGCACGTCTTGTACAGCTGGAAGAAAAGCCCGGAAAGTACGAAACACTCACTACGGATCTTGAAAGCGTAACTTTCGTCATTGATCCGCAGGTGAGCGTGTTTTTTGATAAAGAAGTGATTGTGGACTTCCGGGGTGGAAAGCTCCAGCTGAAAAGTCCGAATCAGATGCTCAATCCCCGCCTTAAATTCGTCCCCCTTGGGGCATAAAAGCTGAGGACACAGCAGCTGGCTCATTCCCGTAGAAGACCCAGACAAGGATGCCGAGTGCGATACAGTAAACCGCAAAATAGGAAAGCCTTGTCCGCTGAACCATGCTGATGAGCCAGCGGATGCCTGCGAGAGCAAAAACAAATGCGCTTGCAAATGCCACACCCAGACTCAGAATACTTGTATCAGCCAGTGTATCCAATGAGGTAAGTTTAAGAAGCGTCAGCCCTGAAATAATGGGGATGGAGAGAAGGAAGGAGTACCGCAGTGCCTCTTCCTTTTTTAGTCCGAGCATCATAGCGCCAACCAGTGTGCTCCCGGCTCTGGAAATGCCGGGGATAACAGCAATTGCCTGAGCGACCCCGATCCAGCAGGCATCCCGGATCGAAATATCTCCCTGCGCTTTTCTTTCTTTGAACCCCCCGTGTTCAATAAATACGAGAAAAATGCCTGTAATAATTAATGCCGCTGCTATCAAAGAGAAATTTGTAATGCCGCTTCCGAGTGTGTTTTCCAGCATCTTTCCTACTGCGAACGTGACAACGGTGGAAATGAGAAGAAGCAGTACAAAGCGGAAATCATTTTTATGTTCGTTTTCCCTTTTTAAGACATACTTCAGCGTGTTCTCTGCCAGGTTTAAAAGTTCTTTTCTGAAATAGACGAGAACAGCAAGCAGTGAAGCAAAATGAAGAAGAATTTCAAACGTAAGGGTCGGGTCGTGGTAGGATATACCTAGCACTCTTTCTGCAATGAGAAGGTGAGCGGAGCTGGAAATCGGCAGAAACTCACTGATTCCCTGTACAAATCCGATAATGAGCGCTTCAAGCCAGGTCATTGAAAATGCTCCTTTCTGTCAATTGAGGTCTCGTCCTATTTATATGAGACCGCTTTACATCTATGACAGCAAGACGATTTCCCCAAGTGTTTAACGTTTGAATAGAGCGGGTATATCTGGTAATGTAAAAACGTAGAGCGCAACGGAACAGCCTCTGCGCGTTTCGTGCGTCCTGCAGACGGTGATGATGAGGTTTGTACACCTCATTCACATAAAAGCTACATACTATAATCAAGGAGGAGATTTAAGATGGCATTCACACTACCGGAACTACCTTACACACATGACGCATTAACTCCGCACATTGACGAAGAAACAATGAAGATTCACCACGGGAAGCACCATAACACCTACGTAACGAAGCTTAACAGTGCCCTTGAAGGACATTCCGACCTTCAGAGCAAGAGCATTGAGGAACTTCTTACTGATCTTGACGCGCTTCCTGAGAGCGTTCGCGGCCCTGTACGCAACAACGGCGGCGGTCATTACAACCACACGCTTTTCTGGCAGATCATGAGCCCGAACGGCGGCGGCGCACCTACTGGTGACCTTGCCGATGCCATCAACAGTGCATTTGGAAGCTTCGATAAGTTCAAAGAAGATTTCAAAAACGCTGCTCTTACCCGTTTTGGATCCGGCTGGGCGTGGCTCGTTGTAAACAACGGCCAGCTTGAGGTAACAAGCACGCTCAACCAGGACACCCCGCTTTCTGAAGGGAAAACGCCTTTAATGGGTGTAGACGTATGGGAGCATGCGTACTACCTCAAATATCAGAACAAGCGTCCTGACTACGTTGATGCTTTCTTCAACGTTGTAAACTGGGATGAAGTTGAAAAACGTTATTCTGATGCGAAATAGCAGATAGTAAACCGTTCCGGCCATGCCGGAACGGTTTTTTTCTGTGTTGTAACAAAGCCTCCGGAATATACGACTGTAGTAGTAACAACTTTAAGAAAGGGAGGTGGCTTCCATGAGAAAAACGATTCTGCTTTCGTGGTTTCTACTTCTGCTCGCGGCGGGATGCGGTCAGGAAGCAGGGAATACGAGCGGGTCTGTTGAAGAGAGTGAGAGTGAAGAAGCCACAGAAAGTGAGTCCGATGAAACCGCTTCTTCAAAAGACGAAAAACATCACGAAGAACCTGACTCAGCGCAGGACTCACTGGAAGATGATCCGAAAATGGGGAAAAATGAAAAAGAATCCGAAAGCAGGAAAAAAGAGAGTAAGACAGAAAAAAACCAGGAGGGGACGGCAATGACAGATTATAAAGTTCTCGATCGAAAAGAAGCAGCTGCTTACCCGGAAGTCAAAAGCTATCTATCCCAACTTGTCCAGAACACGGACCTTAAGGGCTACCGTGCATTTGAAGTTTCTGACGGCTGGGTACTTGTCGTTTCAACGGGCATGCGTCCTACCGGGGGGTATACGCTGCATGTGGACGATGTAACCGTAACCGAGAGCGGCGTTTCGGTGCACGTGCGGGAACAAAAGCCGGCACCGGATGCGATGGTCACACAGGCTCTGACCAATCCCGCTGCTGCAATTCATTTTCATCATGCAGAACTCCCGCAGTCCATTACGGTGAAGGACAGTCTGACCGGCAAGGCATACTCTCACTGGGAAAAAAGCACAGGAACTGAGGAAATGTAACACCAGGCCCTTTCAGAGGGCTTTTTTTGTTTGGCTCTGTTAAAGTCAGTTGTTGATTTTCTCTCACTGCGCTCCCTTTCCGCGGGCACCACTGCAGCCTCCTCGGGAAAAAGAACGTGCTTCTTCCTCTGCAAATTTAGCTTCGAAGCATATTCGTGAAGTAACCGCTCGTCCCTACGGGGTCTTCCGTCGGCCCCGGAGAACGCATGGAATGAGCGGAAATTAACTACTTACGATACACGTTCGTTGATAAAAAATACTGTAAATACTGAAGTTTTAAGAATAATGTTGGATTGTTAAACCGGTCTTTGAATCCAGAATAACTCCCTTCTCTTTTGGCACACTAATGGACGTGACGAGAGAAGGAGAGTTCAGCCATGAAACGATTTCTGCAGACGCTTGTCGGCGACATCGAACTGAATAGGGACCTGAGTCTGCTGCTCCTGATCGGAGGGCTTTATTCTCTGGGGATAGCACTTTCCAATACGTTCGTGAATGTTTATCTTTGGAAACAGTCCGGTGAGTATGTGGATATTGCTCTTTACAATCTGGCTGTTGTGATTCTGCAGCCACTTACCTTCCTGCTTGCGGGCAGGTGGGCAAAAAAGATCGATCGTGTTATTGTCCTGAGGCTTGGTGTAATATTTCTGAGTATCTTTTTTACCACCGTTCTCATGATGGGAGAGAACGCAGGGAAGTACCTGCTCGTTCTCGGTGCCCTTCTTGGAATCGGCTATGGTTTCTATTGGCTCAGTTTTAATGTGCTCACGTTTGAGATTACAGAGCCTGAAACAAGGGATTTCTTTAATGGTTTCCTTGGGATCCTCACTTCGTTTGCCGGTATGATCGGTCCCATTGGTGCCGGATTTATTATCACACATATGGAAAAGCTGACCGGATACCGTGTTATCTTTGCCATTTCGCTCGGTCTTTTTTTATTGGCGGTTGTACTCAGTTTTTTCCTGAACCGGCGTTCTGCAGAGGGCGGGTATCACCTGAAGGACATTTGGAGTTTGAAGAAGGAAGATTCGAATTGGAAGGCGATCCTTTATGCTCACTTTTTCCAGGGACTCCGGGAAGGGACGTTCATCTTTCTGATTGTTGTATGGATTTATGTGGCAACGGGGAGCGAACTGGCTCTTGGTACTTACGGGCTTGTAGCCTCAGCAGTAGCCTTTATCTGTTATTATCTGACGGGACGGTTTGTTAAGCCGGCACTCAGAAAAAGGGCCATTTTAATCGGCGGACTTATGCTTTACGGCGCCATTTTTCTCATTATATTTGAACTCAATTTTGCTCTGCTGTTAACGTATGGGGTGGTGGTATCCATCGCTTACCCGCTTCTACTCGTACCTTATGTTTCCCTTACTTATGATGTAATCGGAAACGGATGGAAGGCCGCAGAAATGCGAGTAGAATACATCGTTGTAAGGGAATTGTTCTTAAACTTCGGACGAATTACGTCGATTGTCCTTTTTATCGGTGCGGTGCTCCTGATGGGAGATAGACCGGGAATTCCAATTGTGCTTCTCATTCTGGGTGCAGGACACACGATTATTTACTGGGTGGTCAGAAAAATCCAGCTGCCCCATGCCGAACACAAGGAAACGTTTTCTGTTATGAAGAAAAGATAATCAAGACGGCTAAATGTGTTGAAAAAGAACACGAATATGCTATAATGAAGTTGAAATTTAAGAGCGCCTGCGGTGTTGGTGAACTTCGAGCTAATTCGAACCGAACACCAATTCACATTGGGAGTTCAAAATTGAAATGTCTACAGCATGCCTCGTAAGCTGAGGAAGCTGGAAACATTTCTGCGAGCACCCACCTGCTTAGCGCGGGTTCGTGATGTCTTTGGAGATAACCGCATTCGCGGGCTTTCAATTTAAAGGTGGAGACCCCATTAGAAGAATGGTGTCTTATTTACATACATACCATGACCAGAGCAAGCGGATGTGCACCGCTCTGTTAAACTTGGCGGCATGCCAGGTTTTCTTTTATGTTTGCCTGAAAAACGGATCAGAATCTTACCCATTTATTGTAGAATAATTCGCTATTATACAAAGGGAATTGGAGAAGCTGATTCCAGGCAGGAAAGAAAGGAAATGAATATGGGGAAATCAAAAAGCAACCTTAAGGCTCATGTGCCGGTTCGTCTTAACATTCTGTTTTTTGTAGTGTTTATTCTTTTTTCTGCCCTTATATTAAGACTTGGATTTGTGCAGATTGTGCAGGGGGAGGATTACCAGGAACAGCTTGAGAGGACGATTAATATCAGTTCACCAGTAGAAGCACCAAGAGGGCTGATGTATGATCGTTATGGTAATGTGGTGGTCGATAATGAGCTGCAGCTCACGGTCACTTTTACGAACAGACGAACGTCTTCAAGGGAGATCCTGGAGACTGCAAGAAAGCTGAACCAGTACATTACTGTTGAACAGGAAAATCCCAATCAGAGAGATATGAGGGATTTTTTCCTCCTGATTAACGATTTAAGCAATGAAGAGTACGATGTAATGCTTGAACTTTTAACTGTCGATGAGCCTTATGAGGTACTCTCTTTCCAGGAACAGAGAGATCTGGGTCTGGACGACCAGGAGGCCTATGAAGAGAGGCTTCGCAGGATCGGTGATGAGCAACTGGATCTGATTACAGATGAGGGGTGGGAAGTGTTTGGCATCTGGCGTGAGTTTATTGCCGGATATAACTATCTTCCCCATAAAGTTTCCCGTGGGGTTACCTATGAAGAAGCGGCATTAATAATGGAAAACATGGAAGATCTGCCTGGTGTGGATATTGTTCGGGACAGCGCCCGTTCCTATCCTTACGAAGACAGTCTGCGAGGCATCTTCGGCAGAGTGGGCTCCATTCAACGAGAGAGTCTTGATCAGTATCTGGCGAACGGCTATAACAGAAATGATCTTGTGGGTAACAGTTACCTGGAGCAGCAGTATGAATCGGTACTGCGGGGAAGAAGCGGATCTTTAAATAATTACATGGACCGCTCTGGTGAGTTTCTCCGCAACCCTGAAGAAGTACAGGGTAAACGCGGGAACGATCTTATTCTCGGTGTTGATATGGAACTGCAGCAGCGGGTGGAAGAAATTGTTGCTGATGAAATCTCAAGTTCCGCACACCAATTTGTAGGTGATGAACAGGCATACGTGGTCATGATGGATCCTCATACAGGGGATGTCCTGTCCATGGTTGGTCACGGTGAAAACGTAAATGACAGTTCTGTCACCCAGTTTGCAACTGAAGCAGGCTCTTCAATTAAGGGAGCAACAGTTCTCACCGGTTACGAAACCGGGGTTTTTGCCCATGGGGAGCAAATTGTAGACCGTACCATCGACCAGCTTCCGGACACGCCGTCCATAAGCTCGGTACGAGCACTGGGACGAATCAATGATATACAGGCACTGGAACGCTCTTCTAACATTTACATGGCTGAAGTGGGGATGCGTCTGATCAACTACATTCCCGGCGTATCAGGCACAAACTGGGGAGATTATGTAGGGGCATATAATACACTTCGCTATTATTATTCCCAGTTCGGTCTCGGAGTGGAAACAGGAATTGACCTGCCCAGTGAAGTAACAGGGTTAAAAGGATCAACCCAATATCCGGGGCAAATGCTCTTTTTAACGTTCGGACAGTATGACACCTATACACCTATCCAGCTTGCGCAATATACGTCAGTAATTGCAAACGGAGGATACCGCGTGGCTCCTCGCCTCGTGACAGAAATCAGGGAGCCCGGGGAAAATAAACATGAACTTGGTGCACTAAATAAACAGTTTGAACCCAAAGTCCTGAATCGTATTGATATGAGTGATCAGGATCTTGCACGTGTACAGCAGGGATTTTATCAGGTTATGCACGGCAGTGAGGGAACGGCAAGGTCCTACTTTAGAAATCTGGATTACGATGTAGCAGGTAAAACAGGTACGGCTCAGGTTACGGTTGATGGAGAGAGTGCGAACAACCAGACGCTTGTGGGATATGCCCCGTACGACAATCCGGAGGTCGCCTTTTCGATTGTCGTGCCCGGTGTCCAGAGAGAGGATGCCGGGGGGATCGCCAACCGGATCGGCCGCGACATCATGGAAGCCTATTTTGAATTAAAAGACAACCGTCCTGCGCCTGGAGATCCATCTGAACAGCTGTATGATGATGAAGATTTAGGCGGGATTAATCAGGCTGAAGATGAAGAAGATGAGTAATAATTACGAAGCGGCACTGCCATTCCAGGCAGTACCGCTTCTTTTTTTTGATAGATTAATGCTTCCTGAAAAGTATATCAAGCGGAAAGCGCCCGCCTGCAGCGTAGTACGATAACCTTTATCTCTCTTTTAAAAAAACCTTTTACTGCTAGGCCTGTTTGTCTCCTGCTGGTCTTATGCACTTCCCGTAAAAAAAAAACTCTCACCGGAACTGGTGAGAGTTAAGGGTCAGGACGTTAGTTTATCTGCAATCTCAGGTATACTCATCGTACTGTCGAGAATAAACTCGCCCTGCCTGAGACTCATTTCAAGGTTGTTGTCATTGATATAGTCATTAAATTCACTGCGGCTTTCAATTACCTGAGAGCGCTTAAGAATTCCTGCAATATTTCCGAATGTCATACCTGAAGAAACAACCAGAGTTGTCTGATAGATCACCTGTGAATCTTCTGCCGGACTGCGTTCGCTTTCTGCTTCCTCAAGTTCGGCGGTCAGGCCGGCTACTTCATTCTGCAACTGTGTAATCTGTTCTTCTCTTTCCTCTAAACTGCCAGTCTGGTCATTTGTTTCTTGAGTATCGGGCTCTTCCCCAGCGCGGTAAACAGAGAACTCTTCATGATCCTTAAGTATGGAAAAAGCCGTTTCAGAGCTCATTTCCTCAGATGCTTCGGCACTTTCCGGCGCAGAGCCGGCTCCGCCTGTATAATAAATTCCGGCAAACACGGCTGTGGTCATAAATACACCGGCTGCCGTTCCCCTAAGACCTGTTTTTGTCAGCATACCGATCCCCCTTACCGTTTTGCCAAAAGCTCATCAATTTCCTGTTCGGAGCGGTAGGTCTCCTCGGAAATATCTTTGACGCTGTAGCCTTCTTCATAAAGTGCAAGCACATCATCCCGTGTTAATTCAGTAAATGGTTCCTGCTCCGGCATACGTGTTTTTTCCTCCTGGAATTCAGGCTCTGAGGCAGCCGCCGATTCACGTATGCCGCTCGTAATCAAATGTTCTTCTTCCAGAACACTTACCTGTTTCTTTAACTGATACATCTCTTTCATTAAACTGATTGAGAAGTTTTCAAGCTGAGTTTCCATTTCCTTTGCCGGATCTTTCCTGGCTAAAGACAGGACAAACAGCAGTGCACTTAACCCAAACATCAGTGCAATCGTCCAGCCCATAATTATCGTGTCCTCCCTAATCCCAATGTACGGTATTGTTATACCACATTTTTTTCATGTCTGACCAGAGACTTTCGGAAGAAATCTCCGTTTTTGTCGAATTGAAGCAGTGAACCTTAACATCATTCGCCAAATATAAAGTTTATTTAAGGGAAAGATGAAGAAAAATTACTTTCCACATCTTCTTCAAATAGTGTTTTAAAAAAATGAGGGTGTTTTTTTCCATGCTGGACAGGCGTGTGACAAACTGTGACAATTTCGCCTTCTTGTTGGCAGGAGGTACTTTAAGTAAGATAAAGATAGTACAAGACGGAGAAAAAATACGAATGAAGCAGGAGGGAGAAGGGTGCGTGTTAATCATCTGACTGAACGTGTATCGTCATGGAAAAAGCACAGTACATTCATTGTAGGACGTAAACATCAGACTGCGATTTATAATCAGAGTGATTCGCCGCTGCGATATAAAGAGGGACAGACGGGCGAGATCCGCTGGAAATGGATTCACCTGCCGATGAAAAGCCAGAATCGTACAATCAATAAACTGGTTGTATCCAATGAGGGAACGGAGGAAACAACGGTTAGATTGAATATCCGCTATGAAATGATTGCAAGGGGAGCAGAAGTTGTTTACTATTCACCAAGTCAGGAATCCCTGATTGTTCATGACCGAAACTGCTATGCACTGTTCGGAGGCATGACAAGTCAGGAGACTATGTGTAAGTATTCCACTACCCTTCTGGATGAGGCAGGCCGTCACGAAACGGAACACGCAGCTATGCAGCCGATCGTTCAGTTCAGTCACGGCTGGGGGCTTGAGTACCACATGGTTCTGCAGCCGGACGAAAGCGGCTATTTTTACGAGTGGGAGATGAAGCATGAAGATCTTCTCTGGCTCGAAGACGCTCATGCACAGTATCTGGGACTGCTAAGTTCAGGTGCAGGGACGGCCCGTTCAATTGTAAACGAGTAAATACGAGCTAAACTCTTGATTGTCTCCCATGTTTTTGCTATATTTTAAAAGTATGAGTAAAGATTAGAGTTTGGAGGGAGATATCATGCGCGTACAAGTAACTCTTGCCTGCACTGAGACTGGCGATCGTAACTACATTACGAAGAAAAATAAACGTAATAACCCTGACCGTATCGAGCTGAAGAAATACAGCCCGAGACTGAAGCGTCACACTTTGCACAAAGAAACGAAGTAATGGAAGGAAAAGCGACTTTATTAAAGGTCGCTTTTTTTAGTACCCTGTTTTGCTAAGGCTTAACAGCATTGATTCTATACGAAACCACCCTGTTGTAAATACTTGTTGGAGGTGTATACATGCAGGATAAACAGACACTCCGAAAAACCGTCATGGGCCGGCTTGAAAAAGAACAAAGTAAATCTCTGTCAGAAAAAAACAGGCGTATTCACAACGCACTTTTTACGCTGTCTGCTTGGCAGAATGCCAGGACAGTTGGCATCACCATTTCCCGGGGAACGGAAGTGGATACCTGGGCCGTTCTGGAAGAAGGATGGCGATTGGGGAAGGTGATGGCCGCCCCGAAATGCGACCCGGAGACTAAATCACTAACTTTTTATTCAATCACGTCCTTCGACGATCTTGAAGACAGCTTTTACGGACTGAAAGAACCAAATCCCTTAAGGTGCAGGCCGATTGAGGATCAGAGGCTGGATCTTGTTATTGTTCCTGGTGTGGTATATACAGAGGAAGGCTGGCGCATCGGATTTGGCGGTGGGTATTATGACCGTTTCCTTGCCCGTCATTCGGATGTTCCCACATGCTCCCTTTTGTACTCAGCACAGCTCGCCGAGTCCATCCCAGTGGAGCCTCATGATCAGCCTGTCAAACAGCTGATAACTGAAAATGGGGTTATATGACTCTGTTTCTTGCGGCCGGTATAATATTTCTTGCCGTTGCGGCCTACTGGAAAGGATCTCTCACCAGAAGCGGTACGGCTGCCGCGATTTTGACTGCCTTTGTTGTAGGTGCAGCTTATGATTTGTAAGGTCTGTTTGTTCTTGCTCTGTTTTTTATCACGTCATCAGCACTTGGGAAGTTACTGGACAGCAGGCTTCCAAAGGAGCAGACAGCCGCGAAAGGGAATCGGCGTGACTGGGGACAGGTGCTGGCGAACGGCGGATGGCCTGCTTCTGCTGGAATTTTTTACATACTAACTTCCGATCCGGCATGGATCGTTGCCTTTACAGCAGGTTTTGCAGGTGCAGCAAGTGATACATGGGCCTCTGAGTTTGGACGGCTAAGCCGGAGCCGGCCGATCGATATTCTGCGATTTGAGCGTGTGAAGCAGGGGAGGTCAGGGGCCGTAAGTGCAGCAGGGACTGGTGGAGCACTGGCAGGGACCGCTGTGGTTTCGATCGGTGCCTGGCTTTTTTCCGGTATTACAGGAGAGGAGATTGACATGTTCCTTTTCATTCTTGCAGGTGCTGCCGGGTTCTGCGGGCAGGTGATTGATACGCTCGCAGGAGGAACCGTTCAATCCCTTTACCAGTGCCGTGTGTGCAAAGTTAAAACCGAACGGGAGTTTCACTGCGGCTGCCCTGTTAGACACGTCAGAGGGTTCCGATGGCTCGACAACGATGCGGTGAATCACCTGTGCACGTTGTCTTCTGTCCTGCTGGGATACGGGGCTGCCGTGATGCTCATGTAGCTCATGCAGAATGCTCGCCTCTGTTTTCACATGCGTGTAGAATAAAGTACAGCAGTTATGAATGGAACGTAAGGAGGACTGCCGATGTCTGACAAATGGAAACGCTATTCAAGGCAGATGCTGTTCAGTCCTGTAGGAATGGAAGGACAGGAAATGCTCGCACATAAAAAGGTGCTGATTGTAGGAATGGGCGCCCTGGGAACGGTAATTGCCAACCACCTTGCCAGAGCAGGAACCGGCCATATTGTGTTTGCAGATAGGGACTATGTAGAAGAGAGTAATCTGCAACGGCAGATGCTGTTTGCTGAGACAGATGCCGACTCACTTAAAGCGAAAGCTCAGGCTGCGAAAGAGCAGCTGGAGAAGATTAATTCTTCTATACAGTACACTGCTCATGTTACTGATGTAACGAAAGAAAACATTCTTGATCTCCTTGCCGGTTGTGATCTTGTCATCGACGGAACGGACAACTTTGAAACCCGTTTCCTTATTAACGATGCCGCATTTCATGAAGAAGTGCCGTACATTTATGGAGGAGCTGTTAGCGCAAGGGGGATGCAGGCTTCTTTTATTCCTGGAGAAACACCGTGCCTGCGCTGTATGGTTGAACCGGGGGCAGCAGGAGGCCAGACTTGCGATACAGTCGGGGTACTTTCCATGGCGGTTGACCTTGCTGCAAGCTATCAATCGGCTGAAGGGCTTAAGCTGCTTACCGGAAACCGAAAAGCTGTCAGAAATACTCTCCTCACGTTCGATATTTGGCAGAACAGCAGGTTTGAAATGAAACTGAAAAAGCGGGAAGACTGCCCGACCTGCGGAACGAAAGAATATCCATTTCTAAACAGTCTGGAAGACAGCGGTATATCCACACTTTGCGGCAGAGACACTGTACAGTTTCAAAGTAAACAAGAGATTGATCTCAGTGAATGGGAGAAGCGGCTCGGGAAAGTCGCCGAAGTAAAGAAAACACCATTTCTGCTGAGAGCAGATCTTGATGAGGAGATCAGGCTTGTTCTGTTTTCAGATGGCCGCGCACTGATTCAGGGTACAGAGGATGTCACGAGAGCGAGATCCATTTACTCAAAATATATCGGGAGTTGAGATAAAAGCAGGAATTTTCATAAATTTGTCAAAAATTTACCTGCTTTTGCTTCACTTAAGTTTGTGAAATAGTGTACAATCTAATTGTAAACACGTTTTCCAAACCAGTAAATGAGGTACACTAAAAATGATGGATCACAGGAAAGGTGATAAGCATGAATACAGAATACGGAAGTAAAATTACCCGTGTTGCCGTAATCGGAACAGGTTTTGTTGGATCGAGCTATGCATTTGCTATGATTAATCAGAATGTGGCAGATGAAATGGTCCTGATTGATCTGAACAAATCAAAGGCTGAAGGGGATGCCATGGATCTGAATCACGGTTTGCCATTCGGTTCCCCAATGAGAGTCTGGGCCGGGGATTACAGTGACTGTGCAGATGCTGACATCGTAGTTATTACAGCAGGTGCGAACCAGAAGCCAGGCGAAACAAGACTTGATCTGATTGAAAAAAATGCAAAGATTTTTGAGTCCATTGTCGGTGACGTAATGGACAGCGGATTTAACGGGATTTTTATCGTTGCGACCAACCCGGTGGATATCCTTTCTTATGCGACCTGGAAATTTTCCGGGCTTCCTATGGAACGTGTGATCGGATCCGGCACCATTCTCGACAGTGCGCGATTCCGTTTTCTCCTGAGTGATTATCTGAACCTTGATGTACGGAATATTCATGCCTATATCCTTGGTGAGCACGGGGATACTGAACTTCCCGTATGGAGCCAGGCGAGGGTCGGGCTTGAGCCTCTTTCCCGCTATATTGAAAAGTACAAACCTGAAGCGTCACAGGCTGATCTGGACAGTATTTTTGAAAACGTTCGGGATGCCGCCTATGATATTATCGAGAAAAAGGGAGCTACTCATTACGCAATTGCGCTTGGAATGATTCGACTGACAAAAGCGGTTCTGCGAAACGAAAACTCGATTCTGACCGTTTCAACACTTCTCGAAGGTGAATACGGAGAAGAGGACCTTTACATTGGTGTACCTGCTGTTGTCAATGAAACAGGGATTCAGCAGATTGTAGAAATTGACTTGAACGAAGAAGAAGCCAAAGCTTTCAGACATTCTGCAAAAACAATAAAGGATGCCATGAAACCGATTCATGAAATGATGAATGAGGCAGCTGGAAAAGAATCCCGGTAATTTCTGCCGGATAAGTTTAGATAATCCGGCCCACCCTAACCCTATAAAAGGAGGGATAGGCATGGAAAGCAGGGTGTTATGGCTGGCTGCTTCAGTGATCGGTGCGTTCTTTCTGTATCGGACACGGTACCGGATTATCAATGCCTTTTTAAAACGTCCCTGGCTGCGACGCTTAGCCGTCAGTTCGGTGATGAGAATTCCTGCCGTGAGAAGCCGGATGATTTCACAGGTAATCAGGTAAATAAGGCAGAAAGAGGTTCTGGACCGTGTTCAGAACCTCTTTCGTTTATAATGGTTCGAACTTAACTTTAGAGTATACTGCTGTAAACGCCAAACGGAGCGTTTTTCATCGCAGAAAACAGGTCCGGTTTGCTATACTGTCACAAAAGGGGGACGTGTCATGAAATGGAACAGTGTCTGCTTTGATCTTGATAATACGTTATTCAGTCATGAGTCTGCGTTTAAGCGGGCGATGAAGGACTGTTTTCATACATTAATACAGCCTGAGCAGGGGTGCGGCCACATCGATTTCACAGACTTTTTCCCCGTATTCAAGCGTAACAGCGACCGGTACTGGGGCTTGTTTGAACAAAAGAAAGTGAGCGGCAGAGAATACCGCCGCATGCGGTTTAATGAAACGATGAGAGAACTTTCACTTCCTCTCGGAGAGGCGGAAGCGGACAGGTTTCACGAGCGGTATTACCAAATAGTCGACGACTTTACGGTCCCTTTTGCAGGACTGTATGACCTATTTGAAATGCTTAGTGAACATAATGTTCAGCTTGGAATTATTACAAATGGCACAATTGATACGCAGTACAATAAACTTAAAAAGCTGGCTGTTTCAGACTGGATTACACCTGACCGGATGATTGTCAGTGAAGAAGCAGGCTGTGCGAAGCCGGATCCTTCAATCTTTCGTCTCGCAGAACAGCAGTTTGAACTGAATGAACCGCGGCTTTTCATCGGGGATTCATGGAAACATGACGTAGC
Organism: Alteribacter lacisalsi; assembly: GCF_003226345.1. GTDB lineage: Bacteria > Bacillota > Bacilli > Bacillales > Salisediminibacteriaceae > Alteribacter > Alteribacter lacisalsi. The sequence continues at coordinate 1,731,020 of NZ_PDOF01000001.1, read as the reverse complement.
CGGAGCTATTGATGCCGGCTGGGACAGTCTGTTTATGAATACAAGGAAAGAGAACCGTCATACCAGTCATGAACCGGTTGCTGAGTGCGTAACTCTTAAAGAAGTAAAGACATTTTTTGAATTGCAGGTGTCAGGAGGGGGCCGATGAACCCGATAACTCAGGAACTAAGGTTCTGGGAGCTTTTGTACCACCTCGTGAATAAGGAAGGTATGCGGCTTGTTCATCTTTCGAAAAACAGGGATGAAGCGTGGATTGAAGACGATCGGAAAGAACCGTATCAGATTATCCGGGTTGTTCTCCGGGATCTTGACTGGGGCCGTGAGTTCCGGGAAGAAGTGGAAAAAGCAAAGCAGCGGGCAGATGATGTCCGAAAAAAGCTGAGCCTGCGACAGGCAAACGTTGTTAATCTGATTGTAAGTCTCTACGAGCCCGTTGATTCGTGGGCGTTGGACGGGGACCGTCCCCTCCCATTAACAGCAGGTGGAAAAAAGCAGCTTCGTACTATTTTAATAACAGAAGGCAGCAAAGAAGAGGTCATGTTTCCCCTGGCGACAGAGTGGAGCCTTCGTGAAACACCGGATTTTATACCTCTGCAGCAGGTGGAGGACCCGGAAACACTGATCCGTTCCCTGAGAAACCAGGTGAGGAAGGAATCTGACAGAAGAACAGAAGATGAACGAAATCTATTTCTGTACGGCAGACCGGTATTTACTTTTCTGCTTTTATTTTCCATCGTGGGGATGTACATGCTCGTGGAGCAGGAAGGCTCATCTACTGATATTCGCACACTGATTGATTTTGGGGCTAAATTTAACCCGCTCATTCATGATGGGGAGTGGTGGCGTTTTTTCAGTGCCATGTTTCTGCACATCGGTTTTTTACACCTATTTATGAACAGTCTTGCTCTTTTTTACCTCGGCGGGGCTGTTGAGCGTATCTACGGTACTTTACGGTTTATCTTTATTTATTTCATGGCGGGTCTTACGGGATCAGCAGCAAGTTTTGCTTTTAACGAACAGGTGTCCGCCGGGGCAAGTGGTGCCATATTTGGATGCTTTGGGGCACTTCTCTATTTTGGTGTAAAGCACCGCCGCCTGTTTTTCAGGACGATGGGCATGAGTGTGCTTGTGATTCTCGGGATCAATCTTACCCTGGGATTTCTCGTACCTATGATTGATAACGGTGCCCATATCGGCGGCCTGGTTGGTGGATTTTTCGCCTCAGCGATCGTAAATCTGCCGCAGTCGCCTTTTCGTGCCCCGCGCAGAGCAGCCGCACTTCTCCTGACAGCAGCCGGTCTGGGAAGTCTGCTGGTCTACGGATATACAAAACCGCAGGACGGGAGCGGTTATCTCGCTTACGCCCAGATTGGGCAGGAGTATTATCAGGAAGAAGAATACACAGAGGCGCGGCGTTATCTGACTCTGGCAGCTGAAGGCGGTGCAGAGTCAAAGGAAGTCTGGTTTCTGCTGGGAAATACGTATGCAATGGAAGAACAGTACGATGAAGCCGGACAGTACTTCGAAACCGCACTCGATTTGGATGAAGAGTTTGCTCCTGCCCACTATAATCTGGCACTTGTCTTTATGGAAAAGGGGGACCTCGATGCTGCTGAAATGTCTGTTACAAGGGCGCTTGAGATCGAACCGGATAACAGCCAGTTTCAGGAACTTGCACAAGAAATCGAACGAAGAAAATAACCCTGAGCCCTGAAGAACAATAAACTTAATGTGCACCCCAAAAGTTAGAGTTAACTTTTGGGGTGCTTTGTTATTGAAGCGGCTGAGTGCATTGCCTCAGAGGTTGATACACAAGGTGAGAAGCGTACCTTGCTTTTTTATTTTTATGTGCCTGCAATGGCTCCACACGCTTCAGCCTGACCGGAAGAGACGCCGGTCAGACAGCAGAACCTTGAAGCGGCTGCGCATTGCCTCAGAGGTTGATACGCAAGGTGAGAAGCATACCTTGCGTTATTATTTTTATGTGCCTGTAATGGCTCCACACGCTTCAGCCTGACCGGAAGAGACGCCGGTCAGACAGCAGAACCTTGAAGCGGCTGCGCATTGCCTCAGAGGTTGATACGCAAGGTGAGAAGCATACCTTGCGTATCAACCTCTATGCATGATTTTTGTTTCTTTGGCAGAAAATGAGTTGGAGCGGAGGTGGTGCGGAATGAAACAAAACCCGAAAAAGCAGCCTGTATCAGTGAATTTAACTAAAAACATCGACTATCTGAAAAAGGAGCTCGCTGTAGATAAAAGCTTTGATCTTATTTTTCTCGAACTGAAATACGGCGGCATTGATATGGCGCTTTTTACACTGGACGCTTTTGCCAAGGATGAAGCTCTGACCCAGATTCAACGGGAATTAAATCATATTGACGGGGCAGATAAAGATAATATTCTCGATCATCTTATGAAGTCCAGAATTCCTTATTTGGAGCTGGAGAAGGTCGACGATTTGGAAGACGCAGTGACTGAGATCCTCTCAGGACCTGCAGTTCTTCTCATAGACGGTGTTTCTGAAGCCATTGTAATCGATACGAGAGAATACGAAATACGGGGTCCCCAGGAGCCTGAATCAGAACAAGTCATCCGCGGCTCACGTGATGGCTTTGTAGAAACCCTCGTATTTAACATCGGTCTGATCCGAAGACGCGTCCGTGATAGAAATATGCGCAACGAATACGTCAGAGTCGGCCGCAGGTCATTATCGGATTGCTGCGTGACTTATATTGCTGACCTTGCTGATCCCGGTCTTGTGGAACATATAAAAAAAGGGCTTGAAGAGATCGATACGGACGGTCTTCCAATGGGGGATAAGACCATCGAGGAATTTCTGTTAGGGGATTATAAAAATCCTTACCCTGTTGTCCGCTATACAGAACGTCCGGACGTAGCTGCATCTCACCTGCTTGAAGGCCACGTACTTATCATCGTAGACGGGTCACCCAGTGTCATTATTACACCGGCCAGTTTCTGGCATCATCTCCAGCATGCAGAGGAGTACCGGCATAAACCGATTGTCGGATCTGCACTCCGGCTGGTCCGGTTTGCTGCGGTGTGGACGAGTATTTTTCTTCTCCCGCTCTGGTTTCTTTTTGCGGAAAACAGTGATCTTGTGCCTGAAAATCTTGCCTACATCGGAGTGGATGAACCGGGGGAAGTCCCGCTTATTGCCCAGTTTATTGTTGCTGAAATTGGAATAGAGATGCTAAGAATGGCTGCTATTCACACTCCGACCGCTCTTGGTACCGCCCTCGGCCTTGTAGCGGCAATCCTGATTGGGGAAGTGGCCATCGAAGTTGGGCTGTTTACCCACGAGGTCGTCCTGTACCTCTCTATTGCAGCGATTGGCTCATTTGCTACACCGAGCTATGAAATGAGCCTGGCAAACCGGCTGGTGCGAATTGTGCTTTTACTGCTTTGTGCATTCTTCCACGTCCCGGGATATATGATCGGAGTCACATTGCTCATACTGCTCCTTGCATCCATGCGCGCGTTCCATGTACCTTATTTGTGGCCATTTATGCCCTTCAGCAGAAGAGGGTTCCGTGATGTTCTGTTCAGGGCACCGATGCCACTGAAAAACAGGAGGCCAAAAGCCCTTCACACGATTGATCCGGACCGGTAACCTTTGTAAACAGGAAAAAGTGTCTGTCACCATATAAAGAGCCCGGGAGTCACATTTATGACCCCCGGGCTTATCCTTACTTCATATCCCGATTGTAAAGTTCATCTTCAATAAAAATGTGTTCCTTTTCCACGGCGTAATCAGACGCAAGAACAAGCCCGACCGGAGAATCTTTTCCATCATTGACAATCGTAAATGGAACACCGTTTTTATTGGCAGCCTGTACGTAGTTTGAATAGGCAGGGTAATTAAGTGCTCCATTGAGGTACATTTTCAAACCGCTTTTGCTCATCATCTCATTTGCTTCGCGGTACATTCCCTGTTCCCGTACCTGTCGGTTCGTCAGGGCAAGGTGTACCCGTTCTCTCAGGGTGGAAAGAAAAAGGCGGCGTTCGTCAGGGCGTATTTCAGGAGATCCGTAAACACCCTGTTTGAGAACTTCTTTTAATTTTTCCTCAGACATAACCAATTCCCCATTTCGAGCGAGATTGCTCAGTATTTAACAAACTTGTTACAGCCTTATTATATCAGAACATGACACGATTCTACAATAGAAATTCTTGTCCTTAACTCTGTGTTTCATTCATAGAAATATACGAGGGAGGGATGAGCTGTGTTAGAGTTTTTCACGCTGGTATTTTTCATGCTTCTGGCAGGCATTGCGGTCGGATCACTGCTGATGGCAAAAATGATTTTTTCCTGGCATATTGTCCTCACTGTTACTGGACTTGTTTATTTTTTCTGCGTGTGGACTGGAATGCTCATGGGGTCGTGGCTCTGGTTTCCCGATCCTCTGTTGAAAGGGCTGATTTCGTTAATCGCTGTAGTTATGGCTGTTTTCTTTTTCCGTACGTACCATCCTTCTACAGGTTATATACCGGCACACGGTCTTTACCACTGGGGGGCGTTTGCTATGTTTTTTTTCTTCCTTGGATTTGAATCGGGAATTGCAGGTGTCTCAATGTGGTTTATCCTGTTGTATACCCTTGTCTTTTCAGGCGGAATCCTTGCAAGCGCATGGATTATGTGGAAACTTAAAAATGCATCGGAATTCCGTTTTCTGACACAGTATGTTCCGATTCTGCTGTTTGTCTTTATTGCCGTGCTGAAACTGGTATAATATACAGTGGAATCACAGAGCGCTGGAGGACAGGCGGATGAAAAGCTATTTTGACGTACAACAGCTCCTGAAGCGTTACGGGACGGTCATTTACACTGGTGACCGGGCCCTGGACCTTGAGCTGATGGAAGAGGAAGTGAATGAGTTAAACAGGATGGGTATGATTGACAAGCAGGTTTTTCTCCAGGCAAGAATTGTGCTGAGAGAAGAAAAACGAAAAGCCGGTTCATAAAAGGGGACAGGCACAAACCCAACATCATGATGAAAATGAGGAGATACATATGAACAGCAGACATACTTGGCTTGCAGGTGTAGACGTTGGGGGAACAACGATTAAACTTGCAATTTTGACAGAAGAAGGCACCTTTATTGAAAAGTGGGAGATACCCACCAACACAGCTGACAGCGGTCATCATATACCTTCTGAGATTGCTGCCGCACTTAGACTGAAGCTCAATGCTCTTGATACAGACTTTCATGCCCTTAAAGGGATTGGTGTGGGGGCACCAGGTTTTATTGAAGCAGAGACAGGTTTTGTTTACCAGGCAGTTAACATCGGATGGCAGAACTATCCCCTTTCCGAGAGATTGGAAAAAGAGACCGGTGTTCCTGTATTCGCTAATAATGATGCAAACCTTGCAGCAGCAGGAGAGATGTGGAAAGGAGCAGGGGAGGGTGCACCGAATATGCTTGCGGTTACTCTTGGTACCGGAGTCGGAGGCGGCATTATTGCCGAAGGCCGAATTCTGCAGGGAGCTTACGGGATGGCTGGTGAAATTGGTCACATTACCTCAGTACCGGAAGGCGGCGCCCCCTGTAACTGCGGAAAAACCGGCTGTCTTGAAACCATCAGCTCGGCAACAGGAATCGTAAGGTTGGCTATGGAAAAAGTCCACCGGGGAGAAAGTGCCGGGTTAAAGGAAGCTTTTGACCGTGCGGGCAGTCTTTCGTCGAAGGATGTGTTTGAAGTTGCAGCTGTTGGCGATCAAGGTGCTGAAGCTGTAGTTGAGGAAGCTATGTTTCATCTCGGACTTGCAATCGGGAATCTTGCAAACAGCCTGAATCCTAACGTGATCGTGATCGGCGGTGGAGTATCCAGGGCAGGTGACCGGCTGCTTCGTGCCCTCAGACCCCATTTCGATCGCTACGCACTTCCCAAAATTTCGGCTGAAACAACGTTTGAAATTGCCCGTCTGGGTAACGATGCTGGCGTTTTAGGAGCCGCTTGGCTCGCCAGGCAGCAGGGGAACCGTTCTGAATAAATTTGAAATTATGAGGGTGTGCCAAATAGTGACTTTTGGCAGCACTCTCTTTTTTTCGTGTGAAGCAGAACCTTAAAAAAGCACCTGCATTGTTGGCTCAGTTCCTAGCAAACAGGTATACTAATAAAGAATTGCAGCTCAGGAAAAGGTGATCAAATGAATGGAAAACCGATTTTGGAATTGAGTAATGTTTCGACAGAAATTCTCAGTAATATCAGCCTCGAGATATATAAAGGTGAAATCGTCACCCTGATTGGTTCGTCAGGGGCTGGAAAAAGCAGTCTGCTTATGCTGCTGAACAGACTGAATGACCCGGATACCGGGTCAATCCGCTACCGGGAGAGGGATTTGAAGGAATACGAAGTAACGGCTCTTAGAAAGTCTGTCGGTATGGTCTTTCAGTCCTCCTCTCTTTTCGACGGAACGGTACTGGATAACCTGAAATATGGTCCGAAACTCTTCGATGAATGGGAGGACGGGATGGGGAGCCGTCTGATGGAAAATGTCCAGCTTCCAAAGTCATATCTGGACCGGAACGTGGAAGATCTGTCAGGGGGAGAGAAGCAGCGTGTGGCGTTTGCAAGAACCCTCGCCAATCGTCCTGATGTGCTTCTGCTCGATGAAGTAACAAGCGCACTTGATCTGAAAAACGTGGAGCTGATTGAGGCGTTCATCAAAGACCTCGTGCCGGACCGGGTTCACGCTGTCATTATGGTTACGCACGACGTTGCACAGGCTAAGCGTCTTGGCAGCCGGACTCTGTTTATGGACGAAGGGCAGATTGTCGAGCAGGGCAGCACAGAAGAGCTCTTTGAAAACCCGCATACCGAAAAACTACAGTACTTTCTAAAGGAGTAGTCTATGGCACCGGAAATATCAAATCTTTCAATGTTTCTGTTAATATTTTTTGTTCTGATTCCTGTTTCCCTTTCTTACATCTACGCCCTCGGCCTCAGCAAATCGATTGCATGGTCGTCATTTCGCGGAGTGGTCCAGCTTTTTCTAATTGGTTATATTCTGACCTATCTTTTTTCCCTTCCTCCCCTGCTTGGAATCAGTCTGATGCTAACGGTTATGGTGACGGTGGCAACGTTTCATGCGAGCAAAAAGGGGACGGGAATTCCCTACCTCAGACCGGTTATTTTTCTGGTGATTGTAGGCGTTCAGCTATTAATACTTGCCATGTGGCTCGGCTTTGATATGATTAATTTTCAGCCTGATCAGGTTATTCCTATGAGTGGTATGGTTATAGGCAACAGCATGGTTGCCATCGGTCTTGCTCTGGAAAGGATGAAAAGCGAGTTTAAAGAAGCGAAAGGAAAAATTGTGGCGGCTCTCGCTCTTGGGGCGAAGCCGGAACAGGCTTCTACCATCCTCATCCGGAGGATCGTCAAAGCAGCGATGATTCCGAACGTGGATGGCCTGAAAACAATCGGCCTTGTTCAGCTCCCCGGTATGATGACCGGGCTTATTCTCGGCGGGGTGGCACCGATCGAAGCGATTCGGTACCAGATAGTCATTTCCCTCAGTATTTTTGCTTCTGTTTCCATGGCGGCCATGCTTGTTACGGTCATTTTCTACCGTTTCTTTTTCAATAAGGAGTTTCAGCTTACAGGAATTACTGAAACCGAGGCGGCTGAACCCTGAGGTTAGGCAAGAAGAGTAAAAGGAGTTTTAATTATGAGAAATAAACTGGTGATTTTTCTTCCGCTTACAGTCATGATTGGTCTGTTTGTATTCGGCTATCTGTCGGTCATTCAGACTGAAGAAGTAAACAATGAACAGCTCGATAGTCATACGGAACTGACTATTGACCTGAAGGGAGATGAAGGAACGGTCTCTGCATCGTGGAATTGGGATGCGATGCCTTCTGACGGAATTGCAGGTGACGATTATATAGAGATTGTTCTGTTTGATGAAAATGAGAAGGTGCTGCCTGATGCGGGCACGGAAGGCATATTGGAACTTGGCCAGCGTGATGATGTCATCTACACCGTAGAGGAAACGGTGCAGACAGAGGACGGTCTGATGATGGTTTTTCCAAACCGGACAGAAGATAACGTCACCTATGGTAACAGAGGATCCCTTGTGATTTCCTTTGACCCGGGTGCTGAGGTACACGGAGCGGAAGTACGCTATGCCCACACATGGGTGGAGCACGAAGCGTTTACAGGTGAAGGATTAACCGAAGACCGAATAGACTTCACACCCGATATTCCGCACTGGGTTCTCCGCAGGTCCACAATCAGCCCTGATGGTGAGTAGCCGTGATCCGGGGGCTGTCTTTTAACAAAGGCGTGTTTTTTATGGGCAGGAGGTACATTTCCTGTGCTTCTGAAGAAAAAGGCCGAACCCGTTCCTGGATAAAACCGATTTCGTTTCCGGTGATGATTGGGGTATCCTGGAAAGTTGTCACCTCCATGCCGATCTGGTTTCATCTTGCTGGAGTGTTAATTCTGTTGCTGACTGTTTTTCCCCAAGCTATTTTTATGCTTAATGGAAACGTGGTGCTGGCAGGCGGGCTGCCTTTAGGAACGCTGATTCTATTTGCGGCAGGTACGCATTTTTATTTTCCGGGTGAACTGAAGAAATATCATGGGGCCGAACACAAGGTGTTCAGTTTCAGAGGGCGGGTGAGCCTGTCCGAACGGCAGAACATTGCCGGCGCGGAGATTACAAACCGGCACTGTTCCACAAACGCCATCGTATTGTATTTTACAGCGTTTTTTCTTCTAACTCCCTTTCTTTTGGGGCTGGGGTTTACGGGAAGAGGGGCCGTGGATGCAGCATCCGCTTTAGCTCTTGTGATCATGCCTGCAGCAGCATACTGGCTGAACAGAACCAGCGTAACAGTAATTCACCGCTTCTTTCTGAGAATCTCTTACTTTCTGCAGCGCTATGTTACAACATCGGAACCGGAAGAACGTCATTTAAGAACAGCAATCCGGTCCTATAGAAGACTGGCGTTTAAAGAATTCCCTCACAAGGTAAAGGGAAATAGAAAGACTATTTACAGAAGGAAGGGGCGAGCGCATATGGTAACAGCAGATGTGTCCATCATTCCGGTAGGAAAAGGAACAACGAGTGAATCGGAGCAGATTGCAGAGATTGAAGCGGTTCTTAACGAGTACGAGGGGCGCCTCACTTATAAAGTGAACGCAATGAGCACGGTTATTGATGCTGAACTGCCGGTTCTGTTTGAAGTTATTGAGCGTGTTCATGAACTGCCGTTTAAAAGCGGTGTGGAAAGGGTGGCAACGCACATCCGAATTGATGACCGGAGAGATAAAGCCCAGTCGATGACTGATAAGGAAAAGAGCGTTAATGAAAAAATCAGCCGTTAATTCAATTACTAAAGGAGTGGCTCCATAAGGAGTCACTCCTTTTTAGGTGTTGGAGAACAAGCGGCATAAAAAAATGCCTCAATGGCATCCATTGAGACATTTTCGTACATTACATGATTGCTGCGCCGCCACCGCGTGTGATGTAGGCAAACAGTGACATAACAGAGAACCAGCCGAATACAAGGACTGTAACAGCAGCAAAGCCGACTGCGAAGAAATTCTTCGTTTTTAACTCACGAAACAGACCCCATAGACTGAATACAGTAATGAGCAGGCAGATCACTGCGAATGTCATGTTTGTGATATGGTTAATCAATTGTTCCATACTCTTTTGCCTCCTTACGTATGTAAAAATCACGAAGTACCTGTACCTGATTATAGCATAACCTAAGCGCATTCTTATTTTACTTGTTTTTTTATTATTTGTCGAGAACTACCTGCAATCTTTGAAAATCCAGGCACCGCCGTAGTACAATGGGAGAAACCTTTTAGAGGAGGAACTTTGATGCAGGTGACACGCATACCTTTGGGACCGCTCCAGACGAACGGTTTTCTGGTACATAACGAAAAAAATGATGCTGTTTTCTTTGATCCGGGGAGTGATGGGGAGAAGGTTGTATCCTTTTTAAAAGAAAACGATCTGAACCTGAAAGCGATTATTCTGACACATGCGCATTTTGACCATATCGGTGGTGTTGAGGCCATCCGAAGTGAACTGGATGTGCCTGTGTACGTACATGAGAAGGAAGAAGAGTGGCTCAGGGATCCGGCGTTGAATGGCTCTTCTCGGTTTCCGGGTATTCCGCTCGTTCAGTTTGCCGGGGTTGTTGAAACGCTGCGCGGTGAAGGAAAGGTGACGTTTGGTTCGTTTGTGTTTCAGATGTTTGAAACGCCAGGGCATTCGCCCGGGAGCCTGTCCTTTTATGCTGCTGAGCAGAATGTCGTCTTTTCAGGCGATGTGCTGTTTCAGGGGGGGATCGGCCGAACGGACCTGCCCGGAGGCGACCAGGAGACCCTGCTTGCTTCCATTCACAACAAGCTTCTCGATCTTCCGGATGAAACGGTCGTCGCAAATGGGCACGGCCCGGAAACAACTATAGGAGCTGAAAAAGAAAGCAACCCATTTCTAAATGGCTTTTAGAGGCCGGGACATGAATGAACGTGTTAAAGTGAGAATCGGAACAAAGCGGTTTGAATACACCCTGACTCCCGCAGGATGAAAAGCGAAGGTGAGACCTCACAGTGCGCAGCGTATGGAGGCTCACCCGCTTCCCGCGGATAGCGAGGCATATTTCAGGAGTGATTTATGCCCCACAGATTATTTGTTCGGAATTTCTTTCACTAACACTTCTGTCTCAGCCTCTTTTTTAATGTTCTTCATAGTGTCCGGTACACAGGTGAAGGAAGGTTTTCTCAGCCTTGCCGGCGAATAAAAAAGCAGGGGGTGATGGAGTGGAAGCTATACATAAATTAATTCGTAACAGCGGCCGTAAACAGATCAGCTTTGCCCGTTTTATGGAAGAAGCCCTTTATCATGAAACTGAAGGCTATTATACGAAGGAGAAAACGAAGATAGGGACGGAGGGGGATTTTTATACAAGCTCTCACGTACATCCGGTTTTCGGCTGGACGTTCGGACAATTTTTCGCTGGCGTCCTGAATACCGAAAACATCGCACCGGTCATTTGTGAATGGGGGGCAGGCGATGGTCGGTTTGCAGAAGCAGTGCTTGATTATCTTCAGAGATCCGAACCGGAGCTGTACTCGGACATTTCATATCTTGTCATTGAAAAAAGCCGGTCACATCGTGAAGTGATGAAGGATAGGCTCTCAGACCACCGAAAACATGTTCGGCTCTTTGAGGATTTCGTCTCCTGTTCCGAGGCCGTGCCTGTATTTGAAGGGGTTTTATTTTCAAATGAGCTTCTGGATGCCTTTCCTGTTCACGTTCTTGAAAAATACGGTGAAAGCTATCTTGAAATATTTGTTACCGTAGGAGCGGACAACAAGTTGGCAGAAGTAAAAACCGTCTGTGATAATACGGAGATTCTTGATTTGATAAATATGTACGGTCCTGAGCTCCCCGACGGGCACCGCACGGAAGTGTCCCCAGGAGTTAAGCGGTGGGTAAAATCAGTCAGCAGGTGGCTGAGAAAAGGTATAGCCGTGACGGTTGATTACGGCTATACGAATGAAGAACTTGCAGCGCCTGAGCTTAAAGAAGGTTCAGTCCGTGGATACCGTTCCCATCAGATCGTGCCGGACCCACTTCTTTACCCCGGAAAAATGGACATTACTGCTCACGTTCATTGGGATGCCCTCAGAGCGCTCTTTCTCAAAGAGCAGTTTGTGGAATTCATAAATACCCGGCAGGGGAGATTCCTTCATCATGCAGGAATTTTCGACTTTCTAAAACAGCCTGAAGTTACAGACGGGCCTTTTTCAGAGACATTCCGGCTGAACCGTGCAATTCAGAACCTTACAAGTCTGTCTGGGACAGCAACAGCTTTCTGGGTCAATGTGCAGTCACGGGGACTCCATCGTACTGGAGACTGGCACTTTTACAGGGAAAAAGAAGAAAAGGTACCGGGGCGTAAGTAAGTAGTGAAGCAGACACACTGTCGTGAATTTTAAGAGCACAAGAAAAAGACTCCGGTAAACATCCGGAGTCTTTTTTCACGAGGAGCGCGGATTTTAGTGTCCGACCCCTGGCACCATGATGAACGTGGTGTAATAAGTAAAGCCGATAAAAAACACAGTTAAGTATGCGCCAAAGATATAGATGTACGTTCGCTCAGACAGGTTCAGATAGCTCAGTGCAAGAAATACGCCTGTTTGTGCAAAGAACAGCATCGCCATTTCGTACATTCCACCGACGAAAAACAAAACAGCAAAGATCCCTGTCCAGAAACCAAGTACGCGATACATGCGATCCACGATGCATCCCTCCTTTTATGTAGCTCTAGCAACTCTGATGTTAGTATGCATAATCGAATACACTTTATTATAGACCGAATGAAAAGGTTTGTAAATTAAAACTGCAGGAATTGTTTAACTGTGACACAGGTAGGGCGATTAAACGATGTGGAATAGGCTGAAGCAGAAGAACGAGGCTGTATTGAAGGGGTTGTGACAATTTTGTGACAGTGTTACAATAACTTCCAATTTATTCATTCCAACACTTTGAAAAAGCGCGATTTGTGTCATACTTACCAGGCTGGCGCCGAAAAAAAAGGAATTATTTTTTATGACAAAATAATTTTGTTTGAAGGAATTATGTTTAATTGGGGAGAATTTAAGGGAAAGGAATAATAATTGACTTTTTTCAATTGTGAAATCTACTACAAAAGAAATGGGAGGACGTTAGGCATGAGTAAAATGGACACGAAAGATTTTATTATCGGAACAGTTATAGGAGGGATTATTGGAGCTTCAGCAGCGATGCTGACAGCACCGAAGTCCGGAAAGGAACTTCGCTCGGATATTAACAAGCAGGCTAATACTGCGAAGGACAAAACAATAGAGTTAACAAATTCCGCTAAGGAAAAAGGCAACGAGTACTCTAAACTTGCCAAGGAAAAATCAGGCGAGTGGACAGAAGCGGCCCGTGAACAGTGGGGGCGTGTTTCGGACAGAACAAGCCGTCTGACAGATAAAGCAGCCGACCTCGGAGACGACCTTTCCACGGATATTAAAGATCTGGTGGAAGAGGAGAAAGGCGAGGGTGAAAAGCTTGCCAAGCAGGTGATCCAGGAAATCGAGGATACCCGCGACAAGCTTAAGGAAGAAGCATCAGAAGTAAAAAGCAGCAAATAAACAAATAAATAAATATCAGCGCCGGCGAACCTGAGGGTTCCCGGCGTTTAATATTTGAGCTGAGGAGTCAGCAAGGTAAAAAGCCCAAAAAATGTAAAAAACGACACTCACTGAAAGTGCCGTTCTCCGGGACGTTATCCAACCCGGTTATATGTATGGCTGGGGAGGCAGGGATCGAACCTGCGATCACGGAGTCAAAGTCCGTTGCCTTACCACTTGGCTACACCCCATTGGCTACAAGAGATAGCATGTGTTCTTAGAAAAAATATATGCAGAAAAAAGCAGGATTTTTTTGTTTTGTGTCGAATAAAAAAGTTGTACAAATAAAGGCAAGAGACAGGAAGGTGGTATTTTGGATGTTGAAAGGTTTACCAGGTCTGTACTTCACAGTGCAGCAGAGACCTGTGCGTCGGATGTTCACATCGTCCCCCGCAGGGAACAGGGAATCATCCGGTACAGGATTAACGGGGTACTGACGGACATGCAGCAGATCTCTCCGGATATGCTCCAGCGGATGATCGCTCATTTGAAATTTCTCTCCGGCATGGATATTGGAGAACGAAGAAGACCCCAGAACAGCTCCGTTGAAATCTACCTCAAAGACAGCCTCTACTCACTCAGGCTTTCCACATTCCCCATGACTTTTTCAGAAACACTCGTTGTCAGAATGCACAGACAGCAGACACCCGAACCTCTGAGTCGCCTCACTTTGTTTCCCTCTCAGGCAAACCTCCTCAACAGTTTTGCAAATCTACCCCACGGCCTCATCCTGCTGTGCGGCCCGACCGGATCAGGCAAAACCACTACACTTTATTCACTGATGCACGAAATGAACCGGACTGAGAACAGGAATATCATTACCCTTGAAGATCCTGTCGAACAGCAGCACGATGCTTTTTTACAAATGGAAGTTAACGAAAAGGCAGGCGTTACGTATGCACATGGACTGAAAAATGTCCTCCGTCATGATCCTGACGTCATTATGCTGGGTGAAATTCGCGACAATGAATCCGCTCAGATGGCCGTCAGGGCAGCAATGACAGGGCATCTTGTATTAAGCACGCTTCATGCTTCCACTCCGGTGCTCGCCATCAGACGTCTAGAAGAGTTTGGTCTAAAAACGGGAGACCTAATGGAGACACTAATTGGCGTATGCGTACAGATGCTCGTCCGACTGAATTGTCCCTACTGCAGTCAATCGTGTCATGCTTACTGCAGACGGAGAAAAAAGCGGGCGGCCCTGTTTGATATTCTTCATGGAGACGCCCTGAAAAGCGCGGTTGCTGATCGCAGGCCGGTGGCGTCCTCACTGGGGAGTCTTATGAAAAAAGCGTACACTCTTGGCTGTTTAAATGAGTCCGAAATAGAAAAGTGGGTGAAACGTACTGATGTTCCGTCGAAAACATCCTTTTAAAAATGACCGGGAACGAGGAGAGTGGTTTAAACAGATTGCTTCACTTACGGGAGAAGGGTACCCGCTCAGGGAGGCTCTTGATATTCTTCGCCGCTATTACACCGGAGCAACAGCAAACATGATCGATTCCCTCATCGTGTCACTGCGCCAGGGCCATTCTTTCTCCGTCTCTCTGTTACGGTTTGGCTTTCCTAAGGAAGTAAGTAATTACCTCAATATAATGGAGAAGCATGGTGATTTTCATGCCGGGCTTCACACTGCGGCTGAACTCTGCAGCACCAGGCATCAGATCAGGGAAGAGGCAGGTAAAGTTCTCCGCTATCCAGTGTTAATGTTTGTCTGTCTTCTTGTTTTGGTCACCCTCGTTCTTCACACGATAATCCCTCAATTTTATCAGTTTTTCAGCCAGACAGGTGCTGAACTCCCTTTTATCTCCCGTATGCTGTTTTCTTTGCTTACGATAATAAACCTTCCTGCTTCAGTTATTGCGCTTCTGGTTCTGTTACTTACCATAAAAGCCGCGAAGCATGCTCCGCTTAAGGTGAAACTTTATCTCATTACCGGGACTCCCCTCATTCAATCCTATGCCCGTATGATTTTTACGTATTTTTTCGTCTGCCAGATTGCTCCTATGCTTAACAACGGACTATCAATGAATGACAGTCTTCAGATGATCAGGCGGGACAGTATGTTTGCTGTTTTTCAGCAGGAAGCAGCCATCCTTCATCAAGGTATGCAGCAGGGCATTTCTCTTTCGGAGATGATTACAGAAAGACCTGTTTTTGATCCCCAGCTGTCAACCATTGTTGCACTTGGGGAGGAGAGAGGCTGCACGGCTGAAGAGCTCTCAAGGTACAGCCGCTTTTTAAAAGAACGGATCACATACCGGATCGGCCAGCTTCTGTTTAGGCTTCAGCCCATACTATATGCTGTAATTGGCATCCTGCTCCTGATTGTATTTGTTTCCTTGATGATGCCTGTCTTTCAGCTTACCAACTTATGGTAGCTTTCTCAGACAGGAAAGGAGGTGAGAAAAATGAGAGTAGAAGAGAAACGCTTCATAGAATACAGCAGGAAACCGGAAGCAGGTTTTACACTGATCGAGATGATGATCGTTTTGATGATCATCAGTGTACTTCTGCTTATTGCAGTACCCTCACTGACTAAAAATACAAGTGTGGCGAATGAAAAAGGCTGCGATGCTGTTATTGAGCTTCTTCAGGGGCAGGCTGGAGCTTATTTGGTAGCTGAAGGAAAACAGCTTACCGACCTGGGGGATCTTGTAGAGAAAGGGTATGTGGATACCGTCTCCTGTCCGGACGGGACGGCCCTTACCATTACAAATGGGGTAGTGGGAAAAAATGACTGATGAAAAAGGATATACGTTGATTGAAATGCTCATTGTCCTGTCGCTCCTGTCTGTCCTTCTTCTCATTGCCATTCCTAAGCTCATCCCTCCTGAGGTGCTCGAATCAGAACAGTTTCTGACCACACTTAAAAGCGACCTTTACAACTCCCAAATCCGGGCACTTGCCACTCAGACTCCTGTCCAAATTATTTTTGATAACATAAATCACAAATACATCATCCGCCAGGATCTTACTGTTATTGCGGAAAATCACTTCCCTGCTCATCTGAGGTTTGAAGCACGTTCTCTCGGAACACACGATTTACGTTTTATGTCCAACGGGAATATTCAGCGGTCTGGTTCTTTCGTCTTTTCTTATGAGCGAGGCGGAGGATACAGGGTCGTGTTTCCATTTATCAGGGGGCGGTTTTACGTTGAAGAATTCTAAGGGCTTTACATTGACAGAGGTTCTGGCTGCTCTGGTGCTTTTTGCTGTTATTGCAGGTACGATGGTCCCTGTTTACTGGCATTTTCAACTTGAGAAAGAGACGGTTAAACAGGAGCGGATCATGATCGGCATCCTCTATGACGTTGCCCAGGAATACCGGAAAGAAGGAGTGAAAAGAGTTTCTGCAGAGTATAGCGGCTATATTTACGAGATCAGCTGGAGAACAGCTGATGAGAGGGAATGGCATGTCTGCATCAGTTGGGAGGCAATGCGCCATGACATCTGCCTATACATTCCGAAATAGAGGCGAAGCAGGCTGTACACTTATTGAAGTTCTGCTCTCATTTATCGTTACGATGATCATCGTATCCGTATTGTTTACGATTCTCCATCCGTTTCAGAAAACACAAGACACTAAAGAGACAGGCCGCAGCAGAGAAGCGGAACTATTCTTCATTCAGTTTACCCCGTACTTCAGACAGAGCACAGAATTTACGATCAGCAGCACAGAAAAGACACTTTATCTTCGGAGTGACCGGAGCGGACAGGAGGAAGTGTCCTCATTTACACTTCATAATGGCAGGATTATCCGATATGTAAACGGTCAGGGGTACGATATCTTTCTCGAAAAAGCCGGTGATGTGAGGTTTAGGGAGGAGCCGGCAGGCATAAGAATCAGCCTAACCTTTCCTGATGGAAGTTTTTCTGAGCGCGTATTTACGCACACTGCCGGCAAAGGGCAGAGCCGTGAACATGAATAACAAAGGATATATCCTGCTGTTTACAGTGGCATTCTTATTTCTTCTCAGTGCTGCTATACTCCAGGCCGCGATTGTGATTGAACAGGAACGGCAGTTCAATTTTTTTCACCGGGAAATGGTGACAGTCGATCACCTCATCCTGACCGGTACAGCTCATGTAACAGAATTGATTCTTTTCAGTGAAGGTGATACGTTAGCCTCAGGAAAACTGCAGACCGGCAGCGGTTCGATCTGGTACCGTGTTGATACGGAATCTGACATGCTGAGAAGCATCCGGCTGGATGCAGTAACAACAGGGGGCACGAACCGTTCAGCTTCATTCAGGCTGAACATGGAAACCGGCGCAGTAACAGACTGGAGAGAAGGAAGTGCAGCACAATGACGATGCAGGCGAATGGCAATATTTATTTAACCGGTTTTATGGGAGCAGGGAAAACGACAGTGGGAAAGCTGCTTGCCAGAAAAAACGGGCTCGGTTTTATTGATCTGGATGACGTCATCGTAAAACAGACGGGGAAATCCATACCGGATATTTTCAGGAATGAGGGTGAAGAATGGTTCAGAAAAGTCGAATCGCAAGTGCTTGAACGTATGACCGGTAAGCGGGCGGTGATCTCGACAGGCGGTGGTGCTGTTGAAAAAGAAGAAAATGTGGCATTTATGAGGAAGACAGGACTGACCTTCTTTCTGGATGCCCCATTTGATGTATTGTACGAACGAATAAAAGCGGATCCCGGCCGTCCGCTTGCCGGAATTGACCGGACAAAACTGGAAGAGCGCTATAGTGGAAGGCGTAAAGCGTATGCAACCGCTGATGTGACGATCCAGACTATGGGCTTGACCCCCCGAGAGATTGTAAAGGCAATAGTCGAAGCAGGACAACCACTCTGATCCCCAGAGGCAGTGGTGAGACTGCCGGGCAGCTGGTGGAATAAATTCTTTCGTTATGGGCAACACTGGGAAGACTCTTATTTACAGGTGAGGACCATGAAAACGAATGATTATGTAAAATTTGTTACACAGCAGGTTGTTACTTATGCCGACCAGCCGAAAAGTGAACGTATTAAACGCCGTCAGGAAAAAAAAGAAGCCAAGCCGCCGCTCCTGCATCACTGGTTCGGTCTTCTGCCGTTTGCGTTTCTTTTGTTTTACAAAAAGAACAGGCAGCGCTTAGCCCGTCGGTAAGTAAACAGGAAGAGCTCCCGGAACTGCTCATTTTTCGGGAGCTCTTTTTTGTGCCTTGTAAAATTCAATTGTCTCAGTGAAGCCAGCGGTTTCTCGTTTTTTTGACAGCTAAAGGATGCTGATGAAGGTAAAACAGACCGCCATTAATGACTGTGATAGCAACTTTAGGCGTGTACTGCCGTCTGATTGCGTCCTGTTCCACATGAAAGCTGTCCGGCAGTTCCTCAGCTCCGTCATAAAAGGTCTGAAGAAGGGCCAGATCCTCTGCCATCTTCAACTCTGCCTCCTCTGCCCAGCCGTGATCCTCCGAGCGGACGATGAGCTCGATCTGGTGTCTGATTCGTTCCACCCCGCTCAAAGGTTTGATAAGGGGGCTGACGGTAAAGCAGTAATCGGGAATATCGGCTTCCAGGGGATAATACTTCAGGTGATCATAGAAATCTTCGATCATCTCCCCGTTGGTCAGACAGAGGCCTATCGACACCAGGCGGTCCCGTTTTTTTTCCGCTTCGTACGATATTTTCATATTCATATTCAACCAGGGCAGAAGGGGAAGGGAATGGGCTGATAGACTGGTTCGTGCCACTTTCTCGTACATGCGCACGTGAGAGCCCTGTTCCTTTGTAAGTTCAAACACCTGGTGAAGCCGTGGCGAGCCAAAATGAACAGCTTCTGCTTTCCTGTCGTACCGCTTGTCCAGGTCAACAGGCGCCTGATCCTCATCGGTCACAACCGTCATTTTCCACGGATTCGGCACACCGCCGATTTTCTCAAGGTACTGCCAGTAAAAAGGACGATTCGTAAGTGCTTTGTCCATTTCCACACTGAGCTGGACATGAAGGTGCCCTGGACTTTCCTCGAGCACGGGGCTGTCATTTTCCGTGAAAAAGGTTTTCAGGTATTTATGCACGTCCGCCTGCAGCACGGGCCTCCACCTCCTCGCCTGAATCGATACAGGCTGTTAGATTTTCAAGTTTGATCCGCATTTCACCGTCTGATTCCGAATGATTCAAAATATTGGAGATATGTGTTTCCAGTTCTTCTTCATGCATTTTTTCAAGAATGTCATCAAGCTTGCCGATGACCTCCTCAAACAGGCCGATCTTTGTATATAGAGTGCGAAGAATATGGTCTTCCACTGTATTCTGAACGGCGAAATTGTATATGTGAACATCGTGCTCCTGACCGAGCCTGTGAATCCGCCCGATCCTCTGTTCAATCCGCATCGGATTCCATGGGAGGTCATAGTTGATCATGTGGTGACAGAACTGCAGGTTAATTCCCTCTCCCCCTGCTTCGGTTGCAATAAGAACCTGGGCCCGGTCCTGGAAAAGCTGCTTCATCCAATCTTTCTTGCTCCGCTTAAATCCGCCCCGGAAGGGAACGGCTTTGATGCCGTGCTGGGCAAAGTACCATTGAAGATAAAGCTGAGTGGCACGGTATTCCGTAAAAATAATGACCTTATCATCAATGTTCTGTACGAGTTCAAGTGCTTTTTCAGCCTTGGCGTGACGGGTTACCCCCTGAACCATCTCCATGAGGCTCTCCAGCTCTTCTTTAAGTGCAGGTGCCATTTCTTCCTGACCAAGCAGTCCTTTGAGTGTCATATAGACAGCTTCTCTGCTTGAGCAGCATTCACGCTGAAGCGTGAGAACAGTAAACGGGAAAATACTCCACTCATGTTTTTGGTTCCACCTGCTTTTAAGCGCAGTTACCGCATCATACAGCTGTTTTTCTTCATCGGAGAACTCGATTTCCACTGTTTTCACGACCCGTTTGGGCCAGTCCATCTCGGAGTCTGAGCGGCGGTTTCGAATCATCACTTTTTGCACGAGCTGTCTCAGTTCCTCATGCTGGTCCGCATCCTTAAACTCCTTCGTAAAGCCATCCTCATTTCCAAGGTGGCCGGGTTTTAGAATAGAAATCAGATGGAAGACTTCACTCAGTTTGTTCTGGACCGGTGTAGCCGTCAGGAGAAGGCAGAACTTCTTTTTTAAATTGCGGACAAACTGGTAGTTTTTCGTATTCTTGTTTTTCAGTTTGTGTGCTTCGTCAATAATAATCATATCGTAATCCTGCTCATAGATAACCGAACGATGTGGGTCACGCTTTGCCGTATCAATGGAACTGACAATCACGTCACAGCTGTCCCACACGTAGGATTTCCGCTGTTCGACTGCCGGAATGTAAAACTTGCTGTTCAGTTCCCGGCACCACTGTGTCACAAGAGAAGCGGGGACGAGAATGAGTACTTTTTTCACGAGACCGCGAATCATGTATTCCTTGAGAATCAGGCCTGCTTCGATGGTTTTACCGAGGCCCACCTCATCTGCCAGAATCGCTTTTCCGTTCATTTTAGTGAGCACACGCTCTGCGGCCTCCATTTGATGGGGAAAGATATTCAGGTGCGGGAGATGCTTTGGCGCTTCGAGACCGTCAAAATGCTCAATCGACAGCTGTTCTTCAGCCTGCAGTGCCAGAGAGAAGAGGTTCCAGCTGGACCATGGCCCGTTTTGGACAAGACGGGCCGAGAGCGCCTCACCCCATTTCTGGTCAAAAATAAAGTCGGGAACTGTCACGGGAAAAACTCCTTTCTTCCATACCTGAGTAAAATGGTGCTCCTATTTAAAATTGTCAAACGATGTTATTGCCAACTAAATTTAAAAAGTGATACGATAGAGACGCAGGATCAGTTGTCTTTAGACTATCTTTTCCTGAAACCCCGTTTTCTATGACCATCAATTACATATCTGCGAATGAAAGCAAGGGGAGAGATCACTCCGAACGAGGGAGTGACGCCGAAGGAGCAAGCAGCCGGTTATCTGTGAATCTCTCAGGCAAAAAGACTCTTGCCAGACGCAACTCTGGAAAGCTTCCTTTATTTATTGAGAAGGAACACCCATGGGGACACTTTTCGGCCTGTAGTTGCCGGAAAGGAAACTCTCAGGTACATCCGACAGAGCCCTCACCGTTTCAGGGAGGTCTCTGTCTTTTTTTGGTTAATTGGTGCTGGCAACTGACTTAATGACGTGAAGTGCAGACTTTATGCAGAAGGATATTGTGGAGAATTTTTACGAACCTGAAAGCGGATTCAATTTTCAAAAAGCAAATACATCGGGCTCTCTTGAGCTTTGAAAAAACACGGAGGTGCATGGCATTGGGGAAAAGAACACCATTATTTGACGTGTATAAGGATCAGTCAAAAACGATTGATTTCGGCGGCTGGGATCTGCCGGTACAGTTTTCAGGAATTAAGGACGAGCACGAAGCGGTCCGGACAAAAGCAGGTCTCTTTGACGTCTCACACATGGGTGAGGTTGAAGTAAAAGGAAGCGGTGCAATCCCTTTTCTTCAGTACGTATTGACCAACGATGTTGAAAAGCTGAAAGTAAACGGTGCTCAGTATACAGCCATGTGTTATCACGAAGGCGGCACAGTGGACGATCTGGTCTACTACAAACGGGAAGAAAACGACTTTCTTCTGGTCGTCAACGCCTCCAACGTGGATAAGGACTTCGACTGGCTTTCTTCACAGGCTGAAAACTTTGACAATGTAGAAGTAGTCAATGTAAGTGATCAGTTTGCCCAAGTGGCAATTCAGGGGCCGTTGGCAGAAGAGGTGCTGCAGAAGTCAACAGACACTGATCTCTCGGAGATTACCTTCTTTAAATTTCGTGACCAGGTGGACATCGGCGGTATGAAGGCTCTCGTATCCCGTACAGGTTACACAGGTGAAGATGGATTTGAAATTTACTGTAAGCCGGAAGACGCAGCTGGGCTTTGGAACCTGCTCCTCGAAACAGGGGAAGCTGACGGACTCAAGCCGTGCGGGCTCGGTGCACGGGATACACTTCGTTTTGAAGCGCGCCTCGCCCTTTATGGCCAGGAACTTACTAAAGACATTTCACCGATTGAAGCCGGAATCGGATTTGCGGTTAAAACAGACAAAGAAGCCGACTTTATCGGAAAAAGTGTGCTGAAGGATCAGAAGGAAAATGGTGCGCCGCGAAAACTCGTCGGTCTTGAAATGATCGATAAAGGGATTCCCCGGACAGACTATGCTGTATTTGTAAATGACGAAGAAATCGGCTTTGTTACGACAGGCACACAGTCTCCGACATTGAAAAAAAATGTGGGTCTCGCCCTTGTTGACAAAGCGCATACAGCAATCGGAACAGAAGTGGAAGTTCAGGTGAGAAAGCGCCGTTTGAAAGCAGAAGTAGTGGCCACACCGTTTTATAAACGTTCAAATTAGAGGGAAAGAGCAGGAAGGGGAGAGACAGATATGACACATCGTTATCTGCCAATGACGGAAAAAGATCTTCAGGATATGATGGAAGCGATCGGAATTGATTCTGTGGAGGAACTGTTCAGCGATATTCCGAAAGACGTTCGTTATGATGGGGACATGAAAGTAGAAAGAGCACTGGATGAAACAGCTCTTATAAAAGAGATGCAGCGTCTTGCCGGGCGCAATAAAAACTCAAAAGACTACCCGACTTTTCTTGGGGCAGGAGTTTACGAACACTACATTCCATCCATTGTCAATCACGTGATCGGCCGCTCGGAATTTTACACAGCCTACACCCCGTATCAGCCTGAAATTTCACAAGGGGAGCTCCAGGCCATCTTTGAATTTCAGACGATGATTGCAGAACTCACCGGTATGGATCTGGCCAACTCATCCATGTATGACGGGCCTACAGCCCTGGCGGAAGCAGGAATGATGAGTGCGGGACATACCAAAAAGAAAAAGATTCTCGTTTCTGAAACGGTTCACCCGGAAGCGCGCGAAGTACTTGTTTCCAACGCAAAAGGACAAAGTGTCGAGGTCGTTGAAATTCGTGAAAAAGACGGTGTTACTGATCTCGACCATCTGCGGGAGCTGTACAGCAAAGAGGTTGCCTCTGTCATTGTCCAGTATCCGAACTTCCTTGGAAATGTAGAGGATCTCAAAGCAATCGAAGAAATCGCCCACCAGGAAAAAGCACTGCTGGTCGTTTCCTCAAATCCGGTCAGTCTCGGCGTCCTTCAGCCGCCTGGAGAGTTTGGCGCTGATGTGGTTGTTGGTGACGCCCAGCCATTCGGCATTCCTGCCCAGCTTGGCGGCCCGCACTGCGGTTATTTTGCTACCACGAAAAAGCTGATGCGTAAGGTACCTGGCCGTCTTGTGGGCCAGACGACTGATGATAAAGGAGAACGTGGCTTTGTACTGACGCTTCAGGCGAGAGAACAGCACATCCGCCGTGATAAAGCGACAAGCAACATCTGCTCAAACCAGGCTCTCAATGCTCTTGCCGCCTCTGCTGCCATGAGTGCCATCGGCAAACAAGGCCTGAAAATAATGGCTGGTCAGAACCTCCAGAAAGCCCATTATGCAAAAGATAAATTGAAGGAAGCCGGCGTAGACGTGGTAAACGGCACACCTTTCTTTAACGAATTTGCAGTCAAACTGCCAAAGCCGGTTAAAGAAGTTAACAAAGACCTTCTTAATGCCGGTATGATTGGCGGCTTTGATCTGTCGCGCCACTACCCGCAGAAGGAAAACCAGATGCTTCTTGCCTTTACGGAACTGCGCACAAAAGAAGAAATTGATCATCTAGCTACGGTATTGGGGGGAGTAAAATGAGTACAGAAAACCAGGCATTGATTTTTGAACTCAGTCAGGAAGGAAGAGCAGGGCACAGCCTGCCGGAGATGGATATTCCGGAAAAAGACCTGAGCGAACTGCTTCCGGACACATATCTCCGCAAGGAAGATGCGGAACTCCCGGAAGTATCCGAGCTTCAGATTATGCGCCATTACACAGCCCTTTCAAACCGGAACCACGGGGTAGATTCCGGTTTTTACCCGCTCGGTTCCTGTACGATGAAATACAATCCGAAAATAAACGAGGATGTAGCCCGATACCCGGGGTTTGCCCATATTCATCCTTATCAGGATGAAAGTACGATTCAAGGTGCTCTGGAACTGATGCACAGGCTTCAGACAAACCTTGAGGAAATTACGGGAATGGACCAGGTTACGCTGCAGCCTGCAGCAGGAGCCCACGGGGAGTGGACCGGCCTGATGCTGATCCGCGCTTATCACGAAGCGAACGGGGATACAGGGCGTACGAAAGTCATTGTTCCTGACTCCGCCCACGGAACAAATCCGGCTTCGGCTACTGTGGCAGGTTTTGAAGCAGTCACGGTGCGCTCAAATGAGCGGGGCATCGTGGATCTTGATCACCTCCGTGAAGTAGTGGGTCAGGATACAGCAGCTCTTATGCTCACAAATCCGAACACGCTCGGTCTGTTTGAGGAAGAGATTGTGGAAATGGCTTCAATCGTTCACGAAGCAGGCGGGAAGCTGTACTACGACGGAGCAAACTCCAACGCGATTCTCGGCATTACCCGCCCGGGAGATATGGGCTTTGATGTGGTTCACCTGAACCTTCACAAAACCTTTACAACTCCTCACGGCGGCGGAGGACCTGGATCCGGTCCTGTCGGCGTAAAGAGTGACCTTGTTCCTTATCTGCCGACACCTCTTGTGGTAAAAGACGGTGACGAATATCGCTTTGATTACAATGTACCCGAGTCCATCGGCCGGGTGAAGCCCTATTACGGCAACTTCGGAATTAACGTCCGTGCGTATACGTACATCCGGACTATGGGACCTGTGGGGCTCAGAAATGTATCCGAGTATGCAGTACTGAATGCAAACTATATGTTCCGCAAACTTGAGCCTTACTTTGATGCGCCGTACACCCAGCACTGTAAGCATGAATTCGTCCTCTCCGGCCGCCGCCAGAAAAAGCTCGGTGTCCGTACGCTGGACATGGCCAAACGTCTGCTCGACTTCGGTTATCATCCGCCGACGATCTACTTCCCGCTTAACGTGGAAGAGTGTCTTATGATTGAGCCGACAGAAACCGAATCCAAGGAAACGCTGGACGAATTTATCGAGGCGATGATTCAGATTGCACGGGAAGTGGAAGAGTCACCGGAAGTAGTGCAGGAAGCACCACACAATACGGTGATAGGCCGCATGGATGAAACAACGGCAGCCCGAAAACCAATTCTGCGGTATACAAAAGAAGCATAACATGCATGTTCGTACAACCCGCCCTTTTTAAGGGGCGGGTTGTTTATTAGGCGCCGAATCGAGGGAAGGATTCTGACCCCACCAGCTCCGGAAAGAAAACCAAAAAGCCATCTGACACGTTTCAGACGGCTTTTCTTTATCACGATTACTTTTTAATTTTTCCGGTCCATTTTCTGAAGCCGCCTTTTAAGTGGGCGATTTCCTCTACATTGCGCTTCTTTCTGAGAAGCTTGGCTGCCTGTGAGCATCGGGCGCCGGATTGGCAGTACAGATATACAGGCTTGTCCGGACGGATTTCCGCCTGGCGCTGGCGTAGCTGGGAAAGAGGGATGTTTCTGGCACCTAGAATGTGCCCTGTTTTGAATTCCTTCTCTTCACGTATATCCACAAGCTGGGCTTTTCTGTAGTCCTGCTTAAATTCTTCGGTAGAAAGGGATTTTAGATATTTCGGTTTTTTTGCACGGATCACAATAAATGCGACCAGTAAAACGGTAACAATAGCCAGAACCCACGGTGTCATAATACAGTGTCCACTCCTTTTATCTATTCCAAAAAAATTCTCCACCCATAATGATATATGGAAACGGGCATTTCTGCAATCTATAAACCGTTCTCTTTTGTCATCATGTTGCAATTCCGGTAAGATAAAACTGAATAACAAATTAAAACGGGGGATTCCTTCATGAAAGAAACCTGGTATTTTATCGATTCGGGCTTGAGAAGCCCTTACTATAACATGGCACTGGATGAAAAGCTTATGGACTGGCACAGGGGTGGAAAAATACCGCCAGTGGTCCGTTTTTACGGATGGGATCCGGCAACATTGTCAATCGGTTATTTCCAGAAGGCAGAAAAAGATATTAACATGGAGGCTGTAAATAAATACGGGCTCGGCTTCGTAAGGCGGCCAACCGGCGGCCGGGGCGTGCTTCATGATGATGAACTTACATATAGTGTGATTGTCAGTGAGGACCATCCCCGGATGCCTGAAACGGTCACTGAGGCGTACCGTGTTATTTCCGAAGGCCTTCTTAAAGGCTTTGTTGATCTTGGCCTTGATGCCGCATTTTCAATTCCAAGAACGGAGGAAGAGCGCAGCAGCCTGAAAAACCCCCGGTCAGCCGTCTGCTTCGATGCATCGTCATGGTACGAGCTCGTAGTGGAAGGACGGAAAATTGCCGGGAGCGCCCAGACGCGGCAAAGAGGCGTCATACTGCAGCACGGCTCCATCATCCTCTCTCTGGATGAGGACAAGCTCTTTGATCTGTTCAACTACCCGAGTGACCGCGTTCGTGAACGGATGCAGCGCAATTTTAAAAACAAAGCAGTTTCCATCGAGGAACTTATGGGACGGAAAATAGAGGTGGAAACGGCAAAACAGGCGTTCCATAGCGGGTTTGAAAATGGCCTTAATGTGTCGCTTGAACGTTACACACTATCAGCAGAAGAGGAAGAAGAGGTACAAGGATTGATTGAGCGAAAGTACGGTACCGAAAAGTGGAACTATAAATCGTAGCTTGGGATCAGCCCCCTAATCATGGGGGCTTCTTTTATTGCCGGCTTATGTCGAAGAAAAAAGGGTATAGGAGAAAGGTGTCAAATAAACATTCAGGCAAGCCGGAGAAAATAGTACGATCAGACTTATTTTCTAACTCCAAAAAATATGGTATGATGCCATTCTGTTCACGTTTTCCTATACCTTGGATACGAAAAAACATTTAAAATGCAATGATTGAAATTTGTCAAAATAAGCGGTTTTCCCCGATTCTCCACGTAAAATCTTTCTTTCTCTTGAAATTACAGCCGATCCCAAGCTTGACAAACCTATCTCAATTCGTCCCAAAACCCAATATGTTGTGTTCTTATAAACTTGTTTAATACTATATATTGATGGGTAGAGAAAACTATGGTAAGCTGAAACAAGCAAGTAACAGCCAGAGTTTACCAAAAAAACTCGTTCTTTAACAACACGATAAAAATCATACAAAAAGATCTGCAAAAGGGGAGAGTGCATGTGACAACGTTTATGTCTGCAAAGTCGATTAACACAGAGGAGCTGAACGGGGATATCGCCCAGTTTCCTCAGGTGTTCCCGATCACTCCGGAGATGAACAAAACGCTGAGCGGGGTATCGAGACTGGTCATGCTGGACCGCTATACGTTCAAGGATACGGAAAAGAAGACACTGAAAGCCGGTGATTTCGTTGTCCTTACGGTCAAAGCGGATCCAAAATTTCCAGCCAGGGGATTCGGATACGTACTCGATATTGACTGGAACGAAAAGAAAGCACGAATTGCTGTTGACGAGGAATTTCACGGTGTTCTTGATGATCCGGAGGAAAAAGAAACCGGAGTTGTGATGCGTTCTCTCGAAACGATTGATAAGCCGCTTGAAATTTACTACGAACAGATTGCAAAACGGAACGCAAGGGGTCTGGCAGAGGTGGAAACGGATCCTGAAAAGCGGGATGAAAGCTTCCGGAAATTTTATCATGAACTGGTAAACATGAATTTTGTACCGGCAGGCCGTGTTTTATACGGAGCGGGTGCGGAAACGGACGTTACATACTTTAACTGTTATGTAATGCCGTTTGTGGACGACTCCCGTGAAGGGATTTCCGAACATCGTAAACAGGTAATGGAAATTATGAGCCGCGGCGGCGGGGTCGGAACGAACGGTTCAACGCTGCGTCCGCGTAACACACTTGCCCGGGGGGTAAACGGAAAATCATCGGGTTCGGTCTCCTGGCTTGATGACATCGCCAAACTCACACACCTTGTTGAGCAGGGCGGATCAAGACGTGGCGCACAAATGATCATGCTGTCGGATTGGCACCCGGATATTCTTGAGTTTATCATTTCAAAAATGCAGAACCCGAGAATTCTCAGGTACCTACTGGAAAACACAGAAGATAGACAAATCCGCCAGCTTGTTAAAGATAAGCTGAAATTCACTCCGTTGACGGAAGTGGAAGAAGCGATGTACCAGGGGATCGTCAACTATAAGGCGATCAGTGGACAGGGCGGCTTCGACACGAAAGTTATCAGGGAAGCAGAGGAAAAGCTTCGGACGGGTGGAACGTATACGGTTAATAACCCGGATTTCCTCACAGGCGCAAACATCAGTGTCTGCCTGACCAATGAATTTATGGCAGCTGTGGAAAACGATGAAGAGTACGCCCTCCGGTTCCCGGATGTGGAGAATTACTCGCCGGAGGAAATGGATGCCTACAACCGTGAATGGCAGGAGTACGGAGATGTGAGAGAGTGGGAAAAGATCGGATTCGGGATCCGCA
Organism: Alteribacter lacisalsi; assembly: GCF_003226345.1. Taxonomy (GTDB): domain Bacteria; phylum Bacillota; class Bacilli; order Bacillales; family Salisediminibacteriaceae; genus Alteribacter; species Alteribacter lacisalsi. The sequence goes on along the minus strand of NZ_PDOF01000001.1, from coordinate 1,702,303 downwards.
CGTACCGTAAAATTAAAGCGAAGGAACTGTGGAATCTCATTAACGTGTGTGCGACGTACTCGGCAGAGCCGGGAATCTTCTTTATTGATAATGCCAACGAAAAAACAAACGCAAGTGCATACGGACAGAAGGTGGTTGCAACCAACCCTTGCGGTGAGCAGCCTCTCGCACCCTATAGTGTGTGTAACCTGGCAGCTGTCAACCTTGCGGAAATGGCAGATAAAGAAACGAAAACCGTTAATTTTGATAAGCTTAAGCAGACGGTCGCAACAGGCGTACGCATGCAGGATAACGTCATCGACGCGACACCGTATTTCCTTGATGAGAACACAAAGCAGGCAAAAGGCGAGCGCCGAGTAGGCCTGGGTGTCATGGGTCTTCATGATCTGCTCATTCATACTGAGACGGTGTACGGAAGTGAGCAGGGGAACGCCCTTGTAGATGAAATTTTTGAAACGATTGCCACCACGGCATACCGGACCAGTGTTGCGCTTGCTAAAGAAAAAGGCAGCTTTCCATACCTGACCGGAGAGTCGGAATCACAGACTCAACTGCTCCGTGATAAATTCACCCGAACGGGATACATGGAAAAAATGCCGGCTGACCTTAAAGAGGATATTCTCAAATACGGGATCAGAAACTCTCATCTGCTGACCGTTGCTCCAACTGGATCGACTGGAACCATGGTTGGCGTCAGCACAGGACTAGAACCATACTTTTCCTTCTCTTACTTCAGAAGCGGCCGTCTAGGCAAGTTTATTGAAGTGAAAGCCCAGATTCTTCAGGACTACCTTAATGCGAACCCTGAAACGGATCCTGCTGATCTGCCGGACTGGTTCGTCTCAAGTATGGAACTGTCACCGGAAGCTCACGCTGATGTACAATGTGTTATTCAGAGATGGGTGGACAGCTCCCTCAGTAAAACGGTGAATGCCCCGCGCGGATACACTGTTGATCAGGTAAAAGGCGTATATGAGCGTCTGTATAACGGCGGAGCCAAAGGGGGTACCGTTTATGTGGACGGAAGCCGTGACAGCCAGGTACTGACCCTGAAGGCTGAAGAAAATGATCTGGACCAGCCTGAGGAAACTCTTGAAGAACATGCGGACAGTAAAGGGAAGGTTGTCATTCTGGATACTATTTCGGATCTGCGTTCCACCTCGGTTAAATACGGTAACGAAGTGGGCGATAAATGCCCCGTCTGCCGTAAAGGAACGGTTGAGGATATTGGTGGATGCAATACATGCACGAACTGTAATGCGCAGCTGAAATGCGGATTGTAGAAGATAACTGGTGAAAGAACTGTTCCGGCCACCTCCGGCGGGCAGTTCTTTTTTTCTGTTAATTTGGCGGCAGGTAGTACCTGTCTTCGATTTATAGTATACTGAACAGACAATGAAAATCGGCCTGCAGCAGCTGTGGAGCAAACAAAATACATAAATTGTGGTGCAACGCTTTTCAATGGGGATGTCTGGAGGGGACACAATGCCAACACCTAGTATGGAAGATTACCTGGAAAGAATTTACCTTCTTATAGAAGAAAAGGGCTATGCCCGGGTTTCCGACATTGCGGAAACACTTGATGTACATCCGTCTTCTGTTACTAAAATGGTACAGAAGCTAGATAAAAAAGAGTACCTCATTTATGAGAAATACAGAGGGCTCGTTTTAACGCCCAAAGGGAAGAAAATTGGCAAGCGTCTCGTGTACCGTCACGACCTGCTTGAGGAATTCATGCGGATAATCGGAGTGGACGGAGAAACGATTTATGAGGATGTAGAGGGGATCGAACACCACCTGAGTTGGGATGCGATTGACAGGATAGGTGACCTCGTGCAGTACTTCGATGAAGAGCCGAAGCGTGTGGAGGAACTACGTCTCGTCCAGAAAAAAAGTGAAGAAATGGAGCAGTCATAACCAGATTGGTTTGACTGCTTTTTTAATTTGGCTGCACTGAATTAAATTAAACAGAAGCTATGCTTCGCGCTGCCCGTTCCCTGGTGATGCCGGCAAGCCTGAGTGACTCGCCTGACCTATATTGAGGACCATAGCAGCCCGGATCTGAAGCAGCGTTTACATGACTAAAGGCTTTTGTACTGCCTCTATCCCAATGTACGAGCTGTTTTCACAAAAAACGAGCATTTTTTTACCCCTCCATCGTTACAATGAAGTAAGGAGGGGTGTGCGTGAAGGTGGACGGCATTTTCGCAGGAGGCGGGGTTCGGGGGCTGGCATTCGCAGGAGCACTTAACGTACTTGAGAAAAAAGGAATCGAATTTGAAAGGGTAGCCGGAACGAGTGCGGGAGCGGTTACGGCTGCTTTTATAAGCGCCGGTTTTACTGGCGGGGAAATTTACGACCTTTTATCTGAGATGGACCTGAAGCAGCTTCTTGATCCACGCCGAGCCATGTTCCCTTTTCCGTTTCTGAGGTGGCTCACTATGTACCGAAAAATCGGCCTATACAAGGGATCGGAGTTTGAAAACTGGCTGATTGAGGTGCTGAAACGGAAGAATGTTTCCACTTTCGAGGATTTGCCCGAAGGTTCTTTAAAAATGGTAGCTTCTGATATTACAAACGGTCGCTACGTCGTACTGCCGGATGATTTGCCTATGTACGGCCGGATTCCCGAAAAATTCTCAGTCGCAAGAGCGATACGGATGAGCTGCAGCATTCCCTTCTTTTTCGAACCGGTCAAAATATACGACGGAAGAGTGAAGGCAAGTTATATAGTAGATGGTGGCGTGCTCAGCAATTTTCCCATGTGGATCTATAAAAAAAGGAACCAGAAGCGCCTTACCAGGCCGGTACTCGGCTTTAGACTCAGCCCTGAACTGGAAGAGACACAGCCGAGAAAAATTAAAAATGCGATGCAGTTTACCTATGCCATGGTGGAAACGATGAGGACTGCACACGATCAGCGCTATATTTCAAGAGATCTTGCAAAGGATGTGGTTTTTATTCCTGTCCAGGGAGTGAAAACAACAGACTTTGCCCTCACAGATGAACAGAAAAAAAATCTGGTTCTCCAGGGTGAAATGCATACGGAGGCCTTCCTGAAAAAATGGAGCCATTAGCTGGAACTGATAATTTTCCCCTTTCCTTCCTGCTCATAAATCTTCAGTGACACAAGGAGAATAGGAAGGACAATGGTAATCCACAGACCTGTTGCAATACCCTGGGCTAAAAGCGGCAGGGGAAGGGGAGAAAACAGGAATGGGGCAAAGATGTTCAGTGCCGCAATGCCTGCGAGACCGGCTGCTGCGGCAGGCAGGCGCTTTGAAAAACCGGCTGCAGAAACGTTCATTCTGACTTTTACAAATTCCAGAGAAACGCCGATCCCTGCTCCTAAAAGATAGCCGGCATGCAGGAGATAGGCAGTATGAGGGTAAATGATTCCAGCCAGAAAAGCCGGCAGCACAATGGCAAATGCCATCACATAGCGGTCGGGCATAGCCCCGATCCAGTCAAAACTGCGATAAAATCCGTAGACGATGAATCCGCCGATGATGATTGCTCCCACAAGGGAAAAGACAGGAACCCCTGTAAAAAGGAGAAAGGTAACGGAAACGGCCATTACCGGACCCAGGACGGCAGCCAGTTCCAGACGATTTTTGGCAAGAGGGATAAAAAAAGCAAAGAAAGTCGTTACTGCCTGTACAGTTGTGTGGGTCAAGGGGAGTTGTTCCTGCCCTACATATATGGCAGGAAGAAAGAGCTGAATAATGTGAGCGATGGAGACAGACAAAGACAGTAGAAAAAGAAGCTGAAACCCGGTTGTTTTATTCCATGTCCAGAAAATCAGGGCAATAATGATGAGGAAGATGAGATCAATTTGTGCGGACGGGATGAAATCAGCTGTAAAATAGTAAAGCGAGTCGTTAAATGATGTCATTAGGTTCCTCTCCTCACGGTAAATCATAGGATCTGTCCATCGGGAGTATTCCTATCCCCCTGCACGCACAAATCCCTATGAAAAAGAACCAAGCGATTAAAACAATGCCCGGTTCTTTTTCTTGCTTTTATTTTTCTTTCCCTCAATCACGCGAAGTTGAACATCAGATTGTCTTTTAATTAATGGACGGGAAGAGCGCTTTTTCTGAGGCTGCTTCCCTTTTTTTGCTTTTGCCTGCATCTGAGGCGACTGTTTACGAGCCGCCTGGGCATATCCGGAGTGGCGGGCCTGCATGCCCTGCCCCTGCGCCTGATACCGTTGTCCGTAACCTGAGTTTGCCATACGCGGCATGATAAAATGGCGGAACAGAAGAAACAGAAGAGTCGCCACACCAATCATAACGAGAATGCTCACAAAGAAACCGGCCGGATCGGAGAAAAGGCGCGACCCGACGCCGACAATCGCCAAGGCAAACAAAACGAGCAGCAAAGGATGAAATGAACGCAGCATACATACACCTCCGGATTTTTTGTCATACATAAACTTCGCTTTTTATAACTGGCTGAAAGGGTTCATTAATATTATCATACGATACGGTCCTGAAGATTATCCTTCACAGGTGCCGTATCCCGCTTACGCATTTCCTCAAAGGATGCAATGGCAACTTCCACCTGATCATCCTTTGGTTCCTTCGTGGTCAGGAGCTGAAGCCATAGTCCAGGATAGCCGAGCCATTTTAGTGCAGGGACGTTCCGTACTTTGTTAGTGAGCTGCAGCACTTCATAGGAGGCGCCAAGTACAACAGGAATCAGTACGATTCGGTAGGTCAGGCGTTCCCAAAGAGGTTCGGAAGGAACAGTCAGATAAATGAACACCCCGACGATGACTGTAAAAAGGATAAAACTGCTCCCGCAGCGGTAATGCAGACGGGACTGGTCCTGTACATTACGGACCGTAAGTTCCTTATTATTTTCAAAAGCATTAATGACTTTATGTTCTGCACCGTGATACTGGAACACACGCTTAATCATCGGAGTCAGACTGATAATGTAAATATACGATAAAAGAAAGACGAGTTTGATAAAGCCCTCAATGAGATTCTGTGCAACGTGGCCCGGAAAGACCGGACGGAAAAGCTCTGCGAGTGCAGCCGGCAGGGCAGTGAATATTAGCTTGCCGAATATAAATGTGAGTACACCTACAGCAGCCACACCAAGTATCATCGTGAGTTTTGAGGTCTGCTCTGTCTTTTCGATCTGATCATCGTCTTTAGGATCGACGTCATAGCGCTCTGTTGAAAAGTTCAGGTGCTTTGTGCCGTTGGCGCTAGCCTCAACAATGGCTGCTACACCTCTAATAAAAGGGATCTTCTTAAGTTTCTCAACCCAGGGCCGTTTTTTCTTCTTTACTTCAAAAAAATCAAGACTCTCATCTTTTCGGCGGATTGCGGTTACAGTTGTGTTCTTCCCGCCGAACATTACCCCTTCCATGACGGCTTGTCCGCCGTATGCAGGAGTATCTGTTTGTTTGCTCAATGGTGTCACCAGCCTGTCTGTTACAATTTTCTGCGGTTCTTAAAGGAGTGCTCTTAAAGGAGTGCTCTTTACACTGAAGATGATTGTTTCATTACGCTGCAGGCGATGTTTTCCGCGAGCAGCACCCTAAAATATCAGTACCTTATTAGAACCAGCCCCAGCAGGATTGTACTGCTGTTTTTACCTATTCTACATGATAAAAGGAAATACCTCCAATCACACAGGAGAGGTAAGCATTCGACAAAAGAATCGATCCTGCAATACTATTCCCCCGGCCCGTGGCTTCTACACACATTTACCAGGAAAAACGCGTTAAAACAGCGCATATGGGACATAATACCAAGCGAGGTGATGAAGGTGAGTAACGGAAAGCAAGAACAGAACAATACTGAAGAAGCCCTCTCCTATCACGCAACAGTGGCTGTGATCGGTTTTTTTGGGGGAGTATTCTGGAGCGCGCTCGCATATGTGGCCTATGTATTCAGTTTTACCAGGGTGGGGCCATCGATGATCCTGCTTCCCTGGGCGCTTCCGGACTGGAAAAATGGCTGGCTTGGTCAGTTGATTGGTATTCTGGCCATTGGGATTATTTCCATCGGTGTTGCTTTTATCTACAGAATCGTTTTTGTGAAAATCAATAAAATGTGGCCGGGGGCAGTTTTCGGCTTTGTTCTCTGGGCGATTGTTTTCGGAGCGTTCAATCCTATGTTTCCCGGTGTGGACCCCTTGACCAGAATGGATGTAAATACCCTGATTACGACGCTGTGTCTGTATGTGCTTTACGGCGCATTCATCGGATATTCGGTTGCGTATGAGTACGATGAACGGCTTCGGGCTGAGGGTGAATCTATTCAAAGCTGAAGAGCTGTGGTAGAATGTTCCGTGGAGCATTCTATTTTTTTACCATTTCCGACAGGTGTGATGACGAGATGAAAATCTATCTGCTTAACGGACCGAACATGAACCGTCTTGGAATGAGAGAGCCTGATGTCTACGGCGCGAAAACGCTTTCAGACCTTGAAAAGGAACTTGCTGCTTTTGCGGGTGAATACGGAATTGATCTTGTTGCAAAGCAGTCCAATCATGAAGGAGATCTGATTGACTGGATTCATGAGGCGGATCAAAAAGCTGAGGGAATTGTGATTAATCCTGGTGCTTTTACCCACTACAGCTATGCGATCAGGGATGCGATTGCCGCTGTCAGGGTACCTGCTGTAGAAGTGCATATTTCAAATGTTCATCAGAGAGAGCCATTCAGGCATGTATCAGTGACGGCAGCCGTTTGTGCAGGCCAGATTACCGGATTCGGGTTTGAAGGCTACAAACTGGCGCTTCACTATTTTAAAGGAGGAGATCCGGATGTCCAGACTTGAAAAACTGAGAGCAGTATTTGCTGAAAAGGAAATTGACGGTATTCTCATTATGAGCCCGACAAACCGGCGCTACATGACCGGTTTCACAGGTTCTGCAGGAGCTGCGGTTATTTCAGATGCAGGAGCGGTCTTTATTACTGATTTCAGATACGTGGAACAGGCGGGGGAGCAGGCGGAAGGCTTCCATGTAGTCCAGCATACAAAACCGCTACATGAAGAGGTCGCAGCCCAGGCTGAGGCACTTGGAATTAAGCGGCTCGGCTTTGAAAAAGATCATATGACTTACGGCACATTTGATACATACAATAACGTCATTAATGGCGAACTGGTGCCGGTAAGCGGCATGGTTGAAAAACTTCGGATGATTAAAGATGAAAACGAACTTCAGACAATCCGTGAAGCTGTGGAAATTGCCGATGCGGCATTCTCTCACATTCAAAGCTACATCCGGCCTGGTGTCAGGGAGATTGATGTCTCCAATGAACTGGAATTCTTTATGAGAAAGCGCGGAGCGGTTTCTTCATCTTTTGATATTATCGTAGCTTCCGGCTATCGTTCTGCTCTGCCGCACGGTGTAGCGAGCGAAAAGAAGATTGAGCGCGGGGAGCTTGTTACCCTGGATTTCGGGGCTTATTACAAAGGATACTGCTCGGATATTACCCGGACGGTTGCAGTAGGAGAAGTCAGTGATGAACTGAAGAAGATCTACGATACCGTGCTGCAGGCGCAGCTTAAGGGGATGGAAGGTCTGAAAGCCGGAATTACCGGTATTCAGGCAGATGCACTTACACGTGATTACATTAAAGAACAGGGCTACGGTGAGTACTTTGGACACTCAACGGGGCATGGTATGGGGATGGAGGTTCACGAAGGACCGGGACTGTCCTTTAAATCCGATCTTGTTCTTAAACCGGGTATGGTTGTTACTGTGGAACCTGGGATTTATGTGGCCGGTACCGGCGGCACGAGAATTGAAGACGATGCTGTAGTAACAGATAACGGCAACGAATGTCTGTCCAAGTCCACTAAGGAACTGCTCGTTCTGGGAGAATAAATTTCGATAACGGCAGACATGCTGTACGAAAAATTGGGAGGAAATAAAGATGATTTCAGTAAACGACTTTAAAACTGGTCTTACAATTGAGGTAGACAACGGAATCTGGCAGGTTATTGATTTTCAGCATGTTAAACCGGGAAAAGGAGCGGCTTTTGTTCGTTCCAAACTTAGAAATCTGCGTAACGGCAGCATTCAGGAGCGCACGTTCCGCGCAGGCGAAAAAGTAGGCAAAGCCCATATGGAAAACCACAAAATGCAGTATCTGTATGCCAGCGCAGGAACGCATACGTTCATGGATACCTCGTCTTATGAGCAGCTTGAACTTCCCGAAGAACGGATCAAGAATCAGTTGAATTATCTTAAAGAGAACATGGAAGTTCAGATCATGATCTATCAGGGTGAAACCATCGGCGTTGACGTTCCGTTAAGTGTCGAGCTTGAAGTAACGGAAACCGAACCCGGTATTAAAGGGGACACAGCCTCAGGCGGGACAAAGCCTGCTACTCTTGAAACGGGCCTTACCGTTCAGGTGCCGTTCTTTATTAACCAGGGTGACGTTCTTGTTATTGACACCAGAGAAGGAAAATACGTATCACGTGCGTAATTTAATGATTAGAGACCGCTCCGGCAGGTTCCCATTATGGGGAGCCCCGGGGCGTTTTTTTTATGGTTGGCTCTGTTAAAGTCTGTTGTTGATTTCCGCACACTGCCCTCCCTTTCCGCGGGCACCGCTTCAGCCTCCTCGGGAAGAGCGCCCTGCGGGGTCTTCAGCCGGCGCTGTTCACGCAGGAGTGTCGCGCGTTCGCTTCAATCAACGATAGAAAAATCAACATGAGAATTTAACAGATCCTTTTGATCAATAAGTCCGATATTTTGTTTACATAATTTAATTTCTGTAAAGTAGACGGTTCAGCAACCCGACAATGTCTTATTACAACCGAACCATCCCCGCCAGTCTTCTCTCCCTCTGCCGGTTCTCTTTCGGAGACAGGCCTCATAAGTATGAGTAAAGGTGGACAGATTGCGAGGTGATGGAATGAAAGGCTGGATCACAGGCCTTGAAACAGCTGTAGTTGTCATGGTGCTTCTCAGAGTATTTTCAGGTCTTACCGAACTGACAGTGGCAGCGCTGATCATGAAATTTAACAGTGTAGAAAAAGCCCTTGTGCTTAACGCCATTCTTGCAGTTGTCGGACCTGCCGTATTGATTCTGAGCGTAACCATAGGTGTATACGCACTGGCAGACAGTCTGTCATTCTGGAAAATCGCCGTGATTTTTACCGGTGTTCTCCTTATTCTAATCGGTGTGAAAAGTTAGGCTGATTCCGCATATCCGTCAAAAACGGGCATAAATCTTGAAGTAGTACAACCTGTGTCTGTCCATAGTGGGGTGAAAACGTGAAGGAAGTTTTTGATGTTCTTCCGGGAACGCTTAAAGATCTTGTAACGGCGATACCTGAACAAGTGCGAAAGAAAATTGAGGAAATTCGGATCCGGATTGGTCGGCCGCTTGAAATTCTTACGGCTGAGGGGTCCTGGCTGCTCCCTTACGGTTCCACATGTCCATACGTGGTGACTGCCGAAGACGGTGCTTTTGTTATGAGTTATTTGAGCGGGCACTCCGTATACCGACTTGAAGAGGAGCTTAAACGTGGCTATATTACGATCCCGGGCGGCCACCGGGTAGGCCTGGCAGGCAGAGTCGTGACAGAAAAAGGCATGGTCAAAGGAATCAGGGATATAGGTTCATTCAATATCCGGATTGCCAGGCAGTCCAAAGGGGCAGCTCTCCCTTATCTGGGTAGACTTGCTGTAAATGGAAGCTGGGTTCACACCCTTATCACAGGTCCTCCAAAAACTGGAAAAACAACACTCCTGCGTGACATCGCCAGAATTGCAAGTCAGGGGCTGCCGGAACGAAACCTTGCCCCGCAGACGGTCGGCATCGTTGATGAACGATCAGAACTTGCAGGGTGTGTCATGGGCGTGCCGCAGCATGAATTCGGCAATCGTGTGGATATACTGGACCGGTGTCCAAAAGCAGAAGGAATGATGATGCTTATCAGGTCTATGAGCCCGGACATTATTGTTGTAGATGAACTTGGGCGTCCGGAAGATGCTGAAGCTGTTATGGAAGCCGTCCACGCAGGTGTCACGGTGATTGCATCTGTTCACGGGAGCGATGTACAGGATGTAAAAGGCAGGCCGACGCTCCGCGCTCTTTTTGAACAAAAAGCATTTGTACAATATATCGAATTGACGAAATTCAGCCGCACAGACCGGGGAAGCATTCAACAGAAACGTCCGGCCGACCCCAGGGAACTGAAGGTGAGAATGAAATGAAACTGATAGGGATTGTATTCATTGTTTTAGCATCAACGGCGATCGGGTGGGAATGGGCGCGGCGACTTCGGCTTCGAACAAAGCAGCTTAAAGATATCCGGGTCGCACTGGAGGCCCTGGAAACCGAAATGGTGTACGGCCTGACTCCTCTTGAAGAAGCATGCAGGCGCGTAGCTTCCCAGGTTAGAGAGCCTGTAGGAACCCTTTTCAGAACATTTGCCGACGACCTGAACAAAGAGGATAAACTCGCTCCTGAGGTGTGGGCTGACACACTTGCCAAAGTAAAGCGTCTCCTGGAGTTCAAACAGGGTGAGTGGGATGTGCTGGCTCAGTTTGGCCGCACACTCGGCAGGCAGGATCTCGACAACCAGCGCAAACACCTCAGGCTGGCCCTGGTTTATTTGGAGCAGCAGGAAAATGATGCGAGAGAGAATCAGAAGAAACACGAATCCATGTACAAAAGTCTCGGTTTTCTGTGCGGGATTCTGCTCGCGCTGATTATGATTTAGCCGGGAGAGAGGGGATAGAAGATGAGTTATGACATCAGCTTGATTTTTCAGATAGCCGGGGTCGGAATTGTAGTGGCTATGATGCATACCGTCCTTAAACAGATGGGCAAGGAGGATATGGCTCAGTGGGTAACGCTGATTGCTTTTGTGGTCGTCCTGTTCCTGGTTGCCTCCGTAGTAGATGACCTGTTCCAGACGATTCGCAGTGTCTTCCTCTTCCAGGGTTAGGGGGCGGTTAAGATTGAAATTATTCAGATTGTAGGCCTTGGGCTGATCGCCACCTTTCTTGCTCTTGTAGTAAAGGAGCACAAACCGGTATTTGCCTTTCTGCTTACGGTTTTTACAGGAATACTGATTTTTATCTTTCTTGCCGGAAAGATCAGTACCATCATAACGATGCTTGAGGAACTTGCAGAAAACGCGAGCATTAATATGGTTTATGTCCAGACGATCCTTAAGATTATCGGTATCGCCTATATTGCGGAATTCGGAGCCCAAATCGCCAAGGACGCAGGGCAGGGTGCGATGGCTTCGAAAATTGAGCTTGCGGGAAAAGTGCTGATCATGATTATGGCCATTCCAATTATTTCCGTCATTATTGAAACGGTGATCGGACTGCTACCTGCGTAAAAGAGGAGGGGAAGAATGGAGATTCGGTGGAAAAAGCGCGCCGCTTCTGTCCTGTTTTTTATTTTTATACTTTCAGTTCTTCTTCCCTCTGCTGCAGCGGCGGAAGAAGAAAACAGTTCTGTAATGGATCAGGAAGAATTTATGGAGCAGCAGCTTGAACAACTGGGCATTGATGACATCAGAGGCTACTGGGATGATGTACTGCAGAACTACGGTGGTTTTCTCCCGGAAAGCTATAAGGGGTCACTCCTTGAATTTATTCAGTCAGACAAGCCTTTCTCAATTAAAGAGTGGCTGTTCGGCTTTTTGAAATTTCTCTTTCACGAAATCATTGTAAACGGAAAGCTGCTTGGTACGCTGATTCTTCTTGCTATCTTCAGTATGATTCTTTCCCAGCTCCAGCAGGCGTTTGAGAAGCATTCCATCAGTAAAGTAGCTTACGCGATCACGTACATGGTGCTTCTGATTATTGCCTTAAACAGCTTTCATGTAGCGATTCAGTTTACCCAGCAGACCATCGAGGCGATGTCCAACTTTATGATTTCGCTGCTGCCGCTCCTGCTCGTGCTGATGGCGAGTACAGGCAGTGTGACGTCGGTTGCTCTCTTCCACCCGATGATCGTCTTTCTTGTCCATACAAGCGGACTTTTTGTTCAGTACTTTGTGCTGCCCCTTCTGTTTATGAGTGCGCTGTTAAGCATCGTCAGCACCATGACAGATCATTATAAAGTGACCAAGCTTGCCGATCTGCTCCGCAATATCGCTGCCGGGGGACTGGGGATTTTTCTCACTATTTTTCTCGGTGTCATCAGTGTGCAGGGGGCAACGGCGGCTGTAGCAGACGGAATTGCCATAAAAACCGCTAAATTTGTAACGGGAAATTTTGTTCCGGTCGTAGGGAGGATGTTTACTGATGCCGCCGATACAGTGATGGGAGCCTCGGTTCTCATTAAAAATACAGTTGGTGTTGCCGGCCTGGTGCTGTTACTTCTGATCTGTATTTTTCCAGCACTGAAAGTCCTTTCCCTGGCTCTGATCTATTCATTTGCCGCTGCTGTCCTTCAGCCGCTTGGCGGGGGCCCGATCATCGCTTCACTTTCCATTATAGGAAAATCCGTTTTGTATGTATTTGCCGCCCTCTCAGCGGTTTGTCTGATGTTTTTTCTATCCATTACGATCATGATTATTTCAGGAAACCTGTCTCTCATGATGCGGTGAAGGCAGGTTAAACTAAATTTCAGTCTGCAGAAGGAAGGAGGAGTTTTATGGCGTTTGTAACAGAGTGGGTAGCCAACATCATTATGCTTGTCCTGTTCGCGGCGATACTGGAGCTTCTTCTTCCAAACTCAAGCCTGCAGCGGTATGTCAAACTTGTGGTGGGGCTGATGGTCCTGATGGTTATGATTCAGCCTATTCTATCGGTTTTCCATTCCGATCCGGAAGAATGGTTCCATGCAATGGCCGAATGGGTGGATGACGATTACGGAAGTCATGAAACTTCTCTTCAGCAAAAGAAAATAGATATAGATGATGGGACACGCGCATATATTTCTGAATACATGGCTGTCCTATTAACAAGACAAGTGTCAGACGATCTTGAAAAAAAGTTTGGAGTGGTGCCGGCATCCATAGAAGTGGAGATGAATGAGTATACCGAGGGAGAAGAGGTTCTTGAAGGTGTCGGAGCTGTACGTATTACTCTGGCTGAACCACACCCAAACCCTGAGGGAGATGAAGATCCGGACAACCTGATCGTCCCTGTGGAGGCGGTTGTCATCCTGACAGGGGAGGAAGAACCCATCGAAGACTCACATTCATCTGGCATAACCGGCAGTGAAGAGATAAGAGCTTTCCTGGCAGAAACCTGGAATATACCAGAGACGTTAATTGAACTGGAAATGAAAGGAGGAGGATCGCATGACTGAGGAAAAAAAGAATCGGTCCTGGCTTGACCAATATAAAGAAACAGGCAAATGGAAAAAAGTAAATCTAAAATATTTACTTCTTCTCCTTTTCCTCGGGCTTTTCTTCATGATTGTAAGTAACGTGGTTACTTCAGGAGGTGATGAACAGGTGCTGCTTCCTGCAGCAGGAGTTGATGAGAGCGGCACCAGTGAGCCGGAACCGGAAGCTGAACCGGTCTTTAAATCAGGGAATTCCGACGGCCCCCTGACTATGGGGGAGTATGAGTCGATTTATGAGTCCCAGCTGAAAAAAGCGCTGGAGCAGATGATTGGTGTTTCCGACGTAACGGTTGTCGTCAATTTGGCAGAAACGGAAAAACAAGTATATCAGACAAATGTTAATTCAAAAGAACAGCTGACTGATGAAACGGATCGTGAAGGTGGTAAGCGGCAGGTGCATGACACAACAAAGGATGAGCAGGTTGTGATTATCAGAAGCGGGGACAAGGAAGAACCGCTGCTACAGCGGGTGGAAAAACCGGATGTAAGAGGTGTCCTGGTTGTAGCCAAAGGGGTAGACAACATTCAAATAAAAACCTCTGTAGTAGAGGCGGTCAGCCGGGTGCTTGATGTACCCACACACAGAGTGTCAGTGATGCCGAAAAAAAATGAGGGGGAATCGTAAATGGTATTGAAACGTCAAACAGTTTGGCTCTTGACTATGCTTAGTCTGATTATTGTCCTGTCGGTCTATTACATCAACATTAACAATCAGGATTTCGCAGGTCTGCCTGAAGATAATCAGGATCAAAACGGCGTTACAGAAGCGGTGGAAGGCGAGGATCTTGAAGCACAGCTTCAAAACGATGACAGTGTTACATTTGTCGAGATCGAAGATACTACGGCTTCAGCGGAAACTTCACAGTATGCAACGATGAGTGCAGATGAAATGTTTGAAATGATCAGGCTGCAGCGTCAGGATGCCCGTGGGAAGGCCAATGAAGAATATGCCGATGTCATTGCGTCAGCAGAAGCCAGTGCGGATGTACAAAGCCAGGCATTTGACGGCCGGGAAGCCCTCCAGGCCATGGCACAGAAAGAAGAACTACTGGAAACTCTGATTAAAGCAAAGGGCTATGAAGATGCACTTGTCATTACTGAAGACGGACAGGTCAGAATTTATGTAAAAGCGGAAGGGCTTTCAAAAGAAGAAGCCGTCCAGATTAAGAGACTTGCCTATGAGGAACTTGGGGCCGATAATATAATGGTCGGCTATCAGTCAAACTAAGAGCACGAAAGCAGGGGGAGAACCTCCTGCTTTTTTTGTTTTTGGCTCTGTTAATGCTTAATTTTGATTTAATAAAGTTGATTGGAGCGAATGAGCGACACTTCTGCGGGGAGAGCACCGGCAGAAGACCACGCAGGGCGATTTTCCCGAGGAGGCTGCAGTGGCGCCCGCGGAAAGGGAGCGCAGTGAGAGAAAATCAACAACTGACTTTAACAGAGCCTTGTTTTTTAAAGAATCAGGAGCTGGGGCACAGAAGTGTTTTTTTTGAGACAGGGATCCGAACAAATATAATGCAGAGCAGGTTAATCGAACCGATCTATACTTCTCTTTTCATCACGAATGAGTCTGTGGGGATTTTTTCCGCTTTGTGATTTGCTTAGAAGCAAAAAGCCTGTTTTCGGTAAAACAGGGATAGTTAATGATTTTATTCGCTTCTGATGGTATAATTACGTCTTGGAAATGCTAACATGAAAAGAGACTGTCCGATGCATAGCCAGAAAAGATTTCAGGGAACGGCTGCAGCCGCACAGCACATTGGATTTCTACATAATTTCACCAGAAGGGGAGAGACCTGGATGGCGTAAGAAGGAATGCCAGACAAATTGAAAAGGAGAGATCCGATATGGAATGGTCTGATTTAACCGAAGGTGCCAAAGCGGTACTGGAACAGACACGCAACATTAAAAATGATAAAATTCAAATCGTTGAATTTGATGTAGGATTTACTCAGGAAGAAGATGCAGAAGAAGACACCGAACCGATTTCCATTCAGGAAGAAGACTATCAGAGCCTGAAGCGGTATGCCCAGGAAAATGAATATGGCGAAAAGTACCATATGGCAAGAAACAAAAATACAGTGAAAATTATTCTACTTGAAAAAGGTAAAATTCCCGATAATCTTTCCGAAATTCCTATTTTTAGGGAGTACAAGATTGAAAAGGCAGAAAAGCCGGAAGTTGAAGAAGAGCAATAAAACTGCTGCGGTGTCAGAATCTCCTTGTGCACTTGATGAATCGTTATTCTCAGTGTAAATGGATTGCGGCACCGCCTGTTTTTTAGAATCTCAGGTTAACGTAAAAAAACTGACTCTATTATAAGGAAATGACAGCGCTTCCCGGCTGGGCTTCCCCTGGGGCAGACGCTATTGTAAAAATCCTTTTCAATTTCGGGAAAATACGGTAGCATAAAATTGGGACTTGCTCCTAATACATACCGTCAACGCCCGCGGAAGCCAGGGCAGGAATGACAATCATACACAGACTCGTAAAAGGAGTGATTGATATGTTGAAAATTCAGGAAATCCGTGAACTGATCAAACTGATCGATCAATCAAGTATCGATGAATTTAAGTACGAACAAAATGGTGAAAAAATTATGATGAGAAAACAGGTGAAAGGTGCGGGAGAAGGTGCCCAGACTGTAGTGCATGAAGTTCCTCAGCCACAGGCGCCGCAGGAAGCACCTGCTGCTCCAAAGGCACCAGAGCCGTCAGCACAGAAGCAGAGCGAAAAAGCGGCAGAAGAGACTGAAGATAAAGGGAAAAGCACTGACCGTGAAGGGCTTCATGCCATTACATCTCCTATGGTCGGAACATTTTATGAAGCACCGTCACCTGATTCACCTGTTTACGTGAACCAGGGAGATAAAGTAAAGCCTGACAATGTTGTCTGTATTGTAGAAGCCATGAAACTGATGAATGAAATTGAAGCTGAAGTAAAGGGCGAAATTGTCGAGATACTCGTAGAAAACGGTCAGCTCGTGGAATACGGCCAGGAACTGTTTCTGGTTAAACCGGAGTAGGGGATGACGCGTATGATAAAGAAACTGCTTATTGCCAACAGAGGAGAAATAGCGGTACGGATTATTCGTGCCTGTCAGGAACTTGGGATCGAAACGGTTGCTGTTTATTCCCAGGCTGATAAAGAGGCTTTGCACGTGAGAATGGCAGATGAAGCCTACTGTATTGGACCGACATCGTCAGCGGAAAGTTACCTGAACTTCACGAATATCATGAGTGTAGCAACGTTAACACAGGTGGACGGTATTCATCCGGGTTACGGTTTTTTGGCGGAAAACGCTGACTTTGCCGAAATCTGCTCAGCGTGTAATATTACGTTTGTCGGGCCGTCCCCTGAAGCGATCAGCCAAATGGGAACAAAAGACGTGGCCCGTAAAACAATGGACAAAGCCGGCGTGCCGGTTGTCCCGGGTTCAGATGGCATCATTAAAGACGTTGAGGATGGTGTGCGTGTAGCTGAGGAAATCGGCTATCCTGTTATCATCAAAGCGACAGCCGGCGGGGGAGGAAAAGGCATTCGGGTTGCAAGGGATGAAAAAGAACTTCGCAAAGGAATTTCTGTTACGCAGAATGAAGCACGTGCGAATTTCGGTAACCCTGGTGTGTATCTGGAGAAATTTATTGAAGACTTCCGCCATGTTGAAATTCAGGTGCTTGCCGATACTCATGGAAATACGATTCACCTCGGTGAGCGGGACTGTTCCATTCAGCGCAGACTCCAGAAGCTTGTGGAGGAGACACCCAGCCCTGCCCTCACACCTGAAAAGCGGAAGGAAATGGGAGATGCAGCCGTCCGTGCTGCCGAAGCTGTTGATTATGTAGGCGCAGGAACAGTGGAGTTCATTTACGATCACACCGGCAAATTTTACTTTATGGAAATGAACACACGGATTCAGGTGGAACATCCGGTAACAGAGATGGTTACGGGTATTGATTTGATAAAAGAGCAGATTCTTGTTGCAGGCGGAAAAAAACTCACTTACGCTCAGGAAGATGTGGTGTTTAACGGCTGGTCCATGGAATGCAGGATTAATGCAGAAAATCCTGACAAGAACTTTATGCCTTCACCTGGAAAAGTAGAGATGTACCTGCCGCCGGGTGGCCTTGGTGTCCGTGTAGACAGTGCGGTTTATCCGGGCTATACAATTACACCGTTCTATGATTCCATGGTTGCAAAAGTTATTACTTATGGTGAGACCCGCGAAGAAGCGATCGCCCGGATGAAAAGAGCGCTCGGTGAATTTGTCATCGAAGGTGTAGACACGACGATTCCATTCCATCTTCGTCTACTCAGCCATGAAGTTTTCGTGAGCGGTGATTTTAATACGAAGTTTCTGGAAAACTATCCGTTAAAACCGGAAAGCGATGACGAGTAAGGAGGAACTGTTGATGAAAGACAACCAGCTGATTGATATGTCACACGATAATGTTGATCTGGGTAAAGTTGAAATCTCACCAGAGGTTATTGAAGTCATTGCGGGATTAGCCGCATCTGAAATTGACGGAGTGGCAACGATGAGAGGCAACTTTGCCTCAGGAGTCGCAGAACGGCTCGGCCGCAAAAGCACTCACGGTAAAGGTGTGAAGGTGGATCTTCAGGATGACGGGATCAATGTAGACGTATTTGTAATTACAAATTACGGTGTATCCATTCCTGACGTGTGCAAAAAAGTTCAGGAAAACATTTTTCAAACGCTGAAAAACATGACGGCGATAGAACTGAAAGGTGTTAACGTCCATGTTGTAGGCGTTCAGTTTGAAGAAAGCAAAAAAGAAGAGATCGAAGGAAATGAGAAATAAGTAAACGAAAAACCTGAAGGGCTGCTCTCCTTCAGGTTTTTTTATTCCACAATTCAAAAGCACGGGATAAAACGTGGATTTTTACGTGAACACTGTATCCCGGGGGCTGGATATGCTATATTTAAGCAGAGTATGGATTTTTGGAAGTTATAAAAGGAGACGTAACAAACATGAACCGAAGAGTGGCACGAATAAAAGCAGTCCAGTCTCTGTATCAGATTGACATGACTGGCGTTGATTATGATGAGGCAATCGGGACGGTCCTTGAAGAAGATGAAGAAGCAACACCGTTTCTTACATCACTTGTAAAAGGCACGATGGCGCATACTGACGAAATCGATGAGCACCTGAACGGAGCGATGGAGCATTGGACAATTGGCAGGGTAGCGAATGTGAACCGCGCGATCATGCGGATGGCTGTATATGAAATGAAGTGGGAGGAAGACATTCCGGTAAACGTAAGCCTCAACGAAGCGATTGACCTTGCAAAAGGATTCAGTGCTGATGAGGAATCAGGCCGCTTTGTTAATGGTGTACTTTCAAAAATTGCTGAAAGTCTTCCGAAAGAATAAACGTGTTTTGCCCGGTAAGACTTTGATAATAAAGCCGATCCGGGCTTTTTATATAGGTACTTCTTCTCCGCAGGGCAGTTCGTGCCGGTGCGGAAACAGCGGCTGAATAAAATCAGCCGGTAATTCCAAATGGTATCCAGAAGGGGAGAATCAGGATGACTGCAGAACTTATTTCAGGTAAAGAACTTGCTGCCCGTAAGCGGGATGAAATGAAAAACCAGACAGAGGAACTTAAGGAAAACGGAGTGACACCGGGTCTGGCTGTCATTCTGGTCGGAGAGGATCCGGCCTCGAGATCTTACGTGCGGGGGAAACAGCGCGCGTGCGGGGAAACAGGCATTCACTCCGAACTTTACGAACTTCCGGCAGAGACAACGGAGGAGGAACTCCTCAACAAAGTGGAGGAATTGAATGACGCTGACCATATTGACGGCATTCTGGTCCAGTTACCCCTCCCGGACCACATTTCCGAAGAGGCTGTGATCGATAACATCCGGCCTGATAAGGATGTGGACGGCTTCCATCCAATTAATGTTGGAAAAATGATGATTGGCCAGCAGTGTTTTCTTCCCTGCACACCGGCGGGCATTGTGGAAATGGTAAAGTCTAAAGAAATTGAAATCGAAGGCAGGCATGTGGTCGTCATAGGACGTAGTAACATTGTAGGCAAGCCTGTCGGTCAGCTTTTTCTAAACGAAAATGCGACTGTTACATACTGTCATTCCCGCACAAGAGACATGGAATCGATAGCCAGACAGGCAGATATTCTGATCGTGGCCGTCGGAAAAGAAGAAATGGTCGGAAAAGAATACATCAAACCCGGCGCGGTCGTCATTGATGTAGGGGTTAACAGGAACAATGAAGGAAACCTGACCGGGGACGTAAAGTTCGAAGAAGTTAAACAGGTTGCATCCTATCTCACTCCAGTGCCTGGAGGGGTTGGCCCAATGACCATTACAATGCTCCTTCATAACACGATACAATCAGCCTTCAGACGCAGGCAGTAAGGGGGAGGGAATTTATGCAGCGGGATTATTTATCAGTATCCGGACTTACAAGGCATATTAAGCGTCTACTTGAAGATGAGCCGATTCTTCAGAACACATGGATCCGAGCAGAGATATCCAATTTCAAAAAACACAGCCGAGGCCACATGTACTTCACGCTCAAAGATGATCAATCGCGCATTCAGAGTGTCATGTTTGCAGGAAATAATCGTTTTCTGAAGTTTCTCCCTGAAAACGGGATGAATGTACTTGTCAGAGGCGATATAAGTGTATATGAACCCTATGGCCAGTATCAGTTTTATGTAAAAGAAATGCAGCCTGACGGAATCGGGAACCTTTATATGGCATACGAAGAATTGAAGAAAAAGCTGGAGATGAAAGGGTATTTCAGTGAGGACCGTAAAAGGGCTATTCCTTCAGTTCCTGCCTCGATCGCGGTTATTACATCAAGGACTGGTGCAGCAGTAAGGGATATTCTGACGACGCTCAAGCGCCGCTTCCCGGCTGTCCAAATTACACTGCTTCCTGTCCTTGTTCAGGGTCCCGGAGCTGCACCATCTGTAGCCCGCGCTATCCGGCAGGCCGGGGAGGCCGGGATATTTGACGTTATTATCGCCGGGCGCGGGGGTGGCTCAATAGAAGAACTTTGGGCTTTTAATGAGGAGATTGTTGCGGACGCCATATTTAACAGTCCGGTTCCAATAATATCAGCTGTCGGCCATGAAACTGATGTGACCATCAGTGACTTCACCGCCGACCTCCGCGCCCCTACTCCTACTGCCGCCGCGGAGCTGGCAGTCCCGGACGTGAGGGAACTGGAAGAGAGAATAAGGGTGTTAAAAAGACGTGCTGTGAGAGCTGCGTCTGAAAAAACAATTCTTCTTAGAGAAAAGCTGAACAGGATGGAGCAGTCTTACGCCTTCCGTTATCCAGGTAAACTGATTAGTCAGAAAGAACAGGAACTGGACCGGCTGATGGAACTTCTCCAAAAAGAAACGGTCCGGCTGATCGCTTCGAAGCGGGAAGCCTATCAGTATGCCGTAAAAGCTCTCAAACAGGCTCACCCCAAACAGCGCATTCAACGGGAAGGGGAAGACCTTGAGCGTCTGCAGGAACGCTTTTATACATCTGCCCGCTCCTATACAAATGATAAGGAAGAACGCCTGCGCAGGCAGCTTTATAAACTTGACGTGCTCAGTCCGCTTAAAATGATGGCACGGGGATACAGCCTTTCCTACACTGAAGACGGCCGGCTTCTTAAAAGCGCAGACCAGGTTAACGAAAATGACCCAGTCACCATTCAGCTTGAAGATGGCCGGCTCCAGGCCAGAATAACGGATAAAACAGACGAAGGTGTTCAAATCCAAAAGAGAGGTGATATTCATGAGTGAACAAAAAGATCAAGTAACGTTTGAAGAAGCGATGGAACAGCTGGAAGACGTCGTCGGGAAACTTGAAGAAGGAGATGTCCCGCTGGAAGAGGCGATTCAGATGTTCCAGCAGGGAATGGATCTTTCAAAGTATTGTCATGAGAAGCTGAAAAAAGTAGAAAGCCAAATGGACCAGATTCTGAACGAAGACGGGGAGATCGAACTGCTGACCATAGAAGAGGACAAGCAGAGTGAGTGAGCAGCAGACGCTGTCCCGATTCCTGACCGAGCAGAAAGAGGAAGTTGAGCGGCGCCTCCCCGGTTACGTAGCTCATCTTGACTCACCTGAGATTCTTGTGAAAGCGATGCGTTACTCGCTGGAAGCAGGTGGCAAACGTCTTCGTCCCATTCTCCTGCTTGCCACACTTGAGGGTTACGGTGTGAGTCTGGAAAAAGGTTATGACACCGCATGTGCAATCGAAATGATCCACACATATTCATTGATACATGATGATCTGCCGGCAATGGATAACGACGACATGAGAAGAGGCAAGCCGACAAATCATCGTGAATTCGGTGAGGCAATGGCTATTCTTGCTGGTGATGCCCTGCTGACGCACAGCTTTGAAGTGATCAGCAAGTCACCATATCTGAATGACATGGAAAAAGCAAAGCTGGTCATGCTTCTGGCCCAGTCGGCAGGACCGAAAGGAATGGTGGGTGGTCAGGTTGCCGATATGGAAGCAGAAGCACGGGATGATCTTGATGTGACCGAACTCGAGTATATCCATCATCATAAAACGGGGGATCTGCTTGCTTTTTCAATTGAAGCGGGGGGCATTCTTGCCTCCGCAGGTGAAGAAGAGCGGCTTTCGCTCAGAAGATTTGCCAAAAACCTTGGCCTCGCATTCCAGATTAAAGATGATATTCTTGATGTGGAAGGTGATGCAGAGAAAATGGGCAAACCTTCTGGCAGCGATGTGACGAATGGAAAAAGTACGTATCCAAAACTTCTCGGAATGGACGGGGCAAAAGAGAAACTTAACTGGCATATCCGTGAAGCAAAGGAATATTTATTACAAATAAAAAGAGACCATCAACTGCTTCATGAACTGACAGATTATGTGGCAAGCAGGACTCATTAAAAAATTTCCTCAAATGGAAAAGCCTGTTTTTTCTGCAAGGGGTTGCTCATTGTCTCTTAAAATCGTATCATGTTATACTATAGATAAAGCCGGGTGGTGCAGTATTCTAGTCGGTTCTCCATCTTCGAAAGCGGGCCTAAAAATCCGCTAAAGGGCACATCGATGAAGTTCCTGGTTTTGGCTTGAGGCGCCCAGCCCTGGGTCAATTCCGGGAGTAAAGGCTGTAGGGCGATCCACAATGGCATGTGGGCGAGGACCCTGCGGCCGCGGAGGCCTCGTGTTGTGGTATCTCTACCCGGAGAACGCTATGACACGGGGTATGAACCTGCCACGCGAGTAAAGGGAACTCGTGGGCAGCGTAGCCTGCCTTGAGTGGACGGCGAGGGGATTGTGAATACTAAGATTGTATACTGGTATGTTCATATGAAATCGCGTCTGCAAAAGAGGATAGAGGATGGTTAGGAACTGCCGGGGAAAACCCCTAGACTGTTCCAGCGGACATTTAAAGAGGATTATAGTGCGTACTGAGTGGTAATCCAGTCTGGCGTCTGGCGACAGCGCCAAGTCGGATTTAAAGGGAAACCGCCATGGCGGCGACGCTGAGGTATCTGTCTGGGAAAACCTACTGGACCTAAGACGCAGTCTTTACTCTTTAAATGACCACCCGGATACATATTTTGTAATGAAAAAGGCAAACCGGAGATGGTTCTTTTGTGATCCATTTCTGCCATAGACTTAACGATAAGGACCGATGATTTTATTATGAAGGATTCAGTAAGAGAATCACTGCAATGGAGTTTGATGATTGCCGTTATCACCCTGGTGTTAGCGGCAATTTTTGCTATAATTTCCACGTCTGTCCTAAGCGGCGTCGTATGGGGCCTCGGGATGCTCATCGTGTTTATTATTGTTCTGACAGGGGTAATATTTGATACGATAGGCGTAGCTGCGACAGCGGCCAGCGAAAGGCCGTTTCACGCTATGGCTGCCGAGCGCCTCCCCGGAGCGAAACAGGCTGTACATATTACCCGGAATGCGGACAAGTTTGCCAACTTCTGTAATGATGTAATCGGCGATATTGCAGGGGTTATCAGTGGAACAGCATCGGCTTACGTGGTGCTCCAGCTTGCTTTTCAAATGGGATACGGGGAAGGTTCAACGGTTCAGTTTACTATAAGCGTGATTTTTACAAGCGTAGTAGCCGCTCTGACTGTCGGTGGTAAATCAGTCGGTAAAACCCTTGCCATTGAGTACTCCACTCCCATTATCTATCAAGTGGGTAGATTATTTTATTTTTTAGAGGTAAAATTAAAGATAACCATTTTCAATGCGAAAAAGAAAAAAAACAAGGGCAAGAAGAAAAACAAACGAAAGTGAGGGTTTTTCTTGGATTTAACAACGATCAAAGACCCTGGATTTCTGAAAAATTACAGTAATGAACAATTAGAGGAGACTGCACAGCACATTCGGGATTTTCTTGTAAACAAGCTGTCCGTTACTGGCGGGCACCTTGGACCTAATCTCGGTGTCGTAGAACTCACCCTTACGCTTCATCAGCTTTTTGAAAGTCCGAAAGACAAATTTCTCTGGGATGTAGGACATCAGGCTTATGTCCACAAAATTCTTACAGGCCGGGCCGGCCAGTTTGATTCTCTCAGGCAGTACCAGGGCCTCTGCGGTTTTCCGAAGCGCTCAGAGAGTGTACATGATGTGTGGGAAACAGGCCACAGTTCCACCTCTCTGTCTGCAGCAATGGGCATGGCTCTTGCCAGGGATCTTAAAGGAACAGACGAAAATGTAGTCGCTGTCATTGGAGACGGTGCCCTCACCGGAGGCATGGCCCTGGAGGCACTCAATCACATCGGACATGAGCAGACTGACCTGATTGTCGTACTTAATGACAATGAAATGTCCATTGCCCCGAACGTAGGTGCACTGCACAGTGTACTCGGACGGATGCGTACGGCTGGGAAGTACCAGAAAGCAAAAGAAGAACTGGAGATGCTCATTAAGAAAATTCCTGCTTTCGGAGGACGCCTTGCAGCAACTGCCGAACGGGTAAAAGACAGTCTGAAGTATCTTCTCGTATCAGGCATGTTTTTCGAAGAACTCGGGTTTACTTACCTCGGTCCTGTGGATGGTCATGACCTGGAGGATCTTCGGTCGAATATGAAATATGCCAAAAAGACCAAGGGCCCCGTTCTGGTTCACGTGATCACGAAAAAAGGGAAAGGCTACAAGCCTGCGGAACTAGATGCCAAGGGAACGTGGCACGGTCTCGGCCCTTATAAAATTGAATCGGGTGAAGTAGTCAAAAAACCTGGGCCTCCCGGATACAGTGCTGTTTTTGCCAATACTCTCAAAAAGGTCGCCAGACAGGATGACCGTGTGGTGGCGATTACGGCAGCGATGCCGGGCGGAACGAAACTGGATGAGTTTGCCAAGGAATTCCCTGACCGGATGTTTGATGTAGGAATTGCCGAACAGCATGCCACAACGATGAGTGCCGGACTGGCTACGCAGGGCCTGAAGCCTGTCTTCGCTGTTTACTCCACTTTTCTGCAGCGGGGGTATGATCAGCTTGTTCACGATGTATGCCGCCAGAATCTGAACGTCTTTTTTGCGATTGACCGCTCAGGTCTTGTAGGGGCTGACGGGGAAACACACCAAGGCGTTTTTGATATTTCCTATCTGCGCCATCTACCGAATATGAAGATTCTTATGCCGAAGGATGAGAATGAGCTTCAGCATATGATTTTCACTGCTGTTAACATTGATGACGGACCAGTTGCTGTCCGTTATCCAAGAGGAAACGGCTACGGAGTCCACATGGATGAGGATCTGAAACAGATTCCTCTTGGACAATGGGAAGTTCTGAAGGAAGGAAATGATCTTACGATTCTGACTTTTGGTACCATGATTCCTGTGGCTGAGGATGCGGCAAAACGGCTTGAGGCGGAAGGCATTCAGGTGGAAATAGTTAACGCACGCTCTATTAAACCACTTGATGATGAGATGCTTAAATCAATTGCCATGAAGGGCAAGCCTGTGCTGACGCTGGAAGAACATGCTTTGCTGGGAGGCTTCGGAAGCGCGGTGCTGGAGTTTTTCCACGAGAACCATTTCCACTCCGTAACGGTGGAGCGGATGGGAATCCCGGACCGTTATATTGAGCACGGAAGCGTATCCCAGCTTTGGGAAGAGATCGGATTAACACCTGCAAACGTAGCGGAACGTGTCATGAAAGTAATTCCGCGTAAACGGCAGCGTGCCTGAAAAATACAAGCTGGCAGGACGAGCGGAAATGTCCGCCAGCCTGGAGCATACTGCAATAATACAACAGCTAATGGAAAAGATGGAGAGACCTTAACGTATGGAGAAAAAACAGCGCCTTGATCTGCTGCTGGTAGAAAGAGGCCTCATTGAAACAAGAGAAAAAGCAAAACGGACGATCATGGCCGGACTCGTATTCGCTGACGGCGAAAGGGTGGATAAACCCGGTACACGCCTTAAAGAATCAGTGAGTCTTGAGCTGAAGGGCCGGACACTTCCTTATGTAAGCCGTGGCGGGCTGAAGCTTGAAGGGGCTCTGAAAGAATTCGGCTTCAGTCTTGAAGGCCGGACGATGCTCGATATCGGTTCATCGACAGGCGGTTTTACTGACTGCGCCCTGCAAAACGGTGCTGCACAGGTATATGCCGTTGATGTGGGGTACAATCAACTGGCCTGGAAACTTCGGCAGGACGAGCGAGTCATTGTAATGGAACGAACGAATTTCCGCTATTCCGTACCAGAGGATTTCACACAGGGACTGCCTGATTTCTCCACCATTGACGTATCTTTTATTTCACTAAGGCTGATTCTTCCGCCGCTCCTTCGTATATTAAAAGAAGGCGGAGAAGTGTCTGCCCTGGTTAAGCCTCAGTTTGAAGCGGGCCGAGAAGAAGTAGGTAAAAACGGAATAATCAGGGATCCAGCTGTCCATCAGCGGGTTCTAGAAGAAACCGCTGCCTTTGCACAGGAGCTTGGTTTTATTGTTAAAGATGCTGCTCCCTCACCGATAAGGGGAGGGGAAGGTAATATTGAGTTTCTTCTATATTTAAAGAAGCCGCTAAAGAACGAAGAAAGACCTTCAATAAAAAAAGATTTTGCCCGCATCGTTGCAAAAGCACATGAGCTTAAGAGCAGGCAGGTTTAACTGGTCCGAACAAGTTTTAGGGATGAAATGTAAGGCTGCAGGGAGACAAGGACGCTTTGTCTCCCTTTTGTGCGCAGTAAACATTTGAATAACGAATTATTTTCAGCTAATATACAAAGTAACGTGTTATAACTATTTACATAAGAGCATAAACATTCAACCGCAAATGCCTGTGGATGTAACGGAGGAGAACGATATGAACAAAGGGCAGCGACATATTAAAATACGGGAAATTATTACGAACAATGAGGTGGAAACCCAGGACGATCTTGTTTCGTTTTTGCGGAGTGCCGGTTTTAACGTCACCCAGGCGACGGTAAGCAGGGATATTAAGGAACTGCACCTGGTAAAAGTGCCGATGATTGACGGGAGATACAAGTACAGTCTTCCTGCTGACCAGAGGTTTAACCCTCTTCAGAAGCTTAAGCGTGCTCTGATGGACAGTTTCGTTTCGATCGAGCATACAAACAATATGATTGTAATGAAGACACTGCCGGGAAATGCAAATGCTGTAGGGGCCCTGATCGATAACCTTGACTGGAATGAGGTGCTGGGGACGATCTGCGGAGACGATACGATTTTGATTATCTGCCGTGGTGAGAATGATACGGAGCCGGTCAGCGAGCGTTTTCTTGATATGCTTTAACCTAATTGCAGCCAAAGGACGTGATTGCTGTTGCTAGTTGAACTTTCTATACGAAACTTTGCTATTATCGATCATGTAACGGTTCCCTTTGAGGAGGGCCTTACCGTTCTTACCGGTGAAACGGGAGCCGGTAAGTCGATTATTATCGATGCAATCGGTCTTTTAATCGGTGGAAGAGGGTCGGTTGAGTTTGTCAGACACGGGAGTAAGCGGGCGGAAATTGAAGGCCTGTTTTCACTTGAAAACCATGATGAGATCGAACCGTTACTTACAGATATTGGAATCGGTCTTTCCGACGACAGTATGGTCGTCATTAGGAGAGAAATTTCCAAGCAGGGAAAGAGCATCTGCCGTGTAAATGGCAAGCTTGTCACACTGGCAAGTCTGAGACAGGTTGGACAGCTGCTGGTGGACATTCATGGGCAACATGAACATCAGCAGCTCCTTCAGGTGGACAGGCATCTGTTTTTACTGGACCGGTTTGCTGGAGAGCATTTAAATAGTGCGAAAGAAGAGTACAGTACACTGTACAGCCGATTATTAAAAACGAAAAAACAATACAGACAGCTTTCTGAAAATGAACAGCAGACTGCTCAGCGGCTGGACCTGATCCGCTATCAGCTTAATGAAATTGAAAGTGCCCGACTGAGGCCCGATGAGGATGAAGAGTTGACAGCAGAAAAGCAGAAACTCAGTAACAGTGAGCAGCTGTATCAGCGGGTACATGACAGTCATCAGGCTCTTTACGGTGAAAATCAAGGTCTTGAATGGATAATGGTAGCAGTAAACCAGATGGAGGAAGCGACAGAGCTGGATCCGGCACTGAAAGAGGTTAAAGAAACCATTACTAACTGCTATTATCTGCTTGAGGAATCCTCTTTCACATTGAGGGATTATGTAGAAAATATTGAATTCAATCCTGAACGTCTGAATGACATTGAATCAAGGCTGAGTGAAATTCTATCCCTTCGGCGAAAATACGGGGAGAATGTTAATGCCGTTTTAGAGCATGCCTCTAAAATTGAAGAAGAGGTGGAGACTCTCGAGAATAAAGATGAACACCTCCAAAAGTGGGCATCCGATCTTGAAGCGATAGAAAAGGACCTGGCTGTTGAAGCCAGACACCTAACCGAACTGCGGCGTAAGCAGGCAAAGAAACTCACACAGGATATCCAGCGGGAATTAAAAGCGTTGTACATGGAAAAAACCCGGTTTGAAGTGGCTTTTCACGATCATGAATCACCATCATTTACGAAAGACGGGACGGATGATGTGGAATTTATGGTGGCCACCAACCAGGGAGAACCGTTGAAGCCCCTTGTTAAAGTTGCTTCTGGTGGTGAAATTTCCAGAATTATTCTCGCGCTCAAAACGATTCTCGCCAGCCATGAAGGCGTCACATCACTTATTTTTGATGAAGTGGATACCGGGGTAAGCGGCCGTGTAGCACAGGCAATTGCCCAAAAAATTCATCACATCTCAACCGGTTCACAGGTACTATGCATCACCCACCTTCCCCAGGTTGCTGCTATGGCAGATTCGCATCTGTTTATTGCGAAGGGAGAACGGGACGGACGGGTTACGACAGAGGTGACACCACTGTCGGAAAAAGAAAAAGTGGAAGAAATCGGCCGTATGATTTCCGGGGTTGAAATGACGGAACTCACCCGCAAGCATGCGGAAGAACTCATAGAACAGGCAGATGAGATGAAAGTGGCAAGATAAAAAGGCATGGCGCTAACCGCCTGCCTTTTTTTGTCCTGAAAAAACAATATCTCCCTCTTTCCGTTAAAAACCTGTAATATCAGGCTTCTGCAGGTCATTTTCTATATCTTCCTGTTATAAAGGCTCCGTCGGAGGGCTACTCTATAGATACAGCCATGATGGGGGTGCAGGTCGGGAGCGAGGAGAGTGAAAAGCGATTGAAAAAAGAATTGATAAAAAAAGCCGTTGGGGCGATTCTCCTTGTCGTACTGTTCAGCGCTGCCTTTTATCCTCCTCTTCAACAGTATGTTGACACACCGGCGGATATCTTATTCTTTGAAGGGCAGGAGTATGCGATTCCTGCTTCGCTGGAGGTCATTGAATCGGATGAAGCGGTGGACGTTTTTTCACAGGACAACCGTACAACGTTGGAAGGTGTAAAACCGGGCAGTTCAAAAGTGCAGCTGGGGGTGGCCGGTTTCCCGTTAAAAACGATGGAAGTTACCGTCTTGCCTGAGAAGAAAGTCATACCCGGTGGGCAGTCCATCGGCGTTCGTGTACACACACAAGGTGTACTCGTAGTAGGTCATCATTTAATTGATACGGAAGAGGGAACGAAGTCCCCGGGTGAAAAAGCCGGGGTGGAAGTCGGCGATATGATCACAAAAATGAACGGTACACAGATTAAGGATATGAGTGAGATTTCAGCGATTGTTCAAAAAGCAGGAGACGAGGACCTTCCGTTGAGACTTGAACTCAAACGTGGAGAGAAACTCATTCACACCGAGCTTACGCCGGAAAAAGCAAAGGGTGAGTTCTCATACCGCCTTGGATTATATATCCGTGATTCGGCCGCAGGTGTAGGCACTTTAACGTTTTATGACCCTGAATCCCGTAAATACGGAGCCCTGGGCCATGTGATTTCAGATATGGACACGAAGGAGCCGATTCAGGTTAATGACGGTGAAATTCTATCGTCGAGAGTAACGTCAATTGAAAAAGGGCTTAATGGAGAGCCTGGAGAAAAGCTGGCTCGTTTTTCAAGTGAACGGAAAGTACTTGGGGATATTAATAAGAACAGCGCATTTGGGATTTTTGGGACACTGAACGAGCCTGTCGCGAATGGCGCATGGGATAAACCTATGGAGATTGGTCTGTCACATCAGGTTCAGGAAGGACCTGCTGAAATCCTGACAGTCGTTAACGGAGAAGAAGTAAAGAAATTTGATATTGAAATCGTAAGCAGCACGATTCAGAAATTCCCTGCAACAAAGGGTATGGTCATTAAAGTGACAGATCCAGAGCTACTCGAAGCAACCGGGGGAATTGTTCAGGGAATGAGCGGAAGTCCGATTATACAAAATGACCGGATCATCGGCGCAGTGACACACGTTTTTGTAAATGATCCCACGTCCGGATATGGGTGTCACATTGAGTGGATGCTTGAAGAAGCCGGCGTTGATATCGGTAAGGAAATTGAAAAAGCAAAAGCAAGCTGACGAATTAGTCTGCCGGATCCCCGGCAGGCTGTTTTTATTATTCTGAACCTGTGTTATGCTCGGTAAAGATTATTCGACAAAAATGAGATTTGCTGACTGTTAAAATCGAATAGGGTCGAAAACACGAGTAAACGTTTAAAAACGAAAGAAAAGATAAGTTTTTTTAGAAAAAATAAGAATTCGAAAGGATATAAATTGTGATTGTCGAATCTATAAAACAGGAAGTGAAATTGCTATGGGGAGGAAACAAAATTGCAAACAGTAAAAGTGTGTGTGGCAGATGATAACCGCGAGTTAGTGATGCTGCTTGAGGAATACATTGATTCACAAGAAGACATGGAAGTTACCGGAAAAGCCTATAACGGTCAGGAGTGTCTTGATCTGGTGGCAGAAGAACAGCCGGATGTACTTATTCTGGATATCATTATGCCTCATCTTGACGGCCTTGCAGTCCTGGATAAAATTAATGATCTCGATCTGGCTAAGCGGCCGAACATTATTATGCTGACAGCTTTCGGTCAGGAGGATGTGACAAAAAAAGCTGTTGAACTCGGCGCATCCTATTACATTCTGAAGCCATTTGACATGGACACTCTCATCAGTAAAATTCGTGATGTAAGCGGTAATGGCTCATCTTATGTTAAGAAATCATCCGGGAGCAGCTACTCAATGAGAAGAGAAAACAAACCGATGAATCTTGATGCAAGCATCACAAGCATCATTCACGAAATCGGTGTACCTGCTCATATTAAAGGCTACATGTATCTTCGCGAAGCGATTACGATGGTTTATAACGATATAGAACTTCTAGGTTCCATCACGAAGGTGCTTTACCCGGACATTGCAAAAAAATACAACACAACAGCGAGCCGTGTTGAGCGCGCGATCCGCCACGCGATTGAAGTTGCGTGGAGCCGGGGCAACATTGAATCCATCTCCAAAATGTTCGGCTATACAGTAAGTGTCAGCAAAGCAAAGCCGACCAACTCCGAATTTATCGCAATGGTGGCGGATAAGCTCCGCATTGAACACAAAGTCAGCTGAAAGTGACAGACCGGCCCATGAGGGGAATGAATATCCCTCATGGGTTTTTTGTTTTTTAGCGCAACTTTGGAAATGGAGGCCTTCCTCCACCCCAATCACTAACCCCCATCTTCTTAAGGCAGTATTAAATGGCTAATAATCCCTGTGCCTGTACATACTATTCGTAATCAAACAGCTGAGGAGGCAATGGTATGAGCAGTCAAGTTATTACAGGAACAGGCTATTTCCAGGAGAAAACCAAACTGCTGGCTCAAACCATTCCCCGGGGGGCTATTGCTTTTATTTCTCACAGGGACCTGGACCGGACTGCAGCGGAGTCGCTTGTGCAAAGTGGCGTTAAGGCCGTGGTTAATCTGGAATGCTCTATGACAGGCCGGTTTTACCATGAAGGTGTGTTCATCCTTTTACATCATCAAATTGCCTTGTTTGATGTGACAGTACCCTTTAAATGTCCTGATGTAGGCCCGTTTTTCGTTTCGATTGCCGGGCAGCATCTTTACATAAAAAAAGGACAGTCCTGGGAGGAAACAGCATGTCTGCTGCCGTGGGATTTACAGAGGGCGGAGGAAAAAGCAGCTGCATCAAAGGAAAAGGAACCTGATGTCTTTAAAACATTCATGAAAAACTCCCTTATCCATGCAGCTGCAGGACTTGATCTGTTTATTGAGAGCATAAGTACATTGCAGCCAATTGATGGAGTCTCAGGCAAACAAGTATTTGTCGTGGCGCGCGGAGCTGGATACCGTGAAGATGCAGCCTGCTGGAAGCAGGAACTCCGACTCCCGAGTTCTTTTGTAATGGCTGTGGATGGCGCATCAGAGGGGCTCCTTCTTGAAGGCATTATCCCGGATGTCATTATAGGGGATATGGATTCGCTGCCGGAGCAGGCCCAGTCACTTAACTGCATTTTTGTCTCTCACGCGTACATGAACGGAAAAAGTCCGGGGCATGAAAGGCTTGAGAAGATTGGTATTCGGTCTGAAAAGAGAATGTTTCCGGGGATGAGTGAAGACCTTGCTATGATGCTTGCCGGCGTTTCCGGTGCCTCGAAAATTTATTCCATAGGCTGCCGAAGCGGATATCTTGAAATGATGGAAAAAGACCGTGAAGGGATGGGCTCCACCCTCTTAACCAGAGCCTTTTTGGGCCATAAAATCAGTGACCTTAAACTAAGCGGGGATCTGGCTGTTTCAGCAAAACTCCGACAGCAGAGACGAGCAGCACTCATGCATCATGACCCACTTAATGACAGCAGTGCGGAGCAAAGGAGGCAGGAGCAATGAAGGTGGATGTGGTGATGCCTGCTTATAATGAAGGCCAGCGAATCGCAGCTACGCTTGGTTCCTTGAGGAACGAGCCATGGATAAACAGCATTTATGTGATTGATGACGGAAGTACCGATGATACATATACCAGAGCATCTGGTATTGCGGACTATGTTTTCCGGTTTCCGGTAAATCAGGGCAAAGCAGCAGCGGCGATTACAGGGCTCCGGCAGACAAAACACGATTATGTCATGCTCCTGGACGCTGATCTGGAGGAAACCGCTGTCGAAGCAGTAAAACTTCTCAATCCCCTTAGGAGAGGAGAAGCGGATATCGTGCTCGCTTCTTTTTCCAATACCGTGGAGAAAAAAGGATTCGGTTTTATGAAGCGCCGTGCGTCCAGAGTAATAAGCAGTCACTTTGGCATCTATCTTTCCAGTCCGCTGTCAGGACAGCGGGTATTTCACCGGAAGTGGCTTTCCGTTCTATCTGAGGATGTAGGACACTGCCGTTACGGCTTTGAGATGGCCTGTAATTTTGATCTGCTCTCGCATGGAGCAGTTATTAAGGAAGTAGATACCGGGATGAAACACAACGGATACGGAAAAACAGTGGCGGGGTTTCTGCACAGGTCCCGCCAATGGTATGAAATGGAGAGGGTTCTATGGCAGCGTACCTCTGGCAGCCTGCAGTAATACTTGTCTTTTATGTACTGAGCTCGTTTCATTTCCGGAAAAAAGGGCTTACTGTTATGAATTTCAACGGCAGGAAAGTTCCTTATAATTTTGGACTTGTCATTTTACTCTGGGCAGGACTGGACTTTGTTACCGGCGGGCCGCTTTCCTTAACTCCTGCAGGATTCTGGTTCGTCTTTACAGTGTGGGCGCTCGGATGGCTGGATGACAGGTTTGGAACCGCACAACCAAAGGGAATCAGAGGCCATTTCACCTATCTGTTCCGACAAAGGAAACTGACAACGGGGTTGTTAAAAGCGGCAGGTGGCACCGCTGCTGCGTTCATCTATGCTGCGACCCTTGTTAGACAGGAATCTATGCTGGTGTGGGAGTTACCTGTTTTTCTGCCAGTGCTGATTCTCGTTCCCCACGTGTTTAATCTCCTGGACACCAGGCCGCTGAGAGTAATGAAGTTGAGTGTGATGCTTCTTTTTGTAGTCGGTGTGTTTCACAACGGGGTCTTTTATGCACCTGGAATTATTCTGCTGCTCCTGATCTGGATGAAAGAGGAAGGTGCGGAGAAAACAATGCTGGGAGACAATGGAGCTATGACTGCAGGTGCTCTTTTTGCTACTGCCGCAGCGCAGTCCGGCTCGCTCCCGGCAGCTGGTGGGGCTGCTTTGGCAGCAGTATTTCTGACCATTCTGTCTGAAAAGCGGTCGATCAGTGCCATAATTTCTTCATCAACCTTATTAAACACAATGGATCTGGCGGGACAGAGGCGGAACAGGTAATAAAACAGGGTGTCCCGTTTACGGACACCCTGTACTTATTTTGCTGAATTGTTCTGTTTCAACTGGAAGCGGGGAGCAACTTTATTATTTTTCCGGTCACGATGAAGAATGAAGCCGCCGATAAACCACACCCCAAGTATCAGGGCGACCATGCCTGCAAAAAACTGGAGCATGAGAAAAGGATAAGGCGGATTAAGGATATGAAAAACGGTATCCCGCATAAGTTTAATGCCGTAACCGGCGAATACTGCAGGAATGACGAGTACGATAAGAGCAAGAAAACGTTGAATGGTCATATGAAAAATCCTTTCTGAAGGTTCCCCTTTATTTTATAGCAAGAAAACAATGTCCGCAAACCTGACATGGTGACAGATTAAGGAACATCTCTATGGTAAGGTTAACGCTGACTGCCTTCACTCCTATGAAAAAAATTGCATAAAAGGTACAATGGGATGAGGGAAGGAGGTTTCGCATTGAAACGAATTTTAATTATCGGCGGCGGACAGGGAGGCAGTGCACTGCTGGAACTGCTCCATAAAACCGCATTTACCCGTGTTACCGGGGTGGTTGATCTTAATGCTGACTGTTTAGGGGCAAAAAAAGCAGAAGTTCATAATATTCCTTTTTTCACCCGGTGGCAGGAAGCTTTGAACGAATTGAAGCCTGTGGATGCTGTTATTGAGGTGACTGGCAATGCCGGACTTCTAAAGGAACTCCGAGAAGAATTTGCCGGGCAGAATGTGACGCTGATTCCCAGTTCTGTTGCCTCTATTCTATTTTATCTTATTGAAGAAAAAGAAAAGCTGATTGAAGAAAAAACCGAGCATTTTTCTAAGCTTGAACTGATTTTGAATTCCACCCACGATGGTATGATCGCCATCGATAATAACGAGAGGATTACCCTTATTAACAGCCGGGCAGAAGAAATGTCTGGTCTGAAAAAAGAAGAAGTTCTGGGCAAACCGGTTGGATATGCCCTACCTTCAAGTGAGCTTCCCAGAGTTTTACATACAGGCAAAACGGAACAGAACCGGCGACAGACAATCCGCGAAAACCGTACTATTGTAGCTACCCGCTTTCCAATGAAGCAGGGTAAACGGATTATCGGAGCGCTGAGTGTTTTCAGAGATATAACGGATATTGAACAGATGGCTGAAGAAGTAACGAGTCTTAAAAGTGTCCAGACGATGCTTGAGGCGATCATTCACTCTTCTGACGACGCGATCAGCGTGGTGGATGAAGAAGGAAAAGGGCTGATTATCAACCCGGCATATACCCGGTTGACAGGACTGACATCTGAGGAGGTTCTTTCCAAACCGGCAACTACGGATATATCCGAAGGAAAAAGCATGCACCTTCAAGTACTTAAAACACGAAAGCCTGTCCGAGGTGTCAGAATGAAAGTCGGCCCGAAAAGGAAAGATGTCCTTGTAAATGTTGCCCCCGTCATTGTGGATGGGAAACTGAAGGGAAGTGTCGGCGTTATTCATGACGTATCCGAGCTTGAAACACTGAACAGTGAACTGGAACGGGCCAGGCAAATTATCCGGACACTTGAGGCAAAGTACACTTTTGAAGATATTATCGGGAAGTCCGGTGAATTTACGATCGCCATCGAGCAGGCACAGATGGCTGCAAAAACACCAGCTACGATCCTGCTGAGAGGGGAGTCGGGAACCGGAAAGGAGCTTTTTGCCCACGCCATTCATAATGCAAGTGATCGTAAATACAACAAATTTGTAAGAGTGAACTGCGCTGCTATTTCCGAAAGCCTGCTTGAAAGTGAGCTTTTCGGATATGATGAAGGTGCCTTTTCCGGTGCGAGAAGAGGCGGAAAGAAGGGTCTTTTTGAAGAAGCCCATGGCGGCACGATTTTTCTCGATGAAATCGGCGAACTGAGCAGTCAGACGCAGGCAAAACTGCTTCGTGTACTGCAGGAAAAAGAAGTTGTCAGAGTGGGGAGTACTAAAACGCTGGATATTGATGTCCGTGTGGTCGCCGCGACGAACGTCAATATGGAAGAAAAGATGTACAAAAATGAATTCAGGAGCGATCTGTACTACCGTCTGAACCGGATGCCGATTCAGATTCCGCCACTGAGAATGAGGAAGGAAGATCTCCCGGCCCTGTGTGATCATCTTCTTACAAAGCTAAATCAGGATTACGGTCGAAATGTGGAAGGGCTCACGCAGGAAGCTCTCTCCATGCTTCGGGAGTACGACTGGCCGGGCAATGTAAGGGAATTGGAAAACATACTTGGCAGAGCCATGATCCATATGCATTATTCTGTCAGCCGGATCTGCGTCGACCACCTGCCTTCACTTGAAACTGAAACAGGAAAAACCCAACAGGAACCTTCCGGCGGCAATGGTGAGGAGATATCCGGCAGGTCGCTTCAGGAGCAGCTGGCAGACCGTGAAAAGCAGATCATTGTCCGGACACTGAACGCACATGGCGGAAACAAAACAAAAACAGCAGAAGCACTGGGATTATCACTGCGGAATTTATACTATAAAATCGAAAAGCTTGATATCTCCTCCTGGAATTGAATATTTTTGCATGCAATAAATTTCATACCCTGCACTTTTTTGCATGTCTTTCCTGCGGGAAATTATGGTGTTTTACCTGCTCTGTAAGCGTTTTATCCCCTTGAGGTTAATTGGCACCATTCTTGCATTATATTAAGAGCAGATGGTCTTCATCATGAAAGGCGGGATTGTATTGAATCTGGACCAGTTAACTGAACGTGTGAAAAATACGTCAGGAAGAGAGAAAACATTCGCAGTTGCCCACGCCACTGACAAGGGTTTGTTTGAGGCGGCGCGCCGGGCAATGGACGAAGGGATCGGGAAATTTGTCTTTGTCGGACCGACGGAAGTCATGGCGGGCCTGGCTGAGGAAGCAGGACTGAAACACGATGGCGGCCTCTGGGAGCTTAAGGAGGCAGCGGACGAAAAACAGTCAGCTGCTGCTGCTGTGAGTCTTGTAAAGGCGAAAGAAGCAGACGTTCTTATGAAAGGGATGACATCAACATCTGTTCTTCTTAAAGCGGTGCTGAACAAGGAGCATGGTCTGAGAAGCGGAAGTGTGCTTTCACACGTGGCTGCTTTTGATCTTCCTGGAAGAGACAGCCTTCTCCTGTTAACAGATGCAGCAATGAATATTGCACCGGATCTGAAGGAAAAAACCGCGATAACAGTCAATGCGGTTGAAACTGCAAAAAAGATCGGGTTTACAAATCCCAAGGTTGCGGTTATTGCTGCGGTGGAAACCGTGAATCCTGCAATGGAAGCAACACTTCATGCGGCGGCCCTTACCCAGATGAACCGAAGAGGCCAGATTCCCGGCTGTATAATCGACGGCCCGCTGGCATTTGATCTTGCGGTTTCAAAGGAAGCTGCCGAACAAAAAGGCATCCATTCCGAAGTGGCAGGAGAAGCGGACATTCTAGTTGTTCCTGCAATCGAAACCGGAAACGCCCTTTATAAATCCCTCACCATTTTCGGTAAAGGAAAAGTGGGCGGATTGATTACAGGAGCAGGGGCACCGATTGTGCTTACAAGCCGGGCTGATTCAGCTGAAAGTAAACTCTTTTCAATTACAATTGCCGCAGGTGCGGCTGAATAGATAAAAAATGCAATTTGATATTCTCATGAGGAGGAAATACAATGAAAATTTTTAAGTACATGGAAAGTTACGATTACGAACAGGTTGTTGTCTGCCAGGATCAGCAGTCCGGTTTGAAAGCCATTATTGCCATTCACGATACAACACTCGGGCCGGCTCTGGGCGGCACGCGCATGTGGACGTACGAAACAGAGGAACAGGCCTTTGAGGATGCTCTTCGCCTTGCCAGAGGAATGACTTATAAAAACGCGGCTGCAGGACTGAATCTCGGCGGCGGTAAAACCGTTATTATCGGAGATCCGAGAAAGGATAAGAACGAAGCAATGTTCCGTGCGTTCGGACGCTATATTCAGGGACTTAACGGCCGTTATATTACGGCGGAGGATGTGGGCACGACTGTTGAAGATATGGATCTTGTCTATCAGGAAACCGAATTTGTAACCGGTATATCACCTGCATTCGGTTCTTCGGGGAACCCGTCACCTGTAACAGCATACGGGGTATACGTAGGGATGAAGGCAGCAGCCAGAGAAGCGTTCGGTACCGACTCGCTTGAAGGAAAAAGAATTGCCGTTCAGGGAGTCGGAAATGTGGCATACAACCTCTGCCGCCATCTTCACAAAGAAGGTGCCCGCCTAATTGTGACCGATATTAACGAAGAGGCTGTCGCCCGAGTAGTAGAAGAATTCGGTGCTGAATCTGTCGGAATTAACGATATTTACAGCGTGGACTGCGATATTTACGCACCGTGTGCCCTTGGTGCAACCATCAATGATGAAACTCTGTCCCAGCTGAAAGCGAAAGTCATTGCCGGTGCAGCAAACAACCAGCTGAAGGAAACACGTCACGGCGAAATGCTTGAAGAAAAAGGCATGATTTATGCCCCTGACTACGTGATCAACTCTGGCGGTGTTATTAACGTCGCGGACGAACTTAACGGCTATAACCGTGAACGCGCCATGAAAAAAGTGGAAACAATTTATGACAGCATCAGTAAAATTTTTGAAATATCCAAACGTGATAACATTCCTTCCTATGTAGCAGCAGACCGTCTTGCGGAAGAGCGGATTGAAACGATGAGAAAATCAAGAAAACAGTTCCTGCAGAACAATATGAACATTATGAGCCGCGGCAGAAGATAAATCATCTGCCCCCTTAAACAGAAGCAGGGCCGAAAATCCGGCAGAATATGTCACAACGCCGGCCTGCCCGGCTGAACATGATGGAGGTAAAACAATTGGAACATAAAGAACACCGTATACTGGCAATCAATCCTGGTTCAACATCCACGAAAATAGGCATCTTTGACAACGAACGGGCAATCATGGAGGAAACACTGCGGCATGACCGTGATACGCTTGCAAAATACGATTCCATCATTGATCAGTACGCATTCCGCAAACAGGCAATCCTTGAAACACTCGACAGCCAGGGTATCAACCTTTCGAAGCTTTCTGCCGTAGTTGGCAGGGGGGGACTTCTCCGTCCAATTGAAGGTGGTACATACGAAGTCAATGACCTAATGTTAAAAGACCTGCAGGAAGGCTATTCAGGTCAGCACGCGTCGAATCTGGGCGGGATTGTGGCAAATGAAATCGCCCGTCAGTTTAACATCCCGTCATACATTGTAGACCCTGTTGTTGTGGACGAGCTTGAGGATGTAGCGCGGATTTCGGGCTTCGCTGATTTTGAACGCAAAAGTATTTTTCATGCATTAAATCAAAAAGCTGTTGCAAGGAAAGTGGCCTCCGAAAAAGGGCGTAAATACAGCGAACTGAATTTAATTGTCGTCCATATGGGAGGCGGGATCACCATCGGTGCCCACAAACAGGGGCGCGTTGTGGATGTAAATAATGGACTCCACGGAGAAGGACCATTTTCACCGGAACGTGCAGGGACAGTGCCTGCCGGAGATCTTGTGGCAATGTGCTTCAGCGGTGAGTATTACTCCGGGGAAGTCATGAAGAAAATTGTTGGGCAGGGTGGCCTTGTCGGTTACCTTGGCACCAATGATGCGGTTGAGGTGGAAAAAAGAATTTCATCAGGTGATGAAAAAGCCGAAATTGTTTATGATGCGATGGCCTATCAGGTAGCGAAGGAAATTGCAGCTGCCGGAGCGGTCCTGAAGGGGGAGGCAGATGCCATCATCCTAACGGGCGGACTTGCTTACGGAAAAGATTTTGTCCGTAAAATTACGGAACGGGTCCACTGGATTTGTGACGTAATCGTCAAGCCTGGTGAAAATGAACTTCAGGCCCTGGCCGAAGGTGCGCTCAGAGTATTGAGAAACGAAGAAGAAGCAAGAGAATATACCGAAAACCGGGTAAGTTCCGGAGAGGCAGTTAAGTAAGGGGTTGGACGTCCGGAGCTGCATGCAGGCAGTAAGACTCCTGCGGAAATGAGGAGCGTTTGTATCTCATATCTAAATTAAGCTCCGACACAGTGAGACCTCACAGGCGCAGCCGAGGAGGCTTGCCGGTATCGCCGCGGAAAGCGAACGGGCGGCGTGAAGCTCCTGTTCAGTTATTTTCAGGGTAGGTTTTTTTATGATTACGATTTTTCGGAGGAGGAATAGAAATGGCACGTGAATATGATCTCGTCATTCTTGGTGCAGGGACTGGCGGTTATGTTGCAGCAATTCGCGCAGCACAGCTCGGCGCGTCTGTTGCGATTGTGGAAAGAGGGAAGCTCGGAGGAACCTGTCTTCATAACGGCTGTATCCCGAGTAAGGCTCTTTTACGAAGTGCGGAAGTTTATCAGACTGTAAAAAAAAGCAGTGAGTTTGGCGTAAATGCCGGTAATGCGGAGCTTGATTTCAGCCAGGTTCAAAAACGCAAGGAAGGCATCGTGGAGCAGCTTTACAAAGGTGTCCAGCATTTGATGAAAAAAGGTAAAATTGATGTCTTTGAGGGATACGGCCGGATTTTGGGGCCTTCCATCTTTTCACCTTCCCCAGGGACGATCAGTGTGGAGAATAACGACGGCTCTGATAATGCGATGATCGTACCCAAACATGTTCTGATTGCCACAGGCAGTCATCCGAGAACACTGCCGGGTCTTGAACTGAACGGCACAACCATCCTGTCATCGGACGATGCCTTGAAAATGGAATCACTTCCGGAATCCATCGCCATTATCGGCGGCGGAGTCATCGGGGTGGAATGGGCTTCTATGCTCGCTGATTTCGGCGTTGACGTAACTGTTCTGGAATACGCTTCCCGTGTGCTTCCTCTTGAAGACGAAGACATCTCCAAGGAGATGAAACGAGCACTTAAGAAAAAAGGTGTCACGGTAATTACGGATGCAAAGGTGCTTTCGGATGAAGTGGAAGAACAGGACGGTCAGATGACCATTCCGTATGAACATAAGGGAGAAACAAAAGCTGCATCTGCTGAAAAAGTGCTTGTTTCAGTTGGCCGTGCAGCTAATGTGGATGATATCGGTCTGCAGAATACAGACATCAAGGTAGAAAAAGGCTTTATTAAAGTGAACAAGCATTACCAGACAAAAGAATCTCATATCTATGCCATCGGCGATGTGATTGGCGGACTGCAGCTTGCCCATGTGGCGTCCCACGAAGGAATTGCTGCAGTTGAACATATGTTTGGTGACGGCGGCCACTACGTGGATCCTGATATGGTGGCCAAATGCACCTACTCCTCGCCGGAAGTTGCAAACGTGGGGCTGACCGAACAGGTAGCAAAAGAGCGGGGATTTGAAGTGAAAACAGGTACATTTTCCTTTAAAGCTATCGGTAAAGCGCTTGTATACGGCGATACTTCAGGCTTTGTTAAGTTTGTATCCGATGCTAAAACAGATGACCTGCTCGGTGTCCATATGATTGGTCCTCATGTAACAGATATGATTTCCGAAGCTGCCCTCGCGAAGGTGCTCGATGCCACGCACTGGGAAGTGGCTGAAACAATTCATCCGCACCCTAGTCTTTCAGAGGCTGTCGGTGAAGCGGCACTGGCCGTTGATGGAAAAGCAATTCACAGTTAATGAGAACAAATGCAGTTTGGTTGACGAATCAAAGGAGGGAATACAATGGCTGAACAACGCCATGAACAATTAGGTTTATCCAATGACAACGTGCTTGAAATGTATGAACAGATGCTGCTTGCCCGCATGATTGACGAGCGGATGTGGCTTTTAAACCGTGCAGGTAAAATTCCTTTTGTGATTTCCTGTCAGGGTCAGGAAGCAGCCCAGGTTGGCGCTGCAATGGCTCTGGACCGGGACGCGGACTATGTGCTTCCTTACTATCGTGATATGGGTGTAGTCCTTACTTTTGGCATGACTGCCCGTGAACTTATGCTTTCCGGGTTTGCCAAAGCGGAAGACCCGAACTCCGGCGGCCGTCAGATGCCGGGTCACTTCGGACAGAAAAAAAACCGTATCGTAACAGGATCGTCTCCTGTAACAACGCAGGTTCCCCACGCCGTAGGTTTCGGCCTTGCTGCGAAAATGAAAGGCGAAGAGTTTGTGAGCTTTACAACGTTCGGTGAAGGGTCTTCCAACCAGGGGGATTTTCATGAGGGTATCAACTTTGCAAGTGTTCATGATCTGCCTGTTATTTTTATGTGTGAGAACAATAAATACGCCATTTCAGTTCCTTATGACAAGCAGCTGAACTGTGAAAAGGTCTCCGATCGTGCTATAGGGTACGGCATTCACGGCGAGACGGTGGACGGTAATGACCCGCTTGCTGTTTATGAAGCAGTGAAAAATGCAAGAATCCGTGCATTGAGCGGAGAAGGCCCGTCTCTTATTGAGGCAGTCTCCTACCGCCTGACACCGCACTCCAGTGACGATGATGACAGTGTTTACCGTGAGCGTTCAGAGGTGGAAGAAGCGAAAAAGCTGGATGCCATTTTTACGTTCGGCGATTACCTGCGTGATGCGGGCATACTTACGGAAGAAAAAGAAACTGAAATGAAAGACCGGCTCAGAAAAGTGATCGATGAAGCGACAGACTACGCTGAAAAAGCACCTTATGCAGATGCAAAAACAGCATACGATCACGTATACGGGGGGGAATAATCCGATGGCTGTGAAATCTTATATTGAATCAATTACGATGGCAATCAAAGAAGAAATGGAACGTGACGACAATGTGTTCGTTCTCGGAGAAGATGTAGGGCGCCGCGGAGGGGTATTCCGGGCAACAGACGGTTTATATGAACAATTTGGTGAATAC
Source organism: Alteribacter lacisalsi (assembly GCF_003226345.1). Lineage (GTDB taxonomy): Bacteria > Bacillota > Bacilli > Bacillales > Salisediminibacteriaceae > Alteribacter > Alteribacter lacisalsi. The sequence continues at coordinate 1,659,426 of NZ_PDOF01000001.1, read as the reverse complement.
AGGGTTCTTGATACTCCGCTTGCGGAATCAGCGATTGCAGGAGTCGGAATTGGTGCAGCCATGTACGGTATGCGTCCAATTGCTGAGATGCAGTTTGCAGACTTTATTATGCCTGCGGTGAATCAGATCGTGTCCGAAGCTGCAAAAATCCGCTACCGTTCAAATAATGACTGGCATTGCCCGATCACGGTACGTGCCCCATATGGTGGCGGTGTTCATGGAGCTCTTTATCATTCTCAGTCGGTGGAAGCCCTTTTTGCCAACGTGCCCGGCCTGAAAATTGTGATGCCGTCAACTCCATATGACGCAAAAGGACTTCTGAAGGCGGCGATCCGTGATGATGATCCGGTTCTCTTTTTCGAGCACAAGCGGGCATATCGTCTGATTAAAGGTGAAGTACCTGAGGACGATTACACGCTTCCGATCGGAAAAGCAGATGTAAAACGTGAAGGTGAGGACATTACAGTTATCACTTACGGTCTGTGTGTTCATTTTGCCATGCAGGCTGCAGAGGAACTCGAAAAAGACGGCTACAGTGCCCACATTCTTGATCTGCGCACCGTTTACCCGCTTGACCGGGAAGCGATTGTGGAGGCAGCTAAGAAAACAGGAAAAGTACTCCTTGTAACTGAAGATAACAAAGAGGGAAGCATCATGAGTGAAGTTTCCGCCATTATCTCCGAAGAGTGTCTGTTTGACCTTGATGCTCCGGTAAAACGCCTTGCCGGACCTGATGTACCGTCGATGCCTTATGCACCGACAATGGAAAAAGAATTTATGGTTAACGCTGATAAAGTTGAAGCTGCGATGCGTGATTTAGCTGAATTTTAATCGAACCGGAGGTGCCTGAACGTGGCGACAAATATTACAATGCCCCAGCTCGGGGAAAGTGTAACAGAAGGTACAATTACAAAATGGCTTGTCAGCCCTGGCGACCAGGTGAACAAATACGACCCAATCGCCGAAGTTATGACGGATAAAGTAAATGCCGAAGTGCCATCTTCCTATGCAGGAACAATCGCTGAACTGGTTGCAGGTGAAGATGAAACCATCAGTGTAGGTGAAGTGATCTGTACAATGAACGTGGAGGGCGAAACCGAAGAAGACACGACTTCTACTTCTGCCTCTTCATCAGATCCCTCACAGGAAAAAGCAGAAAAAGAAGAGAAAGCTGATGCCGACACGTCAGCCAAAAAACGCTACTCTCCTGCCGTGCTGCGTATGGCTCAGGAACACAGCATCGATCTTGAACAGGTTGAAGGAAGCGGCCGCGGCGGACGTATTACCCGTAAAGATCTCCAGAGTCTCCTTGACAGCGGGAACCTTCCGAAGCAGGGAACGGCGCCTCATGACACTGCTGGAGGCCGTCAGCCTGCCCCTGAAGAAATGGCAACAAATGAAACAGCCCGTCAGGCTGAGAGGGAGCGTGACGTTCAATCTTATGCTCCGCAGCAGCAAGCTGTCACTAACGGACGTGTGGAAGAGATCCCTGTATCCGGCGTACGTAAAGCAATTGCCCAGAACATGGTGAAATCGAAGCACGAGGCTCCGCATGCGTGGATGATGGTTGAAGTGGATGTGACTGACCTTGTAAAATACCGCAATAAAGTCAAGCAGTCTTTTGCCGACCAGGAAGGCATGAAGCTGACATTCCTGCCGTTCTTCGTTAAAGCTGTTGTGGACGGCCTTAAGAAATACCCGCAGATCAATTCCAGCTGGCAGGGAGATAAAATTATCCGTCATAAAGATGTTCACATTTCACTTGCAGTTGCGACAGAAGAATCCCTGTTCGTCCCTGTTATTAAGCACGCAGACGAACAGACGATAAAAGGTCTTGCCCGTCAGATTGATGATCTTGCAGGTCGTGTGAGAACAGGAAGTATTACGCAGGCGGATATGCAGGGCGGAACGTTTACCGTAAATAACACTGGTTCGTTCGGGTCTGTGATGAGCCAGCCAATCATTAACCACCCTCAGGCAGCGATCCTCAGTGTGGAATCGATTGTTAAAAAGCCTGTGATTCTTGATAATGATGCCATAGCGGTCCGGCATATGGTCAATCTTTGTATGTCCCTTGACCATCGTGTACTTGACGGCCTGATTTGCGGTAAGTTTATGGCCGATGTAAAAAACACACTCGAAAACATGAACGAAGATACAATCCGTCTTTACTAATTTGCCTCAACCAGCAGAGCCCCCGAGAATTCTTTTGGGGGCTTTTCATCTTTTCACCTATTTCCTGCTTGAATATGTGAGTAAACCAAGGGCATAAACCACCTTTCTTTTGGAATGATAAAAATGATTATGAACAGAAAAAAAACCCGCTGTAAAAGGAAGGTGCACGAAATGAAAACTGGAAAAGTTCTGCTGCTGGTTCTTATTTTACTGATCGCCCTTGTTTCTCCTCTAAGCACTTCTTATGCAGAAGATGCCCCGGAAGGAAAAGAAGAGACCCGTCATTCCTATGAGGGAATGTACCTGAAATATGACAAGCTTCGCCCGCATTTTAATTACTATTATGAACTGTTGATCGAACGCCACGAACCTGCACTCAAAGAAGAGTGGACACTGATTGTTCAGGAGCGTGAAACCCTGATTAAAAAATACAGGGAAATGAAGAAAGAAGGCAAATTGAAGGATGCTGATTTTCATAACCTTGATGAGGAGTGGAATCAGAAGCATCAGGACGTACAGGAGAGATTTTTACAGGCGGTGAAAGAACGTAATGACGATTCGTTAAAAATGCTGCTTTCGGAATTGATCGCACTGCAGAAAGAGATGAACGAATACCTGCAGTCTGTTATAAAAAATGAATCATAATGTCAGTCTTGACCGGTGCCGCCTTAATCAGGCGGGCCGGTTCTTTTTATAAGGCTCTGTTAAAGCTTGATGTTGTTTTTTAGAGAAAGTTGATTGGAGCGAACGCTCGACACTCCTGCGGGAAAAGCACCGACGGAAGACCCCCAGGGCGGTTTTCCCGAGGAGGCTGCAGTGGTGCCCGCGGAAAGGGAGGGCAGTAAGCGTAAATCAACAATAGACTTTAACAGAGCCTTTTATAAAAGGCTGTGTTCGGATAGATTGTTGCAATTGACTATATTATTACGGAGCGAAAGGCGGTGACTCCTGCGGGAAAAGCAACAGTCTTCTGGGGAAAACGCCAAATAGAAAAAAGAATATTAAATCGTCATAATTCCTGTTTACAAATCGTAACTACTCCGATATAATTCAATGTGGTTATAAAACGTAATGGTTACGGAAGGGGTACATAAAAATGAAAAGATTTAAAATGACGGCATTTTCCGCCATGCTGATCACATCAGCATTTCTTACTGCATGCGGAGCAAATGAGGAGACTGCCGAGCAGGATCAGGATGATTCCGGTACTGATGAAGCGGTTGAAGAGGAGCCGTTATCTGTTTATACGACTCTTTATCCACTTGAGGACTTCGCATCTAAAATAGGCGGAGACCATGTGGAAGTAGAGAATATTGTTCCGGTTGGAGCAGATGCACATACGTTTGAACCGACTGCTCAGCAGATGATCAGCGTGGCAGACGGTGATTTGTTTATCTATAACGGTGCCGGTTTTGAAGGGTTCACAGATATGATCAGCGACATCCTAGAAGGCGAAAATGTGGAAATTGTTGAAGCGTCACACGGAATTGATCTGATTGGATATGACCACGATCACAGTCACGACCACGGCCATGAGGACGACGACCATGACCACGGTCACGAGGATGACGACCACGGCCACGAGGATGACGATCATGGCCACGAGGATGACGACCACGGCCATGAGGATGACGACCATGGCCATGAGGACGACGACCACGGTCATGAAGACGACGATGACCACAGTCATGAGGACGACGACCACGGTCATGAAGATGACGATCACGGCCACGAGGACGATGAGCACGGTCATGAAGACGACGATGACCACGGTCATGAGGACGACGATCACGGCCACGAGGACGACGACCACGGTCATGAAGATGACGACCACGGCCACGATCATCACCATGACCACGATCACGGTGACGAAGATCCTCACGTATGGCTTGATCCAATCCGTGCTGCGGAACTTGCAGAGAACGTAAAAAATGCCCTGATTGACCTTCGTCCTGAGGCTGAGGAGTACTTTACTGATAACTTTGAAACACTGAAAGCTGACCTTGAAGAGCTTGACGAGGAGTTTCAGGCAATGGCCGACGATAAGGACAAAGACACGATCATTGTTTCCCACGCCGGATATGGGTACTGGGACGATCGCTATGGTATTCATCAAATAGGAATCTCAGGAATTTCACCGACGAATGAACCTTCCATTCAGCAGATCGAGGAGACGATTGCCTATGCTGAAGAAAATAACATTAACTACGTTATGTTCGAACAGAACATTCCAACCAACATTGCTGAAACCGTAAGAAGTGAGGTTGGTGCTGAGGATTTGTGGCTTCACAACCTTGAAGCACTGACGGAGGAAGATATTGAGAACGACGAAGACTATTTCTCTCTGATGCGTCGTAACCTTGAAGTCCTTGAAACAGCACTGAATAACTAAATGCATCAGGTGTGCCTGTAAGAGGGCACACCTATTTTATGCGCTTTTTTCGGATAGAATGTTGCTTTATAAGTAATTAAAATGAAGTGAAGCGGAAGGCGATAACGCCAGCGACGAGCGCCTGCTTCACGAATAAGCTGCGAGTTGCTTCGAAGGGTAGGCCGGCAGAGGAAGAAATTTTCCGCATCGGCTGAAGGGATGTCTGTAGAAAGCGTCATAAAACAACAATCTCTACAAAAAAACTTTTTATAGGTTGTATCGTACATTTAAGGGGATTTAACTTAAGAATCAGACACAAATACTTGGTAATTCCCTTTAAACGGTGTAAAATACGAGTGAAGGCTATCATAAAGGAGTGTTACCTATTATGGATTTTCAACTTTTTATGAACGACGTAGTGCAGACAGCGCGAAAAGATATGACTGAAGCAGGATATACAGAACTGACGACACCGGAACAGGTGGAGGATGTGTTCAGTAAAGAAGGAACCACTATCGTGCTGATCAACTCGGTATGCGGCTGTGCAGGCGGCATTGCCCGTCCATCTGCCCATTATATGAAGAACTATGAAGTTAAAGCAGATAACTACGTTACTGTTTTTGCCGGCCAGGACCGGGAAGCAACAGCAAAAGCAAGGGAATATTTTGAAGGATACGAGCCGTCCTCTCCGTCATTCGCTCTATTAAAAGACGGGAAGATACAGACGATGCTTGAGCGGCACGATATTGAAGGCCACGAGCCGATTGAAGTCGTTGCAAATCTTGAAAAAGCCTTTGACACGTATTTCAAATAAGCACCTGTTTAAAAGGAGGTGGAAGCCTCCTTTTTTATATGCTATAATTTTTTTCGTAGAAATAACTGATAAAAGGAAATCAGGGTCGTGTTATGATCCTGTAAATAAGGAGTGTCCGGTGTGCAGGAATTGTACAAGGAAATACATACGTACTTAAATATGGAAGAAGAAATTCCGTTTGATCAGTTCGATCAGTATTATAAAAAAGTAATCGATCATTTTAACGACGAGGCTGACAAGTTTGAGGAAGAGGACGTCTGGCGCGGACTGTTTATATCAGAGAACGTCATGTCCAATGCACAAGGGCGTGCTAAAGAAGAAAAAGGCTCCAAGAGGGCGAAAAAGTATAAAAAAATGTCTCAGCGACTGAAGCTGTGGGCACAGAATTTTGCAGGCCGCCTTCGTCAGATGGGCTATACGGATGAACAAATGAATGCGAAGTTTGAAAGTATGTTTGAAGACGATGTTTAATTGAGAAAAAAACTATTGCATCCGGTACGAAATATTGCTATACTGCAATAGTGCGAGCGGGAGATGCTTACCCGCTCTTATCTTGCGCCTATGGTGAAAGGGATATCACACGAGATTCCGGTTCTCGCGTTCCAGGTTCGAATCCTGGTAGGCGCGCCATATTACGCCTACACAAAATCTCCGTCATAGTGCGGAGGTTTTTTTTATTCTGTCTTGTGAAGTGTTTAACAAAAGTTTCGCGCTGTTTTTTGCTGATGGCGGGTATAGAACCTTATGGTTGTCCGTACCATGAGAGAAACAGAAGGTCCGGGAAGGAGGAGCCCATTTGTTTAAAATTGGTTACCGTACGCTGAAAACTGCCCTGGGGGCCGCCCTGGCCATTGCGATTGCCCAGTGGATCGGTCTTGATTTTTATGCCTCAGCCGGAATTATTGCCGTTCTGTGCATACAGAAAACGAAGAAACAGTCGTTTCAGATGTCCTGGGAGAGACTGCTCGCCTGTTTGATTGGACTGGCCTTTGCCGCTGTATTGTTCGAAATTGCAGGGTATAACCCCGTTGCGCTCGGGCTGCTGCTCCTCATGTTTATTCCAACTACCCTGGTTGTGAACGCACAGGCCGGGATTGTTACAAGCACGGTTATCATTTTACATATCTACACCCTGCAGGCTGTAAGTGTGCCGATTATATTTAATGAGCTGGCTCTGATCGTCATCGGAATCGGCTGCGCCCTATTAATGAATGTGTACATGCCCAGCGTGGAGACGGAACTGGCCAAACAGCAGCAGGAACTTGAAAACAAATTCAGAAAAATCCTTCATGAATTTGCCGTTTACGTCCGTGAAGGAGACTCGGACTGGACAGGAAAGGAAATAACAGAGGCAGCAGATATTGTTGACACAGGAAAGAATACGGCCCTGCAAAATCTTGAAAATCATGTTCTCCGCTATGAGGATCTGTTTTATCATTACTTTAAAATGAGAGAAAAGCAGCTCGACATTCTTGAGCGTATCATGCCTCTTCTCGCTTCGGTAGATACACGGGTAAGGCAGGGGGAGATGACTGCCGAATTTCTGGAAAATCTCAGTCAGGCTGTCCATCCTGAAAATACTGCTCATTTATTTATCGATGAACTGGAGGAACTTCAGGCTTCGTTTAAGGAAATGCCGCTACCTGCAACACGTGAGGAATTTGAAACACGCTCCACCCTCTTACATTTGATAAGAGAACTCGAACAGTATCTTGTTATCAAGCGTCAGTTTAAGCCCAAAAGAGAATATACGATGTTTCGCTGAATAGAGAAACCGCTTCTGTTAAATAGTAAGAAAAAAACGGAGGCGGTTTTTGTGGTTCATCTGCTGATGGCAATTATACTCGTTGTTTCGCCCGTTTGGCCGCTCGGTACCAACCCGTTGCCGGGAGACCCATATGTGATCGCCGATCTTGACCGGCTTGAACTGGCATTTATCGAAGATGGGGAGGTGCGTCAGGTTTTCCCTATTGCTGCCGGTGCAGAGGAAGAGCTGACACCGGTAGGGGAATTTACCCTTACTGTTAAAGCATCCAATCCTTATTACCGTAAAAAGGACATCCCGGGAGGAGACGAGGATAACCCCCTTGGCACGAGGTGGCTCGGATTTGACGCAAGGGAAACCGATGGGAGGGTATATGGTATTCACGGGACGAATAATCCTGATTCAATTGGGAAGCGGGCAACGGCTGGCTGCATCAGAATGAAGAATGAGGATGTTGAAATGCTGTTTAAAGAGCTTCCGGTCGGCACCAGAATCTGTGTGACAAAGGATCGAAGAGATTTTCAGGAGATAGCTGCTGAAAAAGGTGCCATACTTGATTAGAAAAGTGTAAGCAGGCTGAAATGCGGTCTATAGGCACATGACGGAAACCTGTGGTCTGGTAATATATATATTGAATTCTAATTTCTGTTACCTGGGAGAGTGCTTATGAAAAAAATCATGCTTTCGCTCATTGTTTACGCGGCTGCCTGCATTGCTGTCCTGCTTATCCCGGCCTCTGAAGGATACAACACCGTGGGCTGGAAGTTACTTGTAGGCCAAGTTTACGCCATACCAGCTTTTATTATTGCTTTGTTAATTCTCCTCTATCTGGACAGAAAGCACACAAAGTCATCAACTGCATGAACGAAACGGTCCCGGCTGTGCGAAAGATGCCGGGACCAGAGATAGAAAAAGCTCAGGATCAGATGATCCTGAGCTTTTTGTTTTATTCGTTTACCACATGGCAACTCCGTACATGGCAGTTCCAAGGAACATTATGGCGATCATCATATAAACAATGGCTTTTCTAGCTTTGCGTGGCATGAAAATACCTCCTCACAACTGATCATATAACTCTATTTTAATAAAAATTACTGGTTTAGACAAGGGGGACAGCTAAAAATGCGTTTCCGAACTGCTGAATCACCTGGATGCTGAATGATCAGGAACGCTGTCCGGGATAAAGTAAAATAAGGAAAATGAAAGTCGAGAAGGAATTATTCATGTCGAAATAGAAGTATTGTATGTTAGCGCTTTCTTTGTTAGGTACGGCATCAGCGCGAAGACAGAAAAGGAGGGTGATTAGTAATGAAAACGAAAGAGAGTTCTTTTTTTAAAGAGTGGCAGGAAAAAACCAGCCGTCAGCTTGAAAAGAGACCAGAACGTAAAGAGACGTTTCATACTTCTTCACAAATTCCGGTAGAACGGGTGTATGTCCCGGGAGACACGGATGATCAATATAAAGTACAGCTGGGCCTTCCAGGCGAGTATCCATACACACGGGGAATTCGGAACACAATGTATCGCGGACGGCACTGGACGATGCGTCAGTATGCCGGATTTGGTTCTGCAAAGGAAACGAACCGGCGTTTCCGTTATCTGCTTGAGCAGGGTCAGACGGGCCTTAGTGTGGCATTTGATCTTCCCACTCAGATTGGATATGACTCCGATGACCCTATGGCCCTCGGTGAAGTAGGAAAAGTCGGTGTGGCTATCGATTCCCTTGAAGACATGGAACAGCTTTTTGAAGGCATCGGGCTTGACCAGGTAAGTACATCCATGACCATTAATGCCCCTGCCTCCATCCTGCTTGCCATGTATATGGTGGTTGCTGAGAAGCAGGGTGTTTCCATGGAAAAAATACAGGGCACAATCCAAAATGACATTTTAAAAGAATACATTGCCAGAGGCACATATATTTACCCGCCTGAGTCGTCCATGCGGCTTATAACTGATATCTTCTCCTATTGTACAGACTATGCGCCGAAATTTAACACAATCAGTATCAGTGGTTATCATATCAGGGAAGCAGGGGCCAACGCCGTACAGGAACTCGCTTTCACTCTTGCCAATGCCAGGGCATACGTGGATGCGGCTCTGAAAGCGGGATTGGACATTGACGCATTTGCCCCAAGACTCGCATTTTTCTTCAACGGCCACAACCACTTCTTTGAGGAAGTAGCCAAATTCCGTGCGGCCCGCCGGATGTGGGCGCGAATTATGAAAGAGGAATACGGGGCGAAAGACGAGAGAAGCTTGCAGCTCCGGTTTCATACACAGGTTGCCGGCTCAACGCTGACAGCCCAGCAGCCGGACAATAACATCGTGAGGGTGGCCCTTCAGGCCCTTGCCGCCGTTCTTGGCGGTACGCAGAGTCTCCACACCAACGCAAAGGATGAAGCACTTGCCCTGCCGACAGAGGATTCGGCAAGAATAGCCCTTCGCACCCAGCAGATCATTGCAAATGAAACAGGTGTTGCCGATACGGTGGATCCCCTTGGCGGATCTTATTACGTTGAGTCTCTGACGGACGAGATGGAAAAAGAAGCGCAGAATTATATGGATGAGATCGATAAAAGAGGCGGAGCTGTGGCTGCTGTGGATCAGCAGTATATGAAACGTGAAATTCAGCGTGCGGCTTATGATACACAGAAACGGATTGAGAACGAAGATGAAGTGGTAGTGGGCGTTAACCGTTACAAGCTTGATGAAGAACCGGAGCCGGAACTTCTGGAAGTGGATGACACGTTTGTAGAGGGACAGCTGGCAAGTCTGGGCCGTCTCCGCTCTGAACGGGACAGTGCAAAAGTTGAAAAGGCACTGGCAGAACTCAAGTATCATGCAGAAGGACACTCAAATCTAATGCCGTTTATTAAGGAAGCTGTGCGGTGCTACGCCACCGTAGGTGAAATCAGCGGTGTGCTTAGAGAAGTTTTTGGAGAATACCAGGGATAGAACCAGTAGGAGGCGAACATACATGAAACGAAAAATCAGAGTTCTTATAGCCAAACCCGGTCTGGATGGGCATGACAGGGGCGCCCTTGTTATCGCACAGGGTCTCAGGGATGCAGGGATGGAAGTCATATACACCGGGCTAAGGCAGACACCGAAGCAGATTGTCAGGGCAGCATTGCAGGAAGATGTCGATGCAATCGGGCTTTCGTGTCTTTCCGGTGCACATAACGTCCTGTTTCCGGAGGTACTTCGTCTGTTAAAAGAAGAACAAGCGGAAGATATGATCGTTTTCGGGGGAGGCGTGATCCCGAGACCGGATGCTGTGAGGCTGGAGGAAAACGGAATCAGAAAAATCTTCACACCGGGTACTTCAGTTAAAGCAGTAGCAGCTTTTGTGGAACAGGCTGTTCGTGAAAACAGAGGTGAGGCAGGTGACGATGTGCTTGAACCGCCTGCAGGTGTTGATCACATCGGGATTGCCGTCCGTTCGATTGATGAGGCGATGACTTTTTATGCTGATCATCTCCACCTTAAAGCGGATGCAACCGTCGAAGTGCCTGAGCAGGGAGTAAAGGTGGCGTTCATACCTCTGGGTAATACTAAACTTGAGCTGCTCGAGCCGCTGAATGAGGAAAGTCCCGTTGCTAAATTTATTGAAAAACGGGGAGAAGGAATTCATCATATTGCTTTTTCAACAGACAGCCTGGAGGCCCGGCTGGCACAGCTGAAAAAAGAAGGGCTGCCGATTTTAAATGAAACACCAGTTAAAGGTGCCGGAGGATATCCGATTGCCTTCCTTCATCCCAAAGCAGCAAAAGGGGTGCTGGTGGAACTGTGCGAGCCCGAAGGATTGGAAGAAGGTGTGGAAGCATAATGGATATGTTTGATAAAATTAACGAACTGTACGATAAACGGCGGGCGATTGAACTCGGCGGGGGTGATGCCCGGATTGACAAGCAACATGAAAAAGGGAAATTAACCGCAAGAGAGCGGATTGACCTTCTACTGGATGAGGGGACTTTCACTGAATTGAATCCTTATATTGAGCACCGTAACAGTGACTTTGGCATGCAGCCTGGATCTGCGCCGGGGGAGGGAGTTGTCACCGGTTACGGAAAAGTGAATGGGCGTCTCATCTTTTTATTTGCCCAGGACTTTACGGTGTACGGTGGAGCGCTGGGAGAGATGCACGCAAAGAAAATCGCAGCAGCCATGGATCTGGCTGTAAAGAACAAGGCTCCTTTTGTCGGTCTCAACGATTCCGGCGGTGCCCGGATTCAGGAAGGCGTCCTTTCCCTCGACGGATATGGACATGTATTTTACAGAAACTCCATCTATTCCGGTGTTATTCCGCAGATTTCAGTTATTATGGGACCTTGTGCAGGCGGAGCGGTGTATTCTCCGGCAATTACCGATTTCGTTTTTATGGTTGAAAAAACGAGCCAGATGTTTATTACCGGACCAAAAGTTATTGAAACGGTAACCGGTGAGAAAATCAGCTCTGAGGAACTGGGCGGAGCTTCTGTGCATGGTGCGATCAGTGGTAATGCCCACTTTACGTGTGAAAGTGAGCAGCAGGCGCTTGAGCAGGTGAGAGCCCTCCTGAGCTATCTTCCTCAGCATAATGAAGAACGCCCTCCGAAACAGGAGCATCAGGAAAGGGAAGACTTTCTTCCGGACATTCCCGATATCGTGCCCTTCGATTCTTCCAGACCCTACGATGTGAGAAAAGTTCTTGAAATGGTCGTTGATGAAGGCTCCTTTATGGAAGTGCAGGCGTCATTTGCGAAAAACGCAGTGATCGGCTTCGCCAGAGTGAACGGACGCTCAGTCGGTCTGGTAGCAAACCAGCCGAAAGTCATGGCTGGAGGACTCGATATTAATTCATCTGACAAAATATCACGATTTATCAGATTGTGTGACTGTTTTAACATCCCGCTGATTACTTTTGAGGACGTGACCGGATTTTTCCCTGGTGTAAAGCAGGAGCACGGAGGCATTATCAGGCACGGAGCCAAAATTCTGTACGCCTACTCTGAAGCGACAGTGCCGAAAATCACTGTAATTACGAGAAAAGCGTACGGCGGGGCCTATGTGGCATTAAACAGTAAGGCGATCGGGGCTGACCTGGTCTTCGCGTGGCCGAATGCTGAAATCGCTGTTATGGGACCCCACGGTGCGGCCAACATTATTTTTGCCAAAGAAATCAGGGAAAGTGAAAATCCCGAGGAAACCCGTCAGGCTAAAATTGAGGAGTACCGGGAGAAGTTTGCCAATCCGTACGTGGCTGCAGCAAACGGTATGGTCGATGATGTGATCGATCCGAGGGAAACGCGGATCAAACTGATCCAGAGTCTCGATATGCTTGAGCGTAAAACAGAAGAAAGGCCACCGAAAAAGCACGGGAACATTCCCCTTTAGGACATTGGTGCTTACGTTTGATATACTGTATGGGAAAATGTAAATTGGAGGCCAGAACATGATTAATCACGAACGACTTCTCGAGGAATTTAAGGAACTTGTACAAATTGATTCTGAAACTAAGTATGAATCAGCTGTTGCAAAGGTGCTTAAGGAAAAATTTGAAGCACTGGGCCTGCATGTAAAAGAAGATGACACCACAGCAGTAACCGGACACGGTGCCGGCAATCTGATCTGTACCCTTGAAGGCAATACCGGGGGAGAGACCATCTATTTTACCTCTCACATGGATACGGTTGTTCCCGGGAAGGGAATTAAACCAATCGAAGAAGACGGATACATAAAAACTGACGGCACCACGATTCTTGGTGCCGATGATAAAGCAGGCCTTGCAGCCATGCTTGAAGCGATCCGCACAATCCAGGAAAACGAGGTTCCCCATGGTACTGTCCAGTTCATTATTACCGTTGGGGAGGAATCCGGGCTTGTCGGTGCGAAAGCCCTTGACCCGGCTGATATTAAAGCAAGCTACGGTTTTGCCCTCGACAGCGACGGTGAAGTCGGCAACATTATTATCGCTGCCCCGACCCAGGCCAAAGTCAATGCCACTGTTTACGGCAAAACGGCTCACGCAGGAGTTGCACCGGAAAAAGGTGTGTCGGCCATCACGCTTGCATCTAAGGCGATAGCACGCATGCCCCTCGGCAGAATTGATGAAGAAACGACAGCGAATATCGGCCGTTTCGAAGGCGGAAGCCAGACGAATATTGTCTGCGACCGAGTGGACATCCTTGCCGAAGCCCGCTCTCTTGTAGGTGAGAAAATGGAAGCTCAGGTTGAGAAGATGAAAGCGGCATTTGAAGAAACGGCTGCTGAAATGGGCGGTCGTGTGGAGCTGGACATCGATGTTATGTATGCCGGCTTTAAGCATGAAGACGGGGATGAGATCGTGGAAACAGCCAAGCGTGCTGTGAAAGCTGTCGGCCGTGAACCGAAGCTTCTTCAAAGCGGGGGCGGCAGTGATGCTAATATCATTGCGGGCCATGGGGTTCCGACAATTAACCTCGGTATCGGCTATGAAGAGATTCATACCACGAATGAACGGATGCCGATTGAAGAATTAAATAAATCAGCAGAACTGGTGGTTGCCCTTATTAAGGAAGCAGCCGAAGCTTGATCTGACACTCCCGGCATAAAGGACGCCGGGAGTTTTTTTATGGGGAACGGATTGAAAACTGTAAAATAATGTGTTAAATGTGCGGAACCAAGGCTTTATTTGGCGAATTATGGTACTATGTGAAAGAGTCGCAAGTAAACTATTGAATCGAGAGGGAAGTGACCTTGATGACCGTGAATTATAAAAACCATCTGCTGATGAATTATATTCGGGGAATGGCAAAAACACTGGAAGAAGAATGGCAGGCCGGCGCAAAAGAGCTGGGTCTGACCCTGGCAGAACAGCACATCATGTGGATCGTTTATCTTGAAGAACGGGCATCCATCTCCACAATTGCAAAAGTAGGGCTCTGGGATCGATCTACCGTGATGCAGGTTATCAAACGCCTGGTTAATAAAGGTCTTGTACTGGTTGAGAAAGATGAAAGCGATCTTAGGGTTTCCTATGTGAAGCTTACAGATCAGGGTCATCAAAAGCGTAAACAGACACAGTCGGCTTCATTTGAACTGTTTGAGTTTATACAGGAATATCAAAAGGAGAAACCTGAATTTATCGAGGAACTGGTGGCGTTTCACAGAGAAGCAAACCGTCATTTTCATGGTGAGGAATTTGTGGAGTGGGTGGAACGGACGACATCAGAATACGAAAGTAAAACAGGTATAGACGATGCAGAAGCCGCATTGCACAGAGCTGAAAAAATATAAAAAAAGAGCCTCCCGGACAGTTATTGCAGCAGTCCTGGGGGCTCTCCCGTTTCTCCGAATTCAAGAGATTCAAGGATTAATTCCTCGGAATAACCTGTTTTATCTGAGAGTTGCTCTATAGAAGGTGAAGGCCATTCGTTTTCCGCGTAGTGGGCCAGTGTCTCAACAACTAAATAAAGAACCGAATCATAGATGGTCGTCTTATCAGAGACAATAAACGTCATTTTTTTGACCACCTTTCAATTGTATTTCATCTATCATAACATATCTGAATATTTTTGAAAGCCTTTTACTGCTTTTCATTCCTGATATACACTGGAGCCTGGGACATAAGTAAAGTGTTAAGGTTAAAATCCGAACAAAACGCTGTAAAGAGAAAGAAAGATACGCTGACTCCTGCGGGAGGAAAAGCGCAGGTGAGACCCCGCAGGGCGAAGCGCGCGGAGGTTCAGCCGCTTCCCGCGGAAAGCAGCGTATCTTTCAGGAGCGGTTAGTTGCGCTGCATACAGATTTTTCGGATTTTCATCCTTCAACACATTCTTGTCCCAGGTCTCTGTCTTTTTTGTGATTTAAGTAAAAACGGAAGTGAAAAGTTGCTTTTTTGTGTCGGCCGATTCATCATGGAATCAGGAGGGAGTTCGGTGAAACGGAAAAGCACACCTGCCCGGGGCAGAATTATTTTTCATGTTGATATGAACAGCTTTTACGCCTCTGTGGAGGCAGCATGGGATCCTTCTCTCAAAGGAAAACCACTTGCTATTGCAGGAAATGTTGAGGAACGGAGGGGGATTGTCGTCACAGCAAGCTATGAGGCGAGGGCAAAGGGAGTAAAACCACCCATGCCGCTGTGGGAGGCGAAACGTCACTGCCCGGACCTCATTGTCCGTAAACCGGATTTTGATAAATACCGGAAAGCCTCATCCTCCATGTTTCAGCTTCTCTATGAAATTACACCGCTGGTGGAGCCGGTGAGTATCGATGAAGGTTATATGGATATATCGGATTCGATACGCCCGGATCAGGCTGTCAAAACAGCAGAATATATACAAAAGCGGCTTGCTAATGAGCTGAGTCTGCCATCCAGCATCGGAGTGGCGCCAAATAAATTCCTGGCGAAAATGGCCAGTGATATGAAAAAACCGATGGGGATTACGGTGCTGAGGAAGCGTCAGGTACAAGACGTTCTCTGGCCGCTTAAAACGATTGAGATGCACGGTGTCGGTGAAAAAACGAGTGACAAACTGAAAAAGCTCGGGATTCATACGATTGGCGACCTGGCTCTTGCGGACCGCGATTCGCTGAAGAACCACCTGGGTATCGCGGGTCTAAAGCTTAATGAACGGGCCTGCGGCATTGATTCGAGACCGGTGGATCCTGACGCTGTAAGTGAATTTAAAAGTATCGGAAATTCCACAACGATGCCGTCAGATATAACAGATCGTGCAAAAATAAGGAAAATATTAATGAATCTGGCAGACTCTGTAGCAAGAAGAATGAGAAAAAAGGAAGTATACGCCGGTAATGTCCAACTGACGATCCGTTACCATGACTGGAAAACGATTACCCGCAGCAGAAAGCTTCAGAATCCGGTGAGTACGCATGCGGATCTTCTGGAAGCATCCTGGCGCCTTTTCGAAGAATACTGGAATCAGGAACCGATCAGACTTCTGGGCATCACGGCAATGGACCTCGTTGAAAAAGGTCAGGCACACAAACAGCTTGATCTGTTCTCGTATGAAAAGGATCAAAAAGAGTATGACCTTGCCTCAGCTGTTCACTCCATCCGGGATAAATTCGGGGAGAGCGTACTCCTTAAAGGAACACAGCTTTCTAAAGATAAAAGCGACAACTTAAGAGATCAGAAACGCAGAGGGACAAGCCTTGAAAAGGATTTTCTCCGGGATGATCTGTTCAGGAAAAAGGAGTAGACTGTGTATTGGACATGATAAAAGCGGCGGGTAAACCGCATACAGAACCAAGGACAATTCACATAAAAGCCCGCAGATCAGGCACAGCTTTTCAGGATATGCTACAGAAGGATCAGGAAAAACATTCCAGAGATCGCTTTGATGCTATGCTGCTGAAAATGGAAGATCAGGCCGGGCGGCTGGCCCGTTCCGGAACAGCTCGAGATCTTCAGGATTATAAAAATCTTGTGGCAGATTTTTTGAAAACGGCTGTCGCTTTTACCCTCAAACGTGAAGAGTCGAGAAGCGGGCACCGCTCCGGGGCGGAAAAGGTCCATCAACTCGTCCGTAAGACAGACAAGGAGCTTGCTGCACTGACAGAGGAAGTCCTGACAGATCAAAAGGGCCTGTCAGTCATGAGACGGACGGGTGTCATTAAGGGGCTTCTCGTAAATGTTTACACGTAAACGTCTGGATACCTTTTATTGCGCTCCGTTTTGAGGTAAGACAGAGATGGTAACAATCGAGAAAACAGGGTACATAATAACGGAGAAGCAGAAGGAGGCGGTTTCCCATTGTTCAGAGGGCACTTTGTTTATAAAACAGAGATTGACCAGCCGGTTGAGGAGGTGTGGGCGTTCTTTTCACAAAATGACAATCTGGCTGCTGTCACAGGTTTTCCAAAAGTGAAGGTTACCGGTGACAGTCAGGTGGAAGAGGGGGCGGTCGTCCATTTAAAATTGGATTTTCTTATCATTACACTCGGCTGGCAGGCCAGGATAGTTAAAGTCAAACCCGGTGTCCTGTTTCAGGATGCCGGTGAGAAGGTGCCGTTTCCGTTTCGCCTATGGCTCCATACTCATCATTTTAGACAATTGGGATCAGGACGGACCGAGATGAAGGATGAAGTGAGATTCAGTTCCTGGATTCCCGCACCATTTGTAAAGATGATGCTGTTTGGCATGTTCATGGATCGAAAGCGCCAGCTGGGAAAAATCCAGTTATAAAACTGGCAGGGAGTACACATACATCATGACTTAAAACAAGCCCGGGAGCTCAAAGCTCCGGGCTTGTTTCTTGGTTTACCAGGACCTGCCGTATTGGCGCGGCGGTTCAATTTCTTCCCCGAGTTCTCTGGCAGCCGTTCTGGGCCAGTATGGATCTCTCAGAAACTCTCTTCCCAGAAAGATAAGGTCAGCTCGTCCGTTCTGGAGAATTTCCTCCGCCTGTACACCTGTCGTGATGAGTCCTACAGCGCCGGTTTTAATACCAGCCTGCTGCCGGATCGTTTCGGAATGCTTCACCTGATAGCCGGGATAAACCTGGATCGGTGTCCTGATGATGCCTCCTGTACTGCAGTCGATCAGGTCAACACCGAGCTCTTTAAGCCAGCCTGCTATCGTGACGAAATCCTCCATCCCGTTTCCTTCAGGGTGATACTCATCAGTGGAAAGGCGGACAAAGAGGGGGCCGTCCCATTCCTTTTTCACCTCTTCAGTCACTTCTTTTAAGAAGCGAAATCGATTTTCAAGCGATCCGCCATAGTGATCCTCCCGCCTGTTTGACAGTGGAGAGAGAAACTGGCTGATCAAGTACCCATGGGCCCCGTGCAGTTCAACCACATCATAACCTGCCTCTGCTGCGCGCCGTGCCCCTTCCCTGAAAGCATCAATCGTGCTGTTAATCTGACCGCTGGTCATTTCCTTAGGGACTTTTGCTTTTTCATCGAATCCGATGGCAGAGGGGGCAATCGTCTCGCCGTCATATACAGCTTTCCGCCCGGCATGACCGAGCTGAACCGCTGTTTTTGCACCGTGTTTCTTTATGGAGGAATTAAGCTTTTTCAAACCCGGGATATGATCATCGCTCCAGATCCCCAGGTCCTGAGGAGAGATCTGCCCCTGTCTCGTTACAGGGACAGCTTCTGTTACAATCAGACCGGCCTGACCGACAGCCCGGCTCGTATAATGAGTCATATGCCAATCGTTAACCATCCCGTCTTCCTGTCCGCAGGAATACATGCACATGGGGGACATAACGATGCGATTTTTCATAGTTACATTTTTAATCTCTAATGGGGAAAATAAAGCGGTTTTTGCGCTCAAGGATACTACCTCCTGAATGTTCTTTCGTGTGTCTAAAAGGTATCGTACCACACTTTAAGGAAGGTGACGAATGACATGCTCCCTGTTCTAAACGCAAAAAATCCCGGGACAGACACGTGTCTGTCTCCGGGGATGAAAAGAGAATGGGGTCAGCTCCGTTTCTTCTGGTCATGCAGATAGCCATTCAGATAAGCGAGTAATTTACTGCGGGTAATAATTCCGAGAAAGGAACCGGTCTGGTCTTCAACACACAGAAAAGGGTTATTGATGGACTGGGACAGGGCTTTTTCGAAAGGAGATTCCTCATTTACACATGCAAAAGACGTGCTCATAACCTCGCCGACTCTTGTGTCTTTAAGCCGCTCCGGCTCAATCTGCTCCAGACCTATAATGGAATCGAGAATCTGTGCCTTACTGATAAGGCCGCGTAATTTATAGGAAGTATCAAGTACAGGTATTGCCGTATAGCCGGATTTTACAAGGACCAGCAAAGCGTGTTCGAGAGAGTTATCCGGTTGAACGTGAGCAACTTCTTCAGCAGGGATGACAAATGAATGAATAGGTTGTTGAAGTATATGACACTCTTGTAGGTTTTGCATGTTTACAGCACACTTTCTTTTTTTATTTGGCAAACTTGGCAGTTCACGTATGCCGATGCAGCAGCAAGCCGGTTTTTTACGCACGTAAAAACGTTGCCGGGCAGGCAAAGGCCGGAGTCCATGCACCGTCAACTGACACTGCCTTTCATTTATTCCATTAATTAGATACCCAAAATAAGGGTTGAATCAAACGCATTTTTTCTCCAAGTACAATGGTAGAGAAAGCTGATCAAAAAGTCAACGCCGTTTGTAAACGCTTACATATTTACCTTATGCCGGCAGGGCCCTGCGGTTTGTGTGTCCGTTTAGAAGAAAGCGTTTCAATCCATACTGGTAAATGAGCACTATTTTCAGGGAGGCATGGAAAAATGCACACAAAACAGACGGTCCGTTATCTTTGTCAAATTTATCCTTCTGGTAATGAATATTATTATAAAGAGGAGATTATAACCCATGATTCGTGGGATAACCTCAATTCTCTTCAATGGGGAAGGCGCCGGCCTGTCACGAAACAGACGTATGAAAAGCGCCGTAAAGAGGGATACAGAGTTCATAAGGCATATATCGATAAGCCGAAAGGGAAACTTCTTCATTTTCCAGTGTCAAAATTCGGCGAAAAAAAGGAGACAAACAACTGAAAGTCGAATCGTTAGAATGTGCAGATGATTGATGATTGGTTTTTAGAATGGCTGTATTCGGATAAGTTGTTGCTTTTCACATAAAGGAGCGGAAAGCGTCCGCCTGCAGTAATAAAACTACAATCTTTTCGAAAAGAGCCTTTAGAATAGAGCTCCATGAAAAACAATCACACCATGGCGAGGGAAAATCTTCAGCTGGTTACGTGCGGAGCTTCTGTTTAATCATTTTTCAAGGCAGGCATAATGACTTTTTGACAGACGGAGGGGTTTGAATGGGGAAATGGCAGACAGGAGATCAGCTTAAAGAACTTACAATATCACTTTGTGAGTACGCCAGTGTTACAGGAAGCGAAGAGGAAATTGGAATTATGGAATTCGTTGACTATCAGCTGAGGCGTCTTTCATATTTTAAGCAGAATAAGGGACACTTGAAGACCCATTACACTGCTGATGGACGGAAATACGTTTCTGCTCTCGTGAAAAGCAGGAAAAAAACGAAAAAAACGCTAATCATCATGGGGCACCTTGATGTTGTGGATGTAGAGGACTATGGAGAATGGAAGCACCTGGCCTTTCGTCCGCGGGAGTTTACCGAGCAGATGACTGCGGGCAAAGATCATCTCCCAGAAGACGTCCGGCACGATCTCGAGAACGGCAACTGGCTGTTCGGAAGAGGGGTGATGGATATGAAAGCGGGGATTGCTCTTTGCATGCGCATGATTGAGAAGGCAGGAGAAGGAGCGTTTGACGGAAACATTCTTATGCTTGCCGTGCCGGACGAAGAAGTAAATTCCACCGGTATGCGTGAAGCAGCGGGAAAACTTCTGGAACTTGCGGATACCCATGATTTAGATTATAAAATGGCCTGGAATACAGAACCGGTTTTTTCAGGGTATCCCGGAGACGAACATCTGTATGTGTACAGAGGTTCCCTTGGAAAAGTGCTGCCGGGCTTTTACTGCTACGGCGAAGAAGCACATGTCGCAGAACCGTTTTCAGGGCTCAATGGAAATTTCATGGCCTCCTATCTCAACAATGCACTGGAACTGAATCCTGATTTTACGGAGAAGGAAGGTGTGCAGAAAACACCGCCGCCTACAAGCCTGATTCAAAAGGATTTAAAGACGGATTACTCAACCCAGATTCCTCATACAGCGGTGGTTCTCTTTAACCTTCTGTTCATGAAAAAACAGATGAAGGATGTAACAGACGAGTTGCTTGTACTGGCCAGTGAAACAGCGGAACAGATAGCAAAAGCCTATTCCGAGCGGGAAAAAGCTTTCGCCCAGGTTCACGGATATGAGCCGGAGAAAAAGAAGATCCGCATCCTGACCTATGAAGAATTGTGGCATCATGCAGTTAAGCACCACGGCCTCGAAGAAGTAAAAAGGCAGGTTTCGTTTATTCAGGCGAACGAAAGCCAACTGGACGACAGGGAAATTACGATTCATACGGTTCATCACATTGCGGGATTCTGTAAGGATCTGGCACCGATGATTGTCCTTTTTTACACGCCGCCTTTTTATCCAGCAGTCGAGTCTGCCGGCCATCCGCTTGTGAATAAAGTGGTGGAAAAGGTCATGGAAGAGGCGGATGCTGTACAGAATCGGGAAGTGCTTGATTACCCGTATTTTCCCGGGCTTTCGGATCTCAGCTACCTCCAGCTGCCTGATACGAAGCGGTCACTTGATACGATGCTCAAAAACATGCCTCTTTGGGAAGTGACATACGATCTGCCCCTCCAGGCTATGGAGAAGCTTAGTGTACCGGTAATGAACTTTGGACCATTTGGAAGAGGTGCCCACAGCTGGACGGAGCGGCTGGAGATGACTTATTCCTTCCATGAGCTGCCTGCAATTATGGAAGTGGGTATTCACGAAGTGTTTAAATAGTCTTAAAAATGCTATTTATAACGTGCAAAAAAAAAGGTTCCTGTTACTGCCGGAACCTTTTTTTTGTCCCCGCCCGCATTCCTAAACCGAGTGTTCACTTACCTGCGGACATTTTCACAGTTCAAATTAACTTCGATTTTCATCGATAAAATAAGCCATGAAAATTTCATCATCATATTCGCCCTCGATAAAAACCTGGTCTTTCTGCACGCCTTCTTTGACGAACCCATATTGTTCGTAGAGGTTTACAGCCACTTCATTTTTAGCGAAAACGGTGAGACAGATTTTATACAGCCCGTTCTTTTTCCCCCATTCCAGCGTATATTCCATCAGCTTTTTTCCCAGCCCTTTTCCCTGAGCGGGTGTAGCAAGCCAGGTGCGGAAGAGAGCGGTGTGGCGCTTCATCTTCAGTTCACCCCGGAGGAGCCTGGCGATGCCGTAGACCCGTTTGTCAATTTCCACCACAGTGTACATGTTGTTTTCTGCTCTCATTTCACGGATGAATGACTGCTCTTCTTCGACCGTCCTCACATGTTCTTTCTGAATATAGCGGCCCTGCTGAATGATTTCTTCCACGTTTGTGATGATATCAAAGGCATCATCCGGTCCAGCAGGCCGAAGTGTCACAGAAGTGCCGTCTTTCGCCGTGAACGAAATGGTTTCACTGTTATTCATCGGCTTCGCCTCCCACTATACGCTGCCAGAATTGCGATGGATCTTTTTCAACACTGGTGGGAATCAGTTCGGAAACAGGGACGATGCGGACATTCCGGTTCTTCAGATGAGCCAGGGAATCTGAAATTCCGTTAAACGTATCTGTCCCTTTTATGCCCACATGTCCGATTCCAATTGCACCGCCATGCTTTTCAGCCTGACTGCATAAGCGCAGCATCTGTTTATACACGTGGTTTCTCGACGAACGGCTGTCATCGAGAAAAGTGTCTCTTGCGGCCCAGCGCAGGTTCATTTCTTCCGCCAATTCCGGGATCACCGAATCGGGGCTTGTTCCGCTGTCGATCACATAAAGATCATATTCCCTGGCAACCTCTAGAATTGCTTTCATAATCCGCTTGTTTCCCACGATGTTTGACCCCATATGGTTGTTAAGTCCTTTTGCATAAGGGACATCCTCAATAGCTTTTCTCACCCTGTTTTTGACTTCCTCATTACTCAGGGCGGAGGTGATAGGCAAGGGGCCGAGCCAGGATGCTTTTCCTCTTTTCGGTTCCAGCGGCAGGTGTACAATCACTTCAAATCCCAGTTCGTGAGCCATTTCCGCCTGTTCAGTGGATTCGTCCAGAAACGGCATGACGGCTACGGTAATTGGAATTTCTGATCTGAGAAAACGATATACACCCCCCGTGTTCCCGCCAAAGTCGTCGATGATCACAGCCACCTTTGCTTCCTGCCCATTTTCTTCTGCGTATCCAGGAGAGGCTGTAATTGCTGTCACTGCCACGCAAAGGATGGTGAGGAGAAGGGTGGTGTGATGCCAAACTGTCTTTTGCTTCATAAAAACCGCCTCATTTCATTCAGCCGTTGCGGCCTGGTGTCATACTTCTGACTGATAGTATGACCGTCAATGAGGGGAATTACCACGGAGAAAATGGGAAACTGCGCCGGATCAAAACAAAAAATGACGCCTGCCGGCGTCATTTTCGCTGATTTGGGAAAGCGGTATTCAACTGGCCGCGGAGCATCTTTTTGCGTACCTGCTCCCGGTTTGCTCTCTGCTTTTCCTCTTTTCGTATTTCAAAAGTCTGCATCCCGTCTTCCATCTTGTTTGCAATTTCCACCAGCCGTTCTACATCCATAAAGGAATATTTCCGCGTGCCGCCTTTGGAACGTTCCGGGCTGATCAGCTGCCGCTGCTCATAGTACCTGATCTGACGTTCGGAAAGGCCGGTAAGTTCACTGACCACGCCGATGCTGATTACTTTTTTATCTTTGTACGACTTCATCGAATCGATCCCTTCCCCGGATTGCACGCCTTGGTGATTTTCTACTAGTATAGCAGGTATCGCAAAAAAGGTTCGTTGTTTGTCAGATTATCTGACATGGAGGGTCGAAGAAAATCCCGGACAGGCATGACGCCTTCCGGGACCTGTGGTCAGCCGCTTTTATTGTTTCCGTTTCGATCCAGGTGCTCCCGGAGCAGATCTTTCAGTTCACCGACCTCCCTGCGGAGTTCGGTCACTTCATTTTTCGTTTCGTCGATCTCCTCTTCTTCAGCTGATTCGGCTTTTTCCACATTGTTTACAATGACACCAATGAAGAGGTTGAAGACAACGAATGTACCGACAAGAACGAAGGAGACAAAGTAGACCCACGACCAGGGGAGTTCTGCAAAAATCGGGCGCATAACCTGGCTTGCCCACGACTCAAGTGTGACTACCTGGAACAGGGTAAGCAGGGAAAGCTGCAGCGAACCAAAGTACTCCGGTGAGACTTCCTGGAACAGCATCGTTCCGGTTACCGCAAAAATATAAAAGATAATGCTCATCAGGAGCATGATATTTCCCAGAGCCGGAATGGTCATCAGAAGGGCGTCAACAAGCCTTCTGAGCGAAGGAATGACAGAAATGGCCCGGAAGACACGGAGAACCCTGAGAATTCGGAGTACCGTCACGAAATATGCGCCTGCCAGAAGAAGACCGCTTAAGACGATGATAAAGTCAAACCAGTTCCATCCGCTTTTAAAGAAATCCTTCAGTGTTCTTGCTGCCAGCATACGAAGTCCAACCTCAACGGCAAAAATGCCGAGGAGGATCCGATCGATGGCAAAAAAGGTCGAGCGGTATTCCTCATAAAGGTGGGGATACGTTTCGAGGCCCACAACTACTGCGTTAATCATGATTAGTGTAATGATGACAGAGGTGAAATATTTGTGCTCTACGAACCAGTCGAGTTTTTTCTTCCACCCGGGCATTGAATTGGACATGTTATGTATTTCGCTCCTCTGAATAGTTCCCTTATAATCCTCTATTATTCTACTAGAATAACGTCAAAGATGAAACCTTCTTTCTTTGCGGGCATGAAATAGTTGGCGGGCTTCTTCAGTATTGGCTATAATAAACAAAGATAATCGTCAGTCAGGAAAGAGAGGAACAGCTCGATGAAACCTTGGAATCAGCGAATTGTCGCGATCACCGGTGCCTCCGGTGGTCTCGGATTCGAAATGGCCCGGGAGACCGCCCGGAAAGGCGGTCTGCCCGTTATGCTGGCAAGATCCCTGGATAAGTTAACAGAGGGCGCTGCCCTGATTGAACGTGAAACGGGGATTAAGCCGCTCGTATTTGAACTGGACGTGAGTGATGACGAAGCGGTTTTTCGTACGTTTAATAACATTTTCAGTAAAGCAGGGCCGGTGGACGTCCTGATTAATAACGCCGGCTTCGGTATCTTTGATGATTTTGAACATGCAAAGCTTCAGGACATCAAAGACATGTTCGAAGTCAATGTGTACGGTCTTTTTTCATGCACCCAGGCCGTCCTGCCCGGTATGAGGGAACGGGGGAGCGGGCATATCATCCACGTAGCTTCCCAGGCCGGAAAACTGGCCACCCCGAAATCCGGTGGATATTCGGCAACCAAGCATGCAGTGCTGGCCTTTGCCAACAGCCTGAGAATGGAACTGGAAGGTACCGGCATCCGTGTGAGCACGGTTAATCCTGGACCGGTTAAAACCAATTTTTTTGCCCGGGCAGATGCCTCGGGGGATTATGAAAAAAGTGTGGAAAAATATATGCTTGATGCAGAAATGGTTGCATCAAGAACAATAGATCTGATTGATAAGCCGAAGCGGGAACTGAACCTGCCCCGCTGGATGAATATTGGATCCAAGATTTATCAGTTTTTTCCCGGTCTTATGGAAAAGGCCGCCGGAAGCCAGTTCAGAAAAAAATAGCACTGTTGTATTCCTGTGGGGATAATCAGAGATATTATCCTCATTTTTACAGTTGAAATACGAACGTATATTCCCCTATAATTAAACGTACCTTAACATATAACGAACAAAGCGGGAGGATGACGACTGTGGATTACGATTCAATGCCGAAACGGAAGATTTTCTGTGTGGATATGAAAAGCTTCTACGCAAGCTGTGCGGCCATTGCGCTCGGGAAAGACCCTCTGTCTGTTCATCTGGCTGTGGTGGGGGATACAGAAAGAAGCGGAAGTGTCGTACTCGCGGCCACCCCTCCCTTAAAAAAGGATTTTGGCATTAAAACAGGAAACCGGCTGTTTGAAATTCCGGACGATCCCCGGATTATTCTCGTGAACGCGTCGATGGCCACCTACTTACATATTTCGGTCCAGGTGACAGACCTGTTTCACCGGTACGTGCCTCTTGAAGCGATTCACACGTACAGTGTGGATGAAAGCTTTCTTGATGTAGGCGGGACGGAGAAGCTGTGGGGAAACGAGTGGGAACTCGCCGAGACGATCCGGACCGACCTGTACCGGCGGTTTGGACTCACGTGCGCCATTGGCATCGGGGATAACATGCTCCTGTCAAAGCTTTGTCTCGATCTGGAGGCGAAAAAAAGAGGGGTGGCCAGGTGGACATACGGCGATGTGCAAAAAAAACTGTGGCCTGTCACCCCGCTGCAGAAAATGTGGGGGATCGGAAGCCGGATGGAAAAACGGCTGAACCGAATGGGGATCTTCACTGTCGGCCAGCTTGCCGGTTATGCTCCTGACAAACTGGAAAAAGCGTTCGGTGTCATGGGAAATCAGCTTTATTACCATGCGTGGGGCGTGGATCTTTCCGAACTCGGCGCCCCGATTCTTGCCGGGCAGATCAGCTATGCAAAAGGACAAATTCTTCTTCGGGATTATAAGGATCCAGTGGAGATAAAGCGGGTGCTGCTGGAGATGTGTGAGGAGGTGGCGGCAAGAGCCCGCCGGGAACGCCGTGCAGGACAGACGGTCAGTCTTGGTATGGGATACAGTAAAAACGAACAGGGCGGCGGTTTTTCCCGTCAGATCACGATCCCGGAACCGACGAATATTACAATGGAAGTGTACGAAGCCTGTCTGAAGCTGATGAAGCGGTTTTACGACGGCTCAACTGTACGCAAACTGTCCGTATCCATTTCCAACGTCTATCCTGATGATTCCGTTCAGCTCAGTCTTCTGGAAAGTGACCGTCCGAAAAAGCGGGCACTCGGTTACGCGATGGATGATATCCGGCAGAAACACGGCCCGAATGCGCTTTTAAGGGCTGTGTCCTATGCGGAGGGAGGCACAGCCAGACACCGTAACACCCTCACAGGCGGCCATAAATCTTAGGGGTTGACCGATCCGGCAAAATAAAAAGCCGGATCGGTCAACCCCTTACGCATGGAGTAGAGCCGCTCCACGATCTGTCAGTCTGACCGGGCACTTTCCGGTCAGACCGGAGCGTGCGGAGCCCATGGGTGGAAAAAAGGCCGGCAAAATAAAAAGCCGGATCGGTCAACCCCTTACGCATGGAGTAGAGCCGCTCCACGATCTGTCAGTCTGACCGGGCACTTTCCGGTCAGACCGGAGCGTGCGGAGCCCATGGGTGGAAAAAAGGCCGGCAAAATAAAAAGCCGGGTCGGTCAACTCTCTTCATAAGGACTGACTGCGGTAACGGATGAGAACCGGACGCTCGTCCGGACGCCGCCCGCCTCAATGACAGTTAACATCCCCTGCTCAGCATTCACGCCTGTTACATGTCCCCTCACACGATTAGCGCATTCTCCATTCATAAAAGAAAGCTGAAGCAGACAGCCTGTGTTAAAGGATTCGGCAATCAGGCGATCCCACTCTTCTTCAGCCTGGGGGTCCGCCTCACCGTGAGAAACCCGCTGGTGCTCCTTTTTAAGTTCCTTAAGCTTTTCCACATGTTCGGGAAGCATCATGGACGTCCATTTAATTGACCCGCGGTCATGCATCGTTTTCTCACCTCTATTAAGAACGTATGTTCTTATAATACCTGTGCAGGGATGAGTGTAACAAGCGGTAACACCTGGTAAATGGACACGGCTTTGATTTTTTGCGGTCAAATACCGAAAAGCTCTGAAAATAGGCTATAATAAAAGCACCAGCTGATAAAGGAGCGGATCAATGTGGTAAAAGTACTATTTGTCTGTCTCGGGAACATTTGCCGGTCACCGATGGCGGAAGCTGTTTTTAAAGACAAAGTGCGCGAAGCCGGCCTTAACGGAAAAATCACCACAGACTCGGCAGGAACTGGTGACTGGCACACAGGTAATCCCCCTCATGAAGGCACGCTCGGTATTCTTAAAAAGAACAGTATCCAGTCCGAAGGTCTACAGGCACGGCAGGTGGACAAAGGGGATCTGCAGAAATACGATTACATTATAGGAATGGATGCTGAAAATGTCGGAAACCTGACCAGGATGAAAGGCTACGGTGACTCGGGAGAAATTGCCCGTCTCCTCGATTTTGTCGATGATGGAAAAGAAGATGACGTACCTGATCCGTACTTTACCGGTAACTTTGATTACGTGTATGAGCTTGTGGAGGAAGGCTGCACGAAACTCCTTGCTCATATTCGTGAAAAAGAAGGCCTTTAGGATCAGGCTTTAAAATTGTTTTCTCAGAAGACACTTTAACCTGTAAAAAAAGACACAAAAAGACTGTCTGTAATGGATGCAGCCCATCCACAGACAGTCTTTTTGTGTCTTTAGTGCCCCTCACATAAGGAGACACTAAACACAATTGGGGTAAACGGTCTATTTTTCACTGGCAGTACCAGTACTGTTTAACTCTTCCTGTTACAGGGAAATACGGCTACATGTATTGGAAGATGAGTGGAGGGATTTATGGTGAAGGAAATTCAGAAGTTCTGGCAGGCAAGAAACTGGATGAAAAGCAATGAAAGCTTTCTGACCACATGGCACGCCCATGTCGGATATAAGCTCGATCTTTTTGACAGCTTTGCCGGAGGAGCAAAAGTGCAGGAAGTGGCGGCAAGAGATGAACTGAACGGCCAGTTGCTGCTTCGCTGGGTCGAAGTCGGCCTGGAAGTGGGTCACCTGAAAAAAACCGTTACCGGTAAAGTGAAATCGAAAAAAAAGATGGTGAAATTTGTATCAGCAAAAAGTAAGGATTCTGTAGGGATTCTATTGAGAGAAATGATGGAACTCCATATTCCAACACTCATGCAGTATCCGGATCTGATGAAAAATAACGAGCAGCTTTCCTACCTTGAGGATAAATTCGCAAACGTTGTAGCCGAAACGTCCGCACTCCTGGAAAAAGCGTCCGTCCCGCCGATGATCAAGTGGGTAAATAAGTACAAGCCCGGAAATATTGTCGATTTCGGCTGCGGCTACGGCGGCTACCTTAAGAAAATAAGGGACGCAGACGATCAAGTGACCCTAACGGGAATTGAAATAAGTAAAGAGGTGGCAGACGAGGCGGCAGAGAAGCTGAAAAGCCGCCGGATCGAAGTCCGAAACGAAGATATGCAGGAGTTTCTCAACTCCGGAGAACAGGTGGATATGGTTATGCTACATAATCTCCTGTACTATTATCCGCCTGAAGACAGACCAGCTCTGTTTAAGGACGTGGCGTCGATTCTCTCGGACAAAGGAACCGTCACCGTGATTTCGCCGCTCACAGATTCAGGACATGGCCAGACATTTGCCGCTGCCTTTAACACATTCATGACAGCGCATAAAAATCTTTATCCGCTGCCAACGGAAAAAGAAATCGAAGAAGCAGCAAAAGAAGCCGGCCTGAAAGTAAAAATGTCCAAGCCGATTATTAAAGAGGGCGGCTGGTTTCTGGTTGGCCTTGAAAAAAAATAATACGTTTAACAGAGACACGGCAGTGATGCGGTGTCTTTTTACTGGTTAACTATAATTTCCTGACATTGTATATTTATTAAACAAAAACGCTTCAGGCGTAAGCACTTTTGTTTTTTTTATAAGTATACCTCTCAGCCAGTAAACCTCTATTATGCGCAGCTGACGCCAGCAGCGAGACTCCTGCGGCAGGAGGGGCCAGGCGAGACCCCGCAGGGCGAAGCCCGCGAAGGCTCGCCGGCACCGCCACGGAAAGCGAGCGGACAGTGTTCAGCAGAGCTTCGCAAAACTGACGGAAGGGTATACTCATTTATCGTTTTCCAAATCAGCGACCAGACAGGTGGGCACCCTCTTTCCCTTATCTGAATACGATGTGGTAGTGCCATGAACAGAAAAGGAAAGCGGGGAAACTACATGTGCGGAATTACAGGATGGGTTGATTATAAACGCCCGGTTGCAAATGAAAAGGCCGTGCTTTTACAGATGGCCCGGACACTTGCCAAACGGGGTCCTGACGCTTCACAGGTCTGGGGAGACAATCACGCTGGGTTCGGTCACACGCGTCTAATCGTTGTCGATCCGTCCGGCGGCGGTCAGCCGATGACCAGAAAAGCCCGATCGGGCACTTATACAATCTGTTATAACGGTGAGCTTTATAATACAGAAGACCTCAGAACCGAACTGTTGAAAACAGGCTATACTTTTCTATCACACTCGGATACGGAAGTGCTGCTCACCTCTTTCATAGAGTGGGGAGAAGCATGCGTTGAGAAGCTGAACGGAATCTTTGCCTTTGCCATATGGCATCATGAAGCGGAGGAACTGTTTATTGCCCGTGACCGTCTCGGGGTCAAACCGCTGTATTACTTCGAACACGGTTCAGGTCTCATGTTTGCTTCAGAGCCGAAAGCTATTCTCGCTCATCCGGAAATAAATGCCGGAGTTGACGAATCCGGACTCCGGGAGGTTCTGGCTCTGTGCCCTTCCAGAACACCGGGCCACGGAGTATATAAAGGAATGAAGGAACTCCGGCCGGCGCATTTTCTCAAGCTTGGACGATCCGGGCTGAAAACTGCACGATACTGGCAGGTCAAAAGCGAACGGCACACAGATTCGGCTGAAGAGACAGCAGAGCGGATCCGGAGTCTCCTGAAGGATACCGTTGAAAGGCAACTGGTGGCAGACGTGCCCGTTTGTACCTTTCTGTCCGGCGGAGTGGATTCAAGTGCCCTTACCGCTCTTGCGGCAAACTATTTTGAAGAGCAGGGGCGGGGGACGCTGCGGACATTTTCAATAGACTACGAAGAAAATGACAAATATTTTAAGGCAAGCAGGTTCCAGCCGAACCCGGATGCGCCCTGGATCAAAGTGATGTCTGATTTTTTAGGTTCCGATCACAAAGGGTTTGTGATTAACAACGAAGCTCTGTTTGATTATCTGGAGCCGGCCCAGGAGGCCAGAGACCTGCCGGGTATGGCGGATATTGATTCATCGCTTCTCTGGTTCAGCGAACAGATCAAAAAAGAAGTCACTGTCGGGCTTTCGGGAGAGTGTGCCGATGAAATTTTTGGTGGATATCCATGGTTTCATGACGAGGATGCGATTAACGGATCGATTTTTCCGTGGATGCGCTCAGTCGATCAGCGTGAATCACTTTTGCGCCCGGAATGGCGGCAGAAACTGAATCTGAAGCAGTACGTAGAACAGCGTTACAGTGAAACTGTAAACGAAACGCCGCTGCTGGATGGGGAAAGCCAGCTTGAAAGCAGACGGCGCTCTCTGTTTTATGTGAATATGATCTGGTTCATGACAACGCTTCTCGAGCGGAAGGACCGGATGAGTATGGCAGCGAGTCTTGAAGTGAGGGTCCCGTTTGCCGATCACCGCCTTGTGGAATATGTGTGGAACATTCCCTGGGATATGAAAATGTACGGTAACAGAGAGAAAGGTATTTTAAGAAAAGCTCTGGAAGGGGTTCTGCCCCACGATATTCTTTACAGAAAGAAAAGCCCCTACCCGAAAACTCACCATCCCGTTTATACAGAAAAAGTGACAGGTGCACTGCAGGGCGTCGTTAAGCAGGGGGATTCCCCTTTATTTGACCTGTTTGACGTAAATAAGATTACAGAACTGTGTGATACACGCGGCAGTTCCTATCCGGCTCCTTATTTCGGTCAGCTGATGACCGGACCTCAGCTGATCGCCCACCTGTGGCAGTTTCATCTGTGGCTCACCAAATCAGGAATATCTATCTGAACGTCTGCATCATTGCAGGCGTTTTCTTTTCTTTCGTCGAATAAAGGAAAAGAGGAAATAAATACCCTGAGCGTTTTCGTTGCCTGTAACGTCCCGAGGTGATATACATATTGTATAACTTTTGTTTAACCGTTTTTGAATAAGGGAAAGAAACGATTATAAGGTGATAAGGCGGTGGACAGAATGGCGAGTCAGGAAAGAAAAAAGATAGCCGTAATCGGGGCAGGGCCTGGAGGCCTTGCGGCAGCGATGATGCTTACATATAAAGGATTCAGCGTAGACGTTTATGAAAAACAGGCCTACATAGGAGGAAGAACATCCCGGCATACGGTGGGGGATTTTTCGTTTGACCTCGGACCGACATTTTTCAGTATGCCGCATATTCTGGAGGAGATTTTTGAAGCTTCAGGTAAAAATCTTCATGATTATGTAAATCTTGTAAAGCTTGATCCCATGTATGAACTGGATTTTGACGGCATGAAGATCCGGGCAACGAGTAACAGAGAAAAGATGAAAGAGCATATTGAAGACCTGTTCCCTGGTTACGGATCCCGTTATGAACAGTTTATGACAGACACGCGGAAGAAGATGAACAGACTGCTTCCTATGCTTCAGAACCGGCACGGAAGCCTGTTTGATTATGCACGGCTCAGGAGCTTAAAAGCGCTTCCTGAACTGGAAGTTGGCCGTTCCCTGTATGATGTGCTGGGCCGTTATTTCGACGATGAGCGGCTCCGCCTTTCGTTTACATTTCAATCCAAGTACCTCGGCATGTCACCGTGGGACTGCCCGGGAGCTTTCAGCATTCTATCCTACATGGAACACGAATGGGGCGTTTACCACCCGGTCGGCGGTCTCAGCAGGCTGACAGAGGCTATGGGCAGAGTGGTGGAGGAACACGGCGGAACCATTCATACGAACGCAGGAATAAAAAGCCTGATCCTTGATGGCAGAAAAGTGACCGGCTTACAGCTCGACAGCGGAGAATCCGTAACGGCAGATGAAGTTGTCATGAATGCGGATTTTGCCCATGCCATGACAAACCTCGTGGATGAGGGAGCAGTAAGAAAATATTCACGCAAATCCCTTGAAAAGAAAAATTACTCCTGCTCCACGTTTATGATTTATGCAGGCATTAATAAACCGGTTGACCTGGGCCATCATACCATCTTCTTTTCGGGAGATTACAAAAGGAACGTAGAGGAAATTACGAAAACCAGGCTATTGTCAGAAGACCCATCCGTATATGTGCACCATGCATCGGCAACCGATTCCACGGTAGCACCGGAAGGGAAAGCGGCGCTGTACATTCTGGCACCGGTGCCGAATAACTTCAGCGGAATCGACTGGGACGAAAAGAAAGAGGAATTCCGGGATCTCGTCTGGGATCTGGTAGAGAAAAAAACCGGTCAGAAATTAAGAGACAGTCTTGAAGTGGAAGACGTGCTCACACCGCTTGACTGGGAACACCAGAAACACGTCTATAAAGGGGCAACGTTTAATCTGGCCCACAATCTGGGTCAGATGATGTATTTCCGCCCGCATAATAAATTCGAAGCGCTGGAAGGTCTGTGGCTAACCGGAGGGGGAACGCATCCTGGGAGCGGACTCCCGACAATCTTTGAATCTGCGAGAATAACATCTTCAGGCTTGATGGAGAAATACGGAAAAGCGGGGGTGACAGTATGAAAACAGCCATCATCGGCGGCGGGATCGGAGGACTTGTCACAGCACTTTATCTTTCAAATGAAGGCCATGAAGTAACCGTTTATGAAAAAGAAGGTGAAATGGGAGGACGCCTCGCTGCGGTCGAGCGCGACGGCTTCCGTATTGATAAGGGCCCGACCATTGTGCTCCTTCCAGAGATGATCCGCTCTATATTATCAGAAGCAGGAATGAACCCGGATCTCATTGAAATGGAAAGAATTGATCCCCTTTATCCGCTTCACTTTCCGGATGGCACCACCTTTACAAAATGGAGCAGTACAGAAAAGCAGCTTGAGGAAATCAGTGCTTCATTTCCAGGTGAGGAAGACGCCTTTCTTGCCTATATGAATGATATGGAGGAGCGGTTTACGAAAGGAAAAAAGGCCTTTATGGACCGGGACTTTAGAAATCCTGCATCCTTTTTTTCCAGAGCAAACGTGAAGACACTCGTTAAGCTCAAAGCCTATCAGAGCGTGAAAAGTCAGGCCCGGCAATACTTTAAGGCTTTAAAACTGAGAGAGGCATTTTCCTTTCAGACACTTTATATCGGCGGTGCCCCGGATGATACGCCTGCCATTTACTCTCTTGTACCGTTCAGCGAACATTATCACGGTATCTGGTACGTAAAAGGCGGTTATGCCAGACTCGCCAGGGAAATTACGGGAGAGCTGCTCAGGCGCGGTGTCCGGCTCAGTACACATTCGGAAGTAACAGGGATTGATACATCGGGGAGAAAGGGGACGAGCCTGTCAGTAAACGGGAAACGGGAAACGTTTGATACGTTCATCGTTAACGGGGACTACCCGGTGGCCCGGAACCTGGTAAACGATTCAGGGAAGAAGCGGAACAGATCATTTACACCTTCATCCGGATGCCTTCTCCTTTACCTGGGAATTGAAGGCCATCTTGACACCTCTTACATCCATCAGTTCTTTATGGCGGAGAATCTCGACAGAAATATGGAGGATGTGTTTGAAAGGCGTATACTGCCGGATGATCCATCGTTCTACGTCTTTTCACCCTCATTGATTGATGACAGTACTGCACCTGAAGGGAAGAGCGGGGTGTATGTGCTTGTACCTGTACCTGCAGGGAACAGTATTTCACAGGAAGACTATACTGCATATGCCGATCGGATTATGGATGAACTGGAAGCACGCCTGGATCCTGAAATAAAATCAAAACTCCTCTGGAAGGAAATCCGGACACCTGTTGATGCAGAAGCGGAAGGCCTGTTTCAGGGCGGAAGCTTCGGCATTGCACCGTCCCTTTTCCAGTCCGGGGTATTCCGCCCTCAACTGCAGCCTTTTGGGCTGGAAAATGTGTTTGCCGTCGGTGCATCCATTCACCCGGGCGGAGGAATCCCGATAGTGATGCAGGGTGCAAAGCTTCTTGCTGAAGCGATCCGGGAAAAGGAAGAGCGGGCAAATTCTCTGGCATAAGAGGTTTATCAGGCGTTTAGTTGTAAATTATGATAAAATAATAATACTAAAGATGTATGAAGGAGGAGGATCATGCTCTCGGTAAATGAAGCTTACAGCCGCTGCCGTACTGTCATTGAACGTCACTCCAAAACGTTTGCAAAAGCGTTTGGCCATCTGCCGGAGGAAAAGCGCCAGGCCGTGTGGGCTGTTTATGCATTTTGCAGAACAGCAGATGACATCGTTGATGAAGGAGAAAATCCGGGTACTGAAATCGTAAAATTTAAAGATCAGTTTCATTCATTTGCTGATGGGCGTATCCCGGAAAAGAACTATCTGTGGATTGCGCTTCAAGACACGTTTTCGCGGTTTGAGATGGACGTCCAGCCGTTTTACGACATGATCGAAGGACAGCAGATGGACTTAATCAAAAAGCGGTACGCTGCTCTTGAAGAAGTGAAGCATTACTCGTATCATGTGGCAAGCACGGTCGGGCTTATGCTCCTTCCGATTCTTGCTCCTGCCAAAAAAGACCGTCTGCGTGAAGGGGCCATTTCCCTTGGAATCGCCATGCAGTTAACAAATATTCTCAGGGACGTAGGAGAGGACCTTGAACGGGACCGTATTTATCTTCCGGAAGATGTTATGGACAAGCATGGCTTGAATCATGATATGCTGACGAGCCGCCAGGTCAGCCCGGCATTTATTGCCGTGTGGGAAGAGCTGGCAGAGGATGCTCTTCGATTCTACGATGCAGGCCTCGCCTCTATTAATGAATACCCGGTTGATTCGAAAATTCCCGTTAAAGCAGCAGCTCTTTTTTACAGAGAGATTCTTCGCTCAGTCAGAAATAACGGGTACGAAGTGTTCCGCCAGCGGGCATTCGTTTCAGCGGAAGAGAAAACACATATTATGAAAGCTGTTGTAAAAGGCTGATTAATCGTGAGAGAGATCATGCCGGATTAAAAAGCCTGCTAAAACGACTGAGAAGATAAAAACGAGCTGAAGAGAAAGGCCTTCACCGAATGGTGAGGGCCTTTTCCTGCTTTCGGCAGTTTAGTGGTTTGAAAAAGCATTTTCAAAAGCCCGCAGGCAATCTGCCGGTCAGTGCCTCCCGAGTTCGTTCAGAAGAGCATCAGCAGCATTTCTGCCACTTAGTACCACCATCGGAGATCCGCCGCCAGGGTGGGTGCTGCCGCCGGCAAAAAAGAGATTGCCGACATCGGCACTCTGATTAAAGGGACGTAAAAATGTGTCAGATCGCTTATTGGAGGCTATCCCGTAGAGGGAACCACGATAGGCATAGAACTTTTCTGCGATATCAGCAGGAGAAATGATCTGTTTTCCTTTTAGGGATCCGAATAAATCGATTCCTTTCTCCCGGAGTCGCTCAAACACGATCCCGGCGTATTGTTCTTTATCATCATCTAATGTACCGTTTCGCGGGAGCGGAGGCGCATTAACAAGAATAAACAGATTGTCCCCGTCGGGAGACAGTGAAGGTTCTGTTTTTGAAGAGGTACAAATGTATATCGTCGGGTCAGCAGGGTACTTTCCCTCTTCAAAAATTGTATTGAATTCCTTCCTGTAGTCGGAAGTGAAGAAGACGTGATGATGATGAAGATCGTACCGTTTTTCTGCAGCAGCAAGAATCACAAAAGCTGAAATAGAAGGATTAAGGGAGTTGATTTTTTCATCGGTTAGATGTTTCCGGTTCTTCTGGTCGATTAACGCTGGAACCTGTGTGAGCAGATCCCCGTTTAACACAATGCCGTCAACAGGCAGGGGCTCGTAATGATCCGTTTTGACGGCAGAGGCTTTTTTGTCTGCCACTTCAATGCCGGTTACCTCTGTATTGAAGTGCATGGTTACGCCTAATTTAACCGCTGCACGGTGAAGACCTTTGGCAATGCCGGCATTGCCGCCTCTTGTAAAATAAACACCGTCATTAAGCTCAAGATGTCCGATAAGGCCGAAGGTAGCAGGTGAGCGGTATGGAGATGATCCGATGTAGGTGGCATACCGGTTGAAAGCCTGGCGGACCCGGTCATCAGGGAAGAAGGTCCGGTGAAAGCGGTCCAGACTTGTAA
The DNA here is from genome assembly GCF_003226345.1 of Alteribacter lacisalsi. GTDB lineage: Bacteria > Bacillota > Bacilli > Bacillales > Salisediminibacteriaceae > Alteribacter > Alteribacter lacisalsi. The sequence goes on along the minus strand of NZ_PDOF01000001.1, from coordinate 1,622,627 downwards.
GCGGTTTGACACTGAAAAGCGCCCGTGCGAGGGGCAGGGACATATAATCCTTCCACGAACGGAACGTGCGCCGGAGAAAATGAGTCTCTGCCTTTATGTAGAGATCTTCCACCTGCTTAAGATACTCTCTGTACCGGAGGGCGCTGTCAGGATCGATCGAGGCAATCTCCTCCTCCATTTTTTCCGTGTCGGAGGAAAAATGAAAAGAGGTGCCGTCACTGAACACATTTTTCGTGTGTGTGGTAAGGCGGTCAAACCGGAAGTAATCATCTGGATTTTCCCCGGCATCATAAAGTACATTTTGAAACACATGGGGCATCGTAATCGTATTCGGTCCAAAATCAAACGTATGTGTGCCGAGTGCTTTGCTGTGAAGCTTACCTCCGGCATAACTGTTCTTCTCATAAAGTGTGACATCAGCACCTTTCGAGGCGAGGCGGATTGATGCTGCAAGCCCCCCAAGGCCGGCGCCAATAACAGCAATCTTTTTCTGTCGCGTCATTTATAAACCCTTCCTTTCCAACTGAACCCCCGTCTGAACACACCAAGGAAAGCCGAATACCAGAGAAGGACGACAGTCATAAGAGCCGAAGCGGGCATCAGAATGCACAGCCACAGCTTCTGTCTGACAGACCAGTCGACGATTCCCTTATGAACGACTCCAAGAGAATAGGGAAGGAGCCATACCATCTCCAGGCTGCCCAGGAGTACTAAAATTGCAAATATGCCAGGAGCTGTGTAAAACAACAGATAAAACAATGTAACAAAGACAGCAAGGGGCAAGGAACGACCGAGTCCCGGGAACAGATTTTTCGAAAAACCTTCCCACACTTCCCGGTCTGTCTCATACATATAGCATGTTACCGCATCTGAAACATTGGCCAGTGTTACACGATATCCGCTTTTTTTCATCTGGCGGGCAAGATGCACATCCTCCACAAGGGAGGACTTTACTGCTTTGTGCCCGCCGGCTTTCTCGTAGGCTGAGCGCCGGAACATCATGAAGGCCCCATGGGCAGCAGTAGCAGGGGCAAAGGTCGTGTAATTAGCGAGAAGCACCGGCAGATGAAAGTGTACAACAAAATGCTGCATCGGAATCAGAAGAGACCCGAGCACTCCTTTGGCTGGTGTTTTTGGAAATCCCGTCACGAGGCCTGTTTCAGGTCGTTTAAAACAAGAAAGCAGACTTTCCACTGTGCCATGTGCAAGCCGGACGTCAGCATCCACAAACAGTGCAAATTCTCCGCTTCCGTTTTTGGATAACTGATGACAGGCATGTACTTTTCCTACCCAGGCTTCAGGAAGCGGTTTCCCTTTCAGCAGATAGAAACGGGGGTCATCATCTGTCAAAGCAGTAAGCAGCTCTCCCGTGCGGTCAGAGGAACCGTCATCAAGCAGGAAAAAAGTCAGATTCGGGGCTGTCAGACCCTTAAGACTGGCAATCAAATCCGGTACGTTTCGTTCCTCGTTGCGAAGGGGCACAAATACATCAACAGAAGGTGGATGTCTGTCCGCTTTCCGATCTGTTTTCAGTCGTGGGAGAAGGAATGTATTAAGTCCCGTAATCACAATAGAGACGGCAAGAACCGCAGTAAGAATCCATACGGTCATCGGCCGGCCCTCCCGAAGAGACGGGGGAGACTCTGCTTAATGCTGTACCATCGGTCCCCGATGGTTTCCCGGCCCCGCACAACAGGCCTGAAGCTCTCCGTTTTCTCGTTCATCACATCGTTTTTAAGCCCATCAAGCTGCTCTGTAAGCTGATTTTCGAGCTGAATTGTAAGCTCCTTTCGGGGGACCTGTGAATCAAAAGCAAGTGACGATCCGACCCGGATAAAGAACTCAGGGTGCTGTTCGTGGAGGAGAGTGTGATAAAAAGTGACCGGTACCAAATCGCAATGAGGTGCTTCTTTTAGAAGAAAGGCAGCCCCGCTCTGAAACTGGAGAGGCCTTATATCCAAGTGGAATTCATCACCCTGAGGAAAAAGAAACAAGCACTTTCCACTGTTTAAGAGGACTGCAGCTTCCTTCAAAGAGCGCAGAACCGACGTATAGGAAGCGGCATTTACAGGGAAAGCGCCGATCTTTCTGAAAAAGGGAAAGCGTCTGAGGCCCTCCTCGCTCATGAGGGCATATCCGTCTGTCCTGAGAAGTTCCCGGTTCAGTTGAAACAGAACAAGACTGTCCCACCAGGAACTGTGATTAATTAAAAACAGGGCGCCTCTGCCGGAGGGGCGCCAGTTGTTTTCACAGGAAACATGATGAAAATGCTTTTTTAACAGACGTCTGTTATAGAGGGAAAAAACAGCTTCAAATGCCGGTTTTCTGCTGTGAATAGCGGCCGCCCTCCTTCAAGGTTCCTAAGAATCGGGGAGTAAAATAAAAGGTATAAACGATGATAAGTGCCGCAAGCGTTGTGAAGAAAGCCAGGAACAGACCGTTTACAACAGCGACTGCCATGAACATGGCTGTCATCATTCCATACAGCCAGGCCATGCGAAAACTCCATTCCGAGCTGTCTGTCTGCCATCCTTTATGACGTTTAGTTAGTATGAATACAATCAAGTGGAGAATAAAGCTGAGTATGAACCATCCTGCATAGTTGGAAAATGGAATGCCATAGTAAAAGCCGCCTTCAAGCCATACCCAGTATTCTTTGACGTCATAGGCTACAGGATCGATAATCAGGTCCATCGCAGTAGCTGTGAAGGCGCCGAGTACAGGGTAAACAATGATGGCGAATTTTCCGGTTGCATTCGTAACGGGCTTCATCAGGACGTGGGAGGTGGCTATTACCATCACCCAGGCGAATCCAATTGTAACAGGTACACCAATCATTTTCGGGCCAAAGTCAGTCCGGTATTCGTAGTTACCGAAGAACAAGCCGGTAGCAACGCCGAAGGATTCAAGGGCCATAGACAGGATGAAGATCCCGCCAATGAGAACAAGGCCAAGAATCTTTCCGTATGTACGGTAAAAAAAGAGCATGGCCAGAAAGCCTGCTGTAATTAAAAACACGACATTTGCCCATTCTAACCATGGAGGCACCAGGTCAAAACTGAGCAGAAACACACCGCATATGTACCAGAAAATAAAAAAACGGAAAAGATACCGGTCGGTTTTCTCCATACATGTAAACTCCCTTCTGTCTGACTGTCATTATATCGTGAAAAGAGCAGGGGTGTACACTGATTTGCGGGGAGTACCGGACCGATATAATGGAGGATATATGATGTCAGGAATCAAGCTGATTGCCACGGATATGGATGGAACGCTATTGGATAGTGAAAGAAGGATCCCAAAAAAGAATGCTGAAGCGATCCGGTATGCCGAATCAAAAGGAGTCACAGTTGCAGTGGCAACAGGACGTGACTTTACGGAAGCTGTAGTACCGTTAAAGGAAGTAGGCATCAGGCTTCCGCTCATCTGTGTGAACGGAGCAGAAATAAGACAGAAAGACGGGGATATTTACTCACAAGTAACGATGTCCCGCTCTTTATACAGACGGGCGGCAGACATTCTTCGAGATGAAGGGGTTTACTACGAAATATACACAGGAAAGGGCTCCTATACAGAAGACGAGCAGAAGGGTCTGCAGATTGTAGCGGACATTATGCTCAGTACGGGGGAATTCGAGTCGTACGATCAGGTGATGAGGGTAGCGGAAGCCCGATTTAAGGAAGGGGCAGTTACGGTTACGGAAGACTACGATCAGATTCTTAACCAGGGGGTCAGTCTTCTTAAACTGCTCGCCTTTTCCAAAGACGGAAGCAAGCGGGAAAAGGCAGCGGAGAGACTTCGTAAACTAGGAAGTATCGCGGTTAGTGCTTCCGCTTCGGAAAACCTTGAGATTACCCATGTTCATGCGACAAAAGGACAGGCCCTGGAGCAGGTTGCACAGAATATGGGGATTCCTATGAATCAAACAGCTGCCATTGGTGACAATTTCAACGATTTAAGTATGCTGAAGGCTGCAGGTACAGGAATCGCCATGGCCAACGCAGCGGATGAAGTGAAGGCTGTAAGCTGTTATATTACCGGAGCAAACACAGAAGCAGGTGTCGCCGAAGCCATCTATCGTATGATCGATGGTAATTGATGAATCCGGTACAAATTTAAACTGAAGAAAAAGAGGCCGGGACATAAAGAAAGTGTTCGGAATTTTGTCTGAAAAACACTTCTGTCCCGGCCTCTGCCATTACACGGTTATTCAGATGCTCATCGGCCTGAAGCTTACTAGGCAGCCCTGCGGGAGACAGGCTGTTCTCCAGCGGACAATTTGGTTTCCTTCAGGGCAAATGCGCCAAGGAAACCAGCAACGAGAAAATAGCCGAGAGCATAGTCCGAAGCTGCACCAACGGCAAGACCGGAAGCATGCATCAAACCGAAGAAACTGAGGATCCCGGCAGTGCAGGAGAAGACAGCAGCCTTCTTGAAGTCGTGGTCGATAATGGCTACCGTGATGGCTCCAAGCAGGATGCCAGTAAACATTGCCCCTTCACCTAGAGGAACGATGCCGCCTGAGATTTCCTGAAGAACAGAACCGGCGTCATTTCCAAAACGGGTCATCAGGTAGTTGGCGAAGTAGGGAAGCATGGCTATGGCAACAGCAGGGTAGTATTTTGTTTCGTTTTTACCAAAAGCAGCCGAGACCATTGAGATGCCAACGAAAACGAGGATCGGGGCAACAACTGCAACAGGAATAACCGCTGCAAGAGCACCAATCAGACCAAATGAAGCGGCAAGAAAGAAAACTGCTGCGTTTAGAATGCTGTAACCTCTTCCTGCCTTCATCCATTTGGCGCCTACAGAGGCAATATAAACGGTAGTGGGAAACAGACCGCCGAACAAGGCGCCAATCATGGTTCCAGTCCCGTCGACAGCCTGGCATTCACGGACATCATAGCTGTCACCTTCTGCTTTCATAGCTTCCACGTTGTTCATCGTCTCAATGGCATTGTATATCGTAATCGGCAGAATGACCGCAAGCAGGGCAATCATACCAGTGAACAGCAGACCAAATCCTTCAAATACAGCTAACGAAGGGAGCACCGGGTAAAATCCCAGATTAGCCAGTCCGTTCTGAATGGCGCCGGTATCCGCGTAGCCCAGAGCAAATGCAAGACCGGTTCCTGCGATAATGGCAAATAAAGAAGCTGGAATCTTAAAAGGGAGCGTGACCTTGCCGACAAGACCGACAAGAATGACAACGAGAACAAACAGGCCGACAACGGGCATTTCCAGCGTGGTAAATAACATCTCACCGGCAATAAACGTAAGAGCAACACCTGCAAGGGCACCAAGCATCGCCGCTCTCGGCAGTACACGTTGCAGCCATTTACCGGTGAAACTGGCTAGAAACTCAATCAGACCGCTGATAAAACACGCGGCGAGTGCGATTTTCCAAGCCAGCTCGGCGTCCCCTGTCAGCGTGTAGGCAGGGAGAAGAACACCGAATAGAAAGACGAACATAACAGGTGTACTGATCCCATAGGAGAGGGCTGTCACATCGGTTCTGTTTTCCTTGGCAGCAAGACGTCTGGCCATAAACGCATAGTAGAGATTACCGAACACGACTGCCGCCGCAGCACCGGGAATGACCTTTCCGAATACAAGAGAGGCGGGAAACCCCATTCCGAGCATAGTAACGATGATGATGACGAAATTTGCGAGATTATTCTGGAAAAGGGCAAAGAATGCATCTGTGTCTTCTCGTCTGTACCATGGATAGTTTACCGTTTTTGTACTCATACTTTTACCTCGCAGGCAGCCTCATCAGAAAAACGTACCGTCCCATCTGAAAGGGAAGCAATCCGGGCGAGTGATTCCACTCTTAGGCCAGCTCCGTCAAGGAGAGTCCTTCCCGGCTGGAAAGACTTTTCAATGACAATGCCGATGCCTGCCACACGAGCACCTGCATCCTGAACAATGGAAGCGAGACCCAGAGCCGCCTGTCCGTTTGCAAGGAAGTCATCAATGATGAGAACGGTGTCGTCTGCACTGATTTTATCAGCCTCGACAGTGATCGTGCTTGTTGTCTTCTTCGTGTACGAGTAGACATCTGCCGCAAACAGGCCTTTATGGTGAATGGCTGACTTCTGTTTTCTGGCAAAAACCACCGGGCACCCTAAATATAATCCGGTCATGACCGAAGGAGCGATACCTGAGGATTCTATCGTCAGGATTTTTGTTATTCCATCATTTTCAAACCGCCGTGTAAATTCCTTTCCGATTGCAGCCATGAGTTCGGGATCAATGCCGTGATTTAAAAACTGGTCAACTTTAAGTATGTCCCCTGATAATACGGTTCCCTGAGTCTGTATCGCCTGTTTAAGTTTAATCACGTGAAGCGCCTCCTGTAAAAAAAAGATAAAAACCCGCTGATGTCCTTTCCTGACGAGTGAAAGGCACCACCGGGCTCCGGAGGTATGAAAATAAAAATAATTGCAAATCAGACACATACCTCCTGATGGACAGGGGTATAGTAAGGTAGTCCTTTTCGCAATTCTGCCTATCACCCGTAGTCAGACAATTTACGGTTGTCTGGTAGAGACTTGTGAGCCATATCCTCACCCTTATACGAGTTTTGTTATGAATGACCTGATTATAGCACAATGGAACGGGCAGAAAAAGAGTAAAAAACGAACTTATTTAATTTCCAATGAAAAAATGTTCGTGTTCCCCGGTTGGATGATGGAAAACGATCCAGGCAGGAGGTCTCTTATTGTTTACAGGAATGCCGGATGTCGTTTAAAATGTATCTTTGCGTGGAACATGTACATACAAATCAGAAAGAAAGGTGATTCAATATGCTTAAGAAACTTTTTGGACTTGATAAGAAAGAAGAAAAGCAGGAGAAGGCCGAGGTAAAGATGCCGGAAGCAGACGGAAAGGATGTACTGGTAGCTCCTCTGACAGGACAGGCGCTGCCCCTCTCAGAAGTTCCTGACCCTACTTTTGCAGAGAAAATGATGGGGGACGGCGTAGCCATTAAACCGACAGAAGGAACAGTCGTAGCTCCGGTACACGCTGAAGTAATGCAGGTATTCCCGACAAAGCATGCAGTAGGGCTGAAGACGGTCAACGGCGCAGAAATCCTTATTCATATCGGAATTGAAACAGTAAATATGCAGGGAGAAGGCTTTGAATCTTTTGTAAAAGAAGGGGATAAAGTAGCTCCTGGTGACAAACTGATTACTTTCGATATGGACCTTGTAAATGAAAAAGCGGAAAGCACGATCACGCCGATCATTATTACAAATGGTGATGAAGCAGGAGAACTTAAAAAAGAAGAAAACATTGACGTTTCCCGCGGAGAAACGACGATCCTTACGATTACAAAATAGAACGGGGCTTGGGATAAAACAGTCTCTAACTAAGTAAAAAACGGTGACAATGATCGCTTTTCGATCGTTGTCACCGTTTTGTATGTTTAAAAATGTTTGATAAGCCTGTCGGGCGGTGTACTTTCTCAAGTTCACCGCCATTAATGCAAATTCTATTTGTTTTTCACCTGGTTTTTGCTCGATCTTCCCCGGTTAGCTGAAGCCTTGCCCGCGGCAAGCGAGTGTGTTTTTGAACAATCAACCATTAAATGCTCCCCAAAGCAAAAGGCCCTCACCAACGATGAGGGTCTTTCTATTTAGCTGAGTTTTGTCCCAGCCTCCATTAAAATCTGAAGCTTGGATACACATAGGGAGAATCAGGCTCTTCAACCTCATTCAGATCGGCATCTGTAATAACAGGAAGGCGGTAGCCGTTGTATTCCCCTTCTTTGATGGTTCCGTAAACGTGGATCCAGGTATCCTCTTCAATTTCTTTCGCATGACTGCTTTCAATCAGCGTTCCATAAACACCTGCGTCAGCTGTACAGCATGTCATGGAAAAGCGGGCAGCAACCAGCTGGTGGTCATCAAAATCAGGCTCGCGGAACGCAAAACCGATCATCTCGATGTCTTTTCCGATGAACTCGTCAAGATGCACATCCATTACGGTCATAATATCAAGGTAGTTGTCTTCGGTCACGGTAATGACATCTTCATGCTTCAGCTTTTCTGCAAGCTCAACGTAATACTGGTCAAAGCCTTCCTGATCGTAGAAATCCTCTACTGTAAAGTGCTCATCCATCTCGTCAGGCGATGGTGCTTCTCCGGTACCGGATGTGTCAGCTTCAAGACTTTCCATATAGCCTTCCGGGTCTTCCAGGTACTCATCGGCAGTACTCTGCTCTTCTTCAGCCGTTTCAGCGGCCTCAGTCTGGCGCCCGGCCTCCTGGGCAGCATCTGCGCTTGGGGAATTTCCGCTTCCGTATATCATTCCCCGGTTAGAGGCTACCGAACTGTCTAGGGCACGATCCGGGAGGACAAACCCCATTAATACCGGCAGGATAAAGATACTGTAGATGAGCAGTTTTACAATCGGCGGGCCAGGGATCCTGTGATCATGCCCACAGGTGCATGCGGCTCCACTGCTGTCATTTTTCTTTGTACTTCTGAACACCTGAACGATCCCCAGAATAAAGAAGGTGACAAGGCCAAAGTAAACAAAAGGCATCATTTTAGGTGCAATATAATAAACAATGTTGCCGCTCAGAACAAACCAGAGCATCAGTAGAGCAAATCCAATCAGGATAATCCCCTGAATAAAAGCGTGAAACGAAAAATCATACTCTCTCAATGAAAACTCCCCCTAAAACCACATATACCAGTTTGGCAGTACAAAACGATTGACGAAAAGAATGGATAGAAATACGGTAATTGTCACTGTAATCATGAAGGCAATAACAAATTTAACACGGAAGTATGCGAAAAGCATAAATGTATTCTTCAGGTCGAGCATCGGTCCGTATACAAGAAAAGCAATGAGTGAGCCGGCTGAAAACTGCGGGAACGAAGCGGCGACAAAAGCGTCCGCTTCCGAACAGAGTGACAGCAGATAGGCAAATCCCATCATAACAAGCGTGGATGAATACTCGTTGGCTCCGATGGTCTGCAGGAGCGACCTGTCAAGAAAGGTCTGAAACATAGCTGCGATCAGCGCTCCGAGGATTAAGTATTTTCCCATCAGAAAGAATTCATCGACGGCATGATAAACGGTTTCTTTAATACGGGTCATAAATGTCGGTTTTCCCCCGCTGCTGTGAGTGTGATTATGTTCATGATTATGAGCGTGGTCAGTCAGGCTCTGAGCCTGGGCTCTTAACTGTCTGGTGTTCTTAAACAGCATATATAGGACGAAACCGATTATAATAGAAAGAATAAACGCGAGTCCCATCCGTGACAGCAGGACTGGATGAGTCCAGTTTGAACCGAAAGCAAAGAAGGTGGAGGCAAATACTATCGGATTCAGAATCGGTGCAGCAACGAGAAAAACAACACCTACATGAAGCGGCATTCCTTTTTTCACGAGGCGGGCAACGACCGGTACTATGGCGCACTCACAGAGCGGGAAAATAGCACCAAGTACTGCTGCCGGGAACAAAGCCCCTATCGCATTTTTAGGGAGATAGCGCTGAATGGTTTCTTCCGACACGTAAATCTGAATCATGGCAGACACAAAAACGCCAAGCAGAATAAAAGGAACAGCTTCAATGACGATACTCAAAAACAGCGTGTTCACATTTACCCAGGCTCCCGGGAGATCCTGTATGTACTGGGTACTGCTCAGCCTGTCACTGAATAGAAAAAGGATTAGAAACAACAGAAGCAGCCCCATGCCGATGAGGTCTTTTCCGAAGGCTCTTACCTGATGAGGTTTCATAAAAATGTCTCCTAAAACGTTTGATATATTCTATGATTATTAATGCAAGATATGAAACAGTTTCATTAAATTATTCTATCAAAGGGATATTTGGAGGTAAACGCCGCCTGCAGAATGTAATATAAAAGACATATTAAATAGAATGCAGAAGAAGGACATTATAAATCGTTGAACTTTATGTGAAATTGGGCAGGATGATTCCGTTTTCCAAGCTCAGAAGATATACTGTAAAAAGAGAATTAAAGGGGGAGTCAAGATGAAAGGCAGACACCTTTCAAGCCTGCTTATCTTAACCGCTGCTCTGGGGATTGCTGTATTTGTCATATATGATCACCGGACTGACAGTGCAGCTGAGGATCCACTGGCCATTTATCTCGAAAACGATGGAATAGAAAACGCCGATAACGGTGCCCAGGATACAGATCAATATATTGAAACAGACGAGGAAGGTATTCAGCCGGGGATGCTGTTAAAAGATATTCCGCTCCCGCTCGTGGATGAAGAGGGGGAGATGGGGATTGCCGACTTCAGGGGTTACTATGTCATTTTGAATGTCTGGGCGACGTGGTGTGCCCCTTGCAGGGAGGAAAAACCCGACCTGACACGTATCCACGATGAGTATTATGATGAAGGTGTCCGCGTCGTCGGTCTTAATCGTACTTCCCAGGAGTCGGATCATGATAATATTCACAAATTCCTTGACGAATTCGGTGTGACCTATCCAAATCTCATGGATGAAAATGACGAAGCTGCCAAAGCCTATCAGGTCATTGGTATGCCGCTCACCTACGTGCTGGACCCGGATGGACGTATTATAACGAGAAGGCAAGGCATGGTGAATTATGACATGCTAACAGAAGATCTGGATACAGCCAGGGAAATTTATGAACAGTAAAACACTCCCGGAAAAGCGGATGCTTTTCCGGGAGTGTTTTTTAATCTCTGTGTTTATCGTATTGAGAGACACTTGTTACTGACCTAAGTTCTTCAATCAATGTTTCAGAAAGCGGTTCAATGTCACCGGCTTGTGCATTTGCTTCGATTTGTGAAACACGGCTGGCACCGGTGACAGTGGCAGCCACTTCATTCGATGCGAGCGGATAGCGAAGCGCTAATTCGTGAAGAGTAAGTCTTTCTCTTTCAGCAATTTTCTCCAGCTGAGGTACAATTTCCTGAAGTTCTTCCCGACTGTACTGAAGATAACCGTCGTCATCGAGCTTTCTTTTCCATCCTTCTGCCAGAAGTCCTTTTGCCACCGGACCCCTTGGAAGAACGGAAATATTATGTTCTCTGAAAAGAGGCAGCCATTCTTCCGGACGCCGGTCAAGGAGACTGTACTGCATCATCACACTAACGATATTTGACCGGCTGACATATTCCTTAATGACATTCGGTCTTATGGATGAAATGCCATAATAACGGATCAGCCCCTCCTCAACGAGTTCTTCAAACGCTTCAATCGTTTCGTCGATAGGGTCTTCAATTGTCCCGCCGTGGAGCTGATACAAATCCAGATAATCCGTGCCGAGACGGGAAAGGCTGGCTTTGACAGCAGATTTAAGATGTTTTTTTGATGGATTCCATCGCCAGCCGTCAATTCCCTCGCCCCATTCATTACCGCCCTTTGAAGCGAGAATCACGTCCTGGCGTTTTCCTTTAAGGGCTCTGCCGACTGATTCTTCATTGGACCCGAAATCATAGAGATCGGCTGTGTCAAAGTAATTAATTCCCATGTCGACCGCTTCATGAATAATCCGCTCATTTTCCCGGTAGTCGTCCGAGAGGGACATACAGCCGAACCCGATTTCACTTACATAAAGTTCAGATGAACCGATCTGCCGTTTTTTCAAGAGTCTTCCCTCCATTAGGTACGTATTTTTTCCATCGTACACAAAGGAGGCAGGTTATTCAAATGAGAAGGGTATGAGGCTGGAAATAAATGAATAGGCTTTAGGGGAAAGGTGGTGCGGTATGCAGCGGATCATTACAGTAACAGTTATAGGAATTATCAGTGAAGACAGCCGTGTACAGTGGCTTGCCACAGACGGTGGAAGCGGTGCGGCTGTTCTCTACAGGGATCTGTACCCCGGAGCAAAGGCAGGCGATAGGCTGCGGGTTAATATTACGGCAGGGCTGCTTGGCCTTGGGACCGGAGGAGCTGATTTTGTTACTGGAATAGAACATGCAGAGGAAACAGCTGCAGGGGATGATTCGGGACATATAATGAAATGCCGGTATCTGCCGGTGCAGCACAGTGTGCTTACAGTGGAATCTCCGGAATACCGTGACGGCTGCGTTGTTTATGAGAAGGAACTGGACCTTGGGGGGAAGCGTATCCTTCTGTGTGAACTGCACAGTATGCTTCCTGTCGTATGGGAACTTTACAGAAATGTCGTACCGGAAGGAAAACTGTTGGCAGTGATCGACGACCAGGCATCATTGGGTCTTCCTTTCAGCCGGCACCTCAGCCGTCTGCACAAAGAGGAGGATTTTATATCCGTGTCAATCGGCCAGGCATTTGGAGGGAAATTTGAAGCTGTCAATCTATTAACTGCGCTGCAGTTTGCCTGCACAAATTATCCTGAGGCTCTTTTGGTGATTACAGTGGGGCCGGGGGTGACGGGAACAGGTACGAGGTATGGGTTCAGCGGAATTGTACAATCTTCCTGGGCCAATATGATAGGGAAAAAAGGTGGATGCCCCGTTTGGACACCGCGTTTGTCACAGGCAGATAAACGCAAGCGCCACGTCGGCCTTTCTCATCATACGATTACTGCCCTTACTGAACTCACTTATGCGGATAGTGTGCTGCCTTTGCCTGCCGGAGAACTTACAGACAGGTATCTGTCCGATCACACGGTATCCATGCTTAGAAGCCGGGACGGCATTCATGTTCCTGAGGTGGAAGAGACAGCCATCATCCCATGGGTGGAATCTGTTTTAGGGCATTCATCGGATATTACAACAATGAAGCGTGGAATCAAAAAAGATCTGCTGTTTTTCACCGGGGTCGGAACGGCAGTACATTGGCTGTTTTCGTAGCTCCGGTTCCGGGGAGAGCCTGTCCTTTACTGATCCATGATTCGACGGACGTATGCTCCTTTGACAGCTGTTTCAGGTAGGCTTTTACCTGCCAAACTTTACCTGCAATTACAAATCCGTTTTCCTTTAAATAAACGTGCATGATTAACACTCCTTTTTATGGGGAACAGAGTTTGCTATGCTAAAGCGTATGTAAGCCTGTATTAAAACAGAACCGTAAAAACAAAGGAGCGGAAAGCACATGGATCGTCTTGAAGAAAAAACAACCTCAAAAGAAATTATTTATGAAGGCAGAATCATTGATTTAAGTATTCATCAGGTAGCTTTGCCTAATGGAAAAGAAAGTAAACGGGAAATTATCAATCACCCCGGCGCAGTGGCGGTGCTTGCTGTGAACAAGGAAGGGAAACTGATTCTTGTTAAGCAGTACAGAAAAGCGCTGGAAAAGTCGATTGCGGAAATCCCCGCCGGGAAACTGGAAAAAGGTGAAGATCCAAAAGCCTGTGCTGCAAGGGAACTTGAGGAAGAGACTGGTTACAGGGCTGGCTCGCTTGAAAAAGTTATGTCCTTTTACACTTCCCCTGGATTTGCAGATGAAATCGTCCATTTATATGAAGCAAAAGACCTGTCACAGGGAAAAGCAGGAACAGATGAAGATGAATTTGTGGAACTTCTGGAAGCAACATTGGATGAAGCTGTTTCCATGATCAGGGACGAAACTATTCATGATGCGAAAACAATCTGTGCGATTCAGCATTACCGTCTTACTGAAAAGTGATAGATTCGGATAATGCTCCGTCTCTCCCATCCTTCCTTTTTGTCATAGAACCATCTTCCGGTTCATAGAGTAACACTGTACCGGTTGAAGAAAATGACACTTTGCTAAAGGGGCGGACGGGATGAGGAGGATGAAAAGCGGCCCGGGAAGGGCTATAGCCATGCATTTAGAAGAGAACCGTTCGATCTACGTGTTTTCAATCGTTTTACTGATGATGGGCGTCATTTTCGGCGCTGTGATTGTTAACAGTCTTAATGTGAACCAGAAGAATGATCTTTTCACATACCTGACCCAGTTTTTTGGACAAGTTGAACAGGGAGAGCTTGCCGCACCGCAGACGGTTTTCAGCCAGAGTTTTTCGTATTATGCCAAGTATCTGGGACTGATGTGGTTTTTAGGCCTTTCGGTAATCGGACTGCCGGTAATTCTTGTTATGCTGTTCCTTAAAGGACTTGTTGTCGGTTTTACTGTTGGGTTTCTCGTAAGCCAGATGGGAGCAGACGGATTCTTTCTGGCTTTTGTAACAGTTTTTCCACAGAATGTCTTTCTTGTTCCAGTGTTTATCATAACAGCGGCTGTTTCTATTTCTTTTTCGCTGAAAATATGCCGGCAGATTATCCGGAAGGGGTATGAACCGATCTTTAAGCACTTTACAGCCTATTCATTGTTTCTTTTGTTCACAGGAGCATTTATTACGCTCATCGCGGTTTATGAAGCTTATGTATCTCCTGTGCTGCTTCGTTCGGTTGTCCAATGGCTCGCATAATGTAAGTTTTTCTATATGATAATAATTACAGACACTATATTAAAACGATTCTTATTTGACACCCTTTTTTTGCCGGGAGTATAATAGAGTTTGAATAGGCATTGTGAAGGGGAGTTCATTATGGAGCAGCGGATTGAACGGATAAAAAAACAACTGCATTCACAAAGTTATAAACTGACTCCACAGAGGGAAGCGACTGTCCGGGTTCTTCTTGAACATGAAGAAGATCATCTCAGTGCCGAGGATGTGTATATGCTCGTAAAGGAAAAATCACCGGAAATCGGTCTGGCCACTGTCTACCGTACGCTTGAATTGCTCACGGAGCTTAAAGTGGTTGATAAAATAAACTTTGGAGACGGCGTTTCCAGGTACGATTTGAGGAAAGAAGGAGCTACTCATTTTCATCATCATCTCGTCTGCATTGAATGCGGTTCTGTTGATGAAATTCAGGAGGATCTGCTGGGTGAAGTGGAAAAGGTAGTCGAACGGCGCTGGAACTTCCTCGTAAAGGACCACCGCCTGACGTTTCACGGCATCTGCCACCGCTGCAGCGGGAAAAAGGAACCGGAAAAGGAAGACAGAGCCTGAAGCCTTACTTTTAAGGAAAGTAAGGTTTTTCTGTTTTAATCAATTAGGGCAGCGAGATCCGTTTGAAGGCTCGGCTGGTACGGTATTTTAAATTCAAGCGTATAATCTTCAGTTCCCCCGGCATATTCTTTACTAGACTGTCAAAAAGGCAGGTGAAGATGCCTGGGGAATCGGGGTGAAATGGTGAAAACTGCAAAAGTAATGGTTGATACGTTATTTGTTTTCGTTTTATTTATGGGGTGCACGCTGTTTTTCTATTATGGTATTCTATGGGTAAGCGATGCATACAGCGACTACCACCGCTATGATGAACCGGAAGGACAGGCTGTAAGGGTAATCCAGCCGGTTCAGGGGGAAACAGTCCTCAGCACAATGACAGAAAGACTGAGGCTTTTCTATTTGAACGGCGAGTAGAAATGGAGGCGTTCACAGGAAGATGAGGATGGAACTGAGCAGGTACCTCCGTTATCTGGTAATAGAAAAAGGACTTTCGGCTAATACTGTACAGGCTTATGAGCGGGATCTGACCGCTTACCTTAATTATGTGGAAAACGTGGAGCAGGTTAAAGATATCAGACATGTTCACAGAACTAATATCGTATCCTATCTGCTGAATCTGAAAGAGCTTGGAAAAGCGTCCACCACTATTTCAAGACAACTGTCATCTGTTCGTTCATTTCACCAGTTTCTCCTGCGGGAAGGACTCTCTGATAATGATCCCAGTGATCTGATTGATATTCCGAAAGCGGAAAAACGTCTTCCAAAAGTTCTTTCTGCACAGGAAGTTGAAGGACTTCTGGAATCGCCGGGAAACTCATCGCTTGGGATTCGGAACAAGGCGATGCTCGAGGTTCTCTATGCAACAGGTCTCCGAGTAACAGAGCTATGCTCAATGACACTGTCAGATCTGCATCTGGATATGGGTTTTATCCGGTGTGTGGGAAAAGGGAATAAGGAACGGATTATCCCTCTCGGCGGAGCTGCAGTGAAGGCGCTTCGAACCTATTTGCGTTCCAGCAGAGAAGATCTTATGAAGAAAAACAATCACAATGTTGTTTTTGTTAATCATCACGGAAGGCAGATGACGCGGCAGGGCTTTTGGAAAATACTAAAGCAGCTTGCAATGGATGCAAGGATTGAAAAAGAGCTGACCCCGCATACACTCAGACATTCCTTTGCCACACACCTTCTTGAAAACGGTGCGGATTTGCGTGCCGTTCAGGAAATGCTCGGACATGCGGATATTTCCACTACACAGATCTACACTCATGTATCAAAGACACGGTTAAAAGATGTCTATGCCAGCTATCATCCCCGGGCCTGAAAGCTTTTTCTTCCGGCAGCGGGTGATTGGCCAGTAAAGAGGTCTGACTTCTGACAACTAATTACCGGACTATAGATCCACCTCGTGAGGGTATAGTAAAGCAGGAGAGAAAAAATGGCGCATCTTGTTTACACGTTCATAAAATTGGAGGTAAAAAAATGGATGGAAAGCGGTTTAACAGAGTTTTTCTAATCGTAATGGATTCGGTCGGGATCGGAGAGGCCCCGGATGCAGATAGATTTAACGACAAAGGGTCTGACACCCTGGGTCATATTGCTGAAAAGATGAACGGTCTAGAGATGCCCAACATGGGAAGACTCGGACTGGCGAATATTCGGGATGTAAAAGGAATTGAGAAAGCAGACACCCCGATGGCTCATTACGGCAGGATGGCGGAAGCGTCTAACGGCAAAGACACGATGACAGGCCACTGGGAAATCATGGGTTTATACATAGAGCAGCCCTTCCGCACATTTCCGGAAGGCTTTCCGGATGAATTGATCAGAGAACTGGAGGAGCGTACCGGAAGAAAGATTGCAGGAAATAAACCTGCTTCCGGAACGGAGATTCTGGATGAACTTGGCGAGCATCATCTCAATACCGGAGATCTGATTGTGTATACTTCAGCAGATTCCGTACTCCAGATTGCAGCGCATGAAGAGGTTGTACCTTTAAAGGAACTATATGAAATTTGTGAACTGGCCAGACAACTTACCCTTGACGATAAATACATGGTTGGCAGAATTATTGCCCGGCCGTTTCTTGGAAAGCCTGGTCAGTGGGAACGGACAGCCAACCGTCATGACTATGCACTCAAACCATTCGGACGCACGGTGATGAATGACTTAAAGGACGGCGGATTTGATTCCATTGCCATCGGAAAAATTTCCGATATTTATGACGGGGAGGGAATAACGCAATCTCTGCGTACAACCTCAAATATGGATGGAATGGATAAGCTTGTACAGACAATCGGGATGGACTTTAACGGACTGAGTTTCCTGAACCTCGTTGATTTTGATGCGAAATTTGGTCACCGCAGGGATCCAATTGGATATGGTGAGGCACTTGAAGAATATGATGCAAGGCTGCCGGAAGTACTGGAGGCTCTGAAGGATGATGACCTTCTGATCGTAACAGCGGATCACGGAAATGACCCTGTTCATCACGGGACCGATCATACGCGGGAATACGTCCCTCTTTTAGCGTACAGTCCTTCGTTTACTGGCGGGAACAGGATTGCTGACCGGGCGACTTTTGCTGATATAGGTGCGACAATTGCAGATAATTTCGGTATCAACATGCCTCAATTCGGCAAAAGCTTTCTTGAAGATCTGAAGTAATCGGAACATTACCCTTTGCAGGTGCGGGTTAACTTCCGCGCCTGACATTGTTCTGCAGTCATGAAGACCCTGGAGGGTGATAATCCCAACGAGGCTGAGGGTAGACCTGTGGAAAGCGTCCGTCTGCAGCGAAAAAACAACACTCTTTCCGAAAACAGCTACTCGAACACAGATAAAAATGATAAACAACGAAAGGGACGATCTTATGAAAACGGAAATGAACGAGGCAGTTAAGTTTATCGAAGGAAAACTGAACAGCAATCCGCAGACCGGGCTGATTCTGGGCTCCGGGCTCGGTGTACTGGCAGAGGAAATTGAAGACGCTGTCATCATACCTTATACAGAGATTCCCGGCTTCCCTTCTTCAACTGTTGCCGGTCATAAAGGGCAGCTTGTTGCGGGCACCCTGGAAGGACGGGCTGTGATCGCCATGCAGGGCCGCTTCCACTTTTATGAAGGGTATGATCTGAAACTGGTTACACTCCCAGTGCGGGTTATGAAAGCTCTTGGTGTCGAAGACCTGATTGTCACAAATGCGGCTGGCGGAATCAACGAATCTTTTGAACCCGGTAATCTGATGCTGATTGAAGATCATATCAACAATTTCGGGACAAGCCCGCTGATTGGACCTAACAGTGAAGAAGACGGTCCCCGTTTTCCTGATATGAGCGAAGCTTACTGTCGTGAGCGCATCGCGCTGGCAGAAGAAACAGCAAAAGAAGCTGGCATCAGCGTGCGCAAAGGCGTCTATGTCGGAAACACAGGTCCTGCCTATGAAACACCGGCAGAGGTGAAGATGCTGAGAACACTTGGGGGAGACGCTGTGGGCATGAGTACGGTTCCTGAAGTTATTGTTGCCAGACACTGCGGACTGAAGGTTCTTGGAATTTCCTGTATTTCAAATATGGCAGCCGGGATTCTTGACCAGCCTCTTCATCATGAGGAAGTCATTGAAACAACAGAAAAAGTTAAAGCAGATTTTCTTTCACTTGTGAAAAAAATTGTAGCACGCCTTTAACAGAAATGGCGGCTTAGTGAAAGATTATTCACTTATAGAAAAGGATTTTCTATACAGAAAGGGACGGTGACCGGTTGTGAGAATGGTTGATCTGATCGAAAAGAAACGAGACGGAGAAACACTGACGAATGAAGAAATTAAATTTATTGTTGACGGCTACACAAAAGACGAAATCCCCGATTACCAGATGAGTGCATGGGCAATGGCTGTATTTTTCCGTGGGATGACAGATGAGGAAAGTGCTGCACTGACAGATGCCATCGTTCATTCGGGAGACACAATAGATCTATCGGCGATCGAAGGTACTAAAGTGGATAAGCACAGCACAGGAGGCGTTGGTGATACGACGACACTTGTACTTGCCCCACTGGTTGCAAGTGCCGGGGTGCCGGTAGCAAAAATGAGTGGAAGAGGTCTTGGACACACCGGGGGGACAATCGACAAGCTCGAAGCTATTCCCGGATTCAGTGTGGAGATTTCAAACGACCGCTTCATAGAGCTGGTAAACCGTAACAAAGTCGCTGTAATCGGGCAGACTGCAGATCTTACGCCGGCTGATAAAAAGCTTTATTCCCTTCGTGATGTCACGGCAACTGTAAACTCTATCCCGCTTATCGCAAGTTCGATTATGAGTAAAAAGCTTGCCTCTGGTGCAGATGCCATCGTACTTGATGTTAAAACCGGTTCAGGTGCCTTTATGAAGGAACTTGATGACGCGAAGGAACTGGCCAGAACGATGGTGAAAATAGGTAACGATCTCGGGCGCAACACTTCCGCCGTCATTTCTGACATGACCCAGCCCCTTGGCTATGCAATCGGCAACGCGCTTGAAATGAAAGAAGCGATTGACACACTCAAAGGCCAGGGACCGGAAGATCTTACTGAACTTTGTCTGGTACTGGGAAGTCATATGGTGGTGCTGGCCGGAAAAGCCGAAACTCTTGAAGAGGCACGCTCTATGCTTGAGAACGTAATGAAAGACGGATCCGCTCTGGCACACCTGAAAAAATTTGCCGAGTCTCAGAATGGCGATCCCGATGTGATTGAACATCCGGAAAAACTGCCTCAGGCAGCCTACACATACGAAGTAAAAGCAAAAGAATCGGGATACGTCTCCGGTATCGTAGCAGATAAAATTGGAACGGCCGCCATGGTACTCGGTGCAGGAAGAGCAACGAAGCAGTCTGAAATTGACCTTGCTGTCGGTCTTGTCCTCCGCAGAAAAATCGGTGATCGTGTAGAGGAAGGGGAGACTCTTGTTACAGTACACAGTAACAGTGAAAACACAGATGACTGTGTGAAACGGATCTACGAATCCTATACTATCTCCCAGGATAAAACAGACGCACCTCCTCTTATCTACGATGTCATGAAGTAAAAAGTGAAATAACGGAAATAAGAGTAAAACAGCCTTGACCGCACATGTAACAGCGGGCAGGGCTGTTTTTTGTTGTACAGGAAACCGGGAAAACTTTTTCTTCCCCTTAAAAATTCGCATTGGAACGTATGCGCAGGAGCAGTTCGAAGCAAACTCGGCCTGCAGCGGCAGCGTAATGAAAACAGCAAGCTTTCCAATAAAAGAGTGTTTTTTATCGTTTCGCGCGGCCAGTTTCTTTCACTCCTGAAAAGGTATAAACACCTCCAACAGGGGCAGAATGGTAGAGAAAACACGGCCTTCCTGCAGGCAGAACCGGAGGCAGGCTTCGTTTAGAATCTATAAACCATAAAGCTTTGTTAAAGCTCAGTGCTGATTGAAGCAGATTTTCGGATCGAATGTGCGTAATGGAGCGCTATGAGTGTATATCAGCACCTGCTCTGACAGAGCCAACCATTAAGGAGGTATTTTTTATGAAGCTGTATTCAAAAGTTTTGCTTGTATTTATTGTTTTTACGTTAATGACAGGGATTTTTGCCCCGGGCACCTTTGCTCAGGAGGGCGGGGTTAAGCTTGCAGATGATGCAAGCTCGGCGATTCTGATTGAGAGAGACACAGGAGAAATTATGTTCGAAAAGAACAGTAATGAACAGCTTCCGCCCGCTTCAATGACAAAAATCATGACGATGCTGCTTATCATGGAAGCACTGGATAACGGCAGTATCACAATGGATGAAAAAGTGCGTACGAGTGAACGGGCAGCCTCCATGGGGGGATCGCAGATTTTTCTGGAACCGGGCGAGGAAATGACGGTAGAGGAAATGCTTAAGGGAATTGCAATTGCTTCTGGAAACGACGCATCTGTTGCTATGGCGGAGCACCTGGCAGGATCTGAAGAGGAATTTGTGAACATGATGAACGAAAAAGCAGCCGTTCTGGGACTGAAGGATACAAACTTTGTGAACTCAAACGGTCTTCCGGCACCGGATCACTATACGACTTCCCATGATATGGCCATGATGGCCAGAGAATTGCTCAAGTACGAAAAAATAACGGAGTTCACTAGTCTGTACGAAGACTATCTGCGGGCAGACAGTGATAAAAAGTTCTGGCTGGTAAATACAAACCGTCTGGTGAAATTCTATCCCGGAGTTGATGGACTCAAGACTGGTTTTACACGGGAAGCAAAGTACTGCCTGACAGCTACTGCAAATAAAAAGGACATGCGTGTCATTGCTGTTGTAATGGGAGCTTCAACACCAAAGGATCGGAACCGGCAGATCACTGAAATGCTTGATTATGCCTACAGTCAGTACAAACTCCACAAGCATTATGACAGAGGAACTGTCATTGACCAGGTAAAAGTAAGCAAAGGCGCGAGAAACAAAGTGGAAGCTGTAACCGGTGAAAACGTATCGATGCTGACAAAAAAGGGAGAATCACTCGAAGGTACGACCGAAGAAGTGAAATGGGATAAAAACCTGAAAGCACCGCTGAAAGAAGGAGATAAAGTCGGAACGCTCTCCATTAAACTTGAAGGCAAAGTGCTCTCTGAAGTACCTCTCGTCATAAACGAGGACGTTCCCGAAGCTTCACTATGGCAGCTGATTAAAAGAACCACGTCTGTTCTGGTCGGAAAAGAAAGGTCATGATTCGTCGCTTCTGACCTTTCTTTGACGAAGGTTCACTAGTTTTGCATACGTAAAGGAAAATAAGGGTACCTTGGAGAATTTTTCTTTACGTGTTTTCCGGAGACGAGGAAGTTTATCTCAAAGGCGGAATGCATAAACCTTTGAACAGGGAGTGAAGGGGCTGTGAGTTTACTGATCGATCTTGAAAGAAAAGAAAACGTCCTGTGTGTCAGACTCGAAGGAGAACTTGATCACCATACGGCCATGAAGCTGAGAGAACGTGTCGACCAGGCAATGAAAGAACATCATCTAACACATATGCTGCTGAACCTTGAGAATCTGACGTTCATGGACAGTTCGGGTCTTGGTGTTATTCTTGGGCGCTACAAATTTATTCAGTCACTTGGAGGGGAAATGGTTGTCTGCTCTATTTCTCCGACTGTGAAACGACTGTTTGATATGTCAGGTCTGTTTAAGATTATCCGTCTGGAAACCGACGAGAACCGTGCACTATCTATGCTGGGGGTGGCGTCATGAAAAATGTCATGAAACTGTGCTTTTCTGCAATCAGTGAAAATGAGTCGTTTGCCAGGGTTACAGTTGGGGCGTTTATTGCCAAGCTTGATCCGACTATGGATGAACTTACCGAAATTAAAACTGTCGTCAGTGAAGCCGTAACGAATGCGATCATCCATGGTTATCCGAATGAAGAGCACGGTATGGTCAGAATTGAAGCGGAAATCGATGAAGAAACCGTTAAGATTACCATTCAGGATGAAGGTGTAGGTATGAACAATGTGGAGGAAGCAAGGCAGCCTCTGTTTACATCCAAACCTGACCTTGAAAGAAGCGGCATGGGCTTTACGATTATGGAAAATTTTATGGACGATGTTGAGATTCGTTCTGAACCTATGGTCGGAACTACTGTCAGGCTCCAAAAGCGTCTTGCCGGCCAGAAAGCCATGTGTAATTAGGTGCCGCTATGAATGTTAAAGTAAAACAGAAGAAAGAGGTGTTTTTGAAGGACGAGGAACTCAAGCGTCTGATTGCCGAAGCACAGAACGGCAACCAGGAGTCGAGAGACCGCATCGTAAGTCACAACACCCGCCTCGTCTGGTCGGTAGTACAGCGTTTTTTAAACCGGGGATACGAACCGGATGACCTTTTTCAGATCGGCTGTATCGGCCTGATCAAATCGGTCGATAAATTTGATCTGAATTATGATGTTAAATTCTCCACATACGCGGTTCCGATGATTATTGGAGAAATTCAGCGTTTCCTCCGTGATGACGGAACGGTTAAAGTGAGCCGGTCCATTAAAGAAAGTGCAAACAAAATCCGGAAAATGAAAGAAGAGCTCACCAAAACGCTTGGCAGAGTACCAAAAGTAAATGAGATTGCCGAAAAACTGGACATGTCTCCCGAAGACGTGGTCTTTGCCCAGGAAGCAAGCCGGAACCTGACTTCAATTCACGAAACCGTGTATGAAAACGATGGGGACCCGATTACGCTTCTTGATCAGATCTCAGATCAGAATGAAGGAAAGTGGTTTGATAAAATTGCGCTTAAGGACGTCATTGAAAAACTGGAGGAGCGTGAACGACTGATTGTATACCTGCGCTATTACAAGGACAAGACCCAGTCTGAGGTAGCCGAACGGCTTGGTATATCCCAGGTGCAGGTCTCACGGCTAGAAAAGAAGATATTAAAGCAGTTAAAAGACCAGCTGGAGGAATGATCCGGCTGGTTTTTTGCTTGTCTTTTTATTGCCGATGAGTTTTCATCCTGTGAATGACAATGGCAGATCTATTGCATAATAAGACAGAGCCGCAGGTGCATAGGAGAAAGATACCGGATACCGGGGAGGTGAAGCAGGTGGAGGAGCAGGTCTATATCAGGATGAAGGCAAGAATCAGAGTCAGGCAGCCTTCATCGCTTACTCTGGGGAACATCGCCTCGATAATAGCAGACGATCAATTCAGTGAAAATCTTGATAAGCTTCCTGTTTCAGAGGCAATGGATGACCCGGATTCAAGCCCGGTAGTCATAGATTCAATGAAGATCGTCCGCCTTATACTCAAAGAGTATCCTGCCCTTGATGTGCAGATTGTCGGTCCGGTCCAGACGATCGTCTGGCATCAGGTTGATAAACAGCCGATGAAACCGGTGATGTTTGCTTTAGTGTGGTTTCTTCTTTTTGTGGGATCAGCCCTTGCAATCATGAACTTCCATGAGGATGTGAGCATGTCAGGAGTTCATCAGAAACTTTATAAAGTCCTCACAGGGACAGAAACTGATAAACCGCTATGGCTGCAAATTCCCTATTCATTTGGACTGGGACTGGGAATGGTTCTTTTCTTCAATCACCTGTTCAGAAAACGGATCAACGATGAACCAAGCCCGCTTGAAATGGAAATGTTTAACTATCAGGACAATATTGACAGGTATGTGGCATTGAACCACAGACATCCGAACGAACAGGAAAAGAACAATGATTGATCACCTGCTTACCATTCTTGTTGGTCTGGCTGGCGGGATTGCGGTCGGAAGCGGCCTGGTTGCATTTATTACCGTGCTCGGGATTATTCCGCGGCTGGCCCAGCTCACCTGTACGTCAACATGGGTGACCCGCTATGAAAATGCCGTAATTTTAGGTGCTCTTGCCGGGGCATGGATGAGTCTCGGAAGTCCAGGACTCTCACTTCCTGTAATCGCTTCTGTACCTGTCGGCCTTGCTGCAGGAATGTTTATCGGCCTCCTTGCCGCAGCCCTGACAGAAGTACTGAACGTGTTTCCGATTCTGGCTAAGCGTGTAGGCGCTGCAGACCGCATCTCCTGGCTGCTTTTTGCTATTGTCCTCGGCAAAATAACAGGTTCTCTGTTCCATTGGCTTTATTTTAACTCCATGAGGTGATCCCGTTTGAAAACAGCCGAGCAGATCCAAAAAGACAGATACGAAGAGCGGAGAAAGAAGATCATCATCAAACCTACCTGGAAACGGAATGCCTTCACGGCTTTTCTTACAGGCGGTGCACTGGCAGCTCTCGCCCAGCTTTTGTTTAACCAGTACATCACATGGTTTCAACTGACAGAGAGAGAAGCTGTCAATCCGGTCATCTCCACGTTTATTCTCGCAGCATGCCTGCTCACTGGTGCAGGTTTTTTTGACCGCTTATCCGAAAAATGGGGTGCAGGGGTGATCGTACCGATTACCGGCTTTGCAAATTCTGTCACGTCGAGCGCCATGGAAGCGAGAGCTGAAGGAGTAGTGTACGGCATTACAGGAAATATGTTCCGAATTGCCGGTGTGGTACTTGTGTTTGGTGTGGCTTCGGCCTACCTTGTTTCTTTCATCAGAGTGCTGGTAGAGATGCTGATTAACTAAGGAGAGTGAACAGTGTGAAACAGATCCGGCAGACATGGGTACTTGAAAAGCCTGTTTATGTTGAAGCAACCGCCTGTGTTTCCGGACCTCAGGAAAAGGCCGGTCCTGTCGGCAGGTATATAGACCATTCCTTTCCAAACCTCTACTGCGGGGAAACAACATGGGAAAAAGCTGAGCGGACATTAATGCAGGAAGCAGTAAAACGGTCATTAAAAAAAGGGAACCGCCACATTGAGGATATTGGAATGTTTGCAGCAGGGGATCTCCTTAATCAGACTGTGACGAGTCATTACACCGCACGGGATTATCCGTGGCCGTACCTGGGGCTTTACAGCGCGTGTGCAACTTCCATGGAAGGAGTGGCGATTCTTTCCCTCCTTCTTCAGAGCGGTATTATCAAAAGAGGTCTGACCGTTGTGAGCAGCCACTACGGGGCGGCGGAACGGCAATTCCGCTACCCGGTGGAGCATGTGAGACAAAAGCCCGTAACGGCGATGAAAACGGTGACAGGTGCGGGCGCAATTATCCTGTCCGATGTTCCAGGGGATATCGCTGTAAGGTCTGTCACGATTGGCAGTGTCATTGACTGGGAGTTGAAGGATCCTCTCGACATGGGTCAGGCTATGGCACCGGCTGCTTACCATACTTTCCGCAGACACCTTGAAGAAACAAAACGGACAGAAAATGATTACGATCTGATTATCACAGGAGATTTAAGTATGTTCGGATCACGCCAGTTTCTTGAACTCTGCGAGGAGGATGGATTTTACATTACGGACCGTTATCTCGACGGAGGCAACACCATTTTCGGCTATCACCCTTCAGGTTGTGCTGGAGGAAGCGGCGCCGCGTGCAGTGCACTTGTTACGTACGGTTATGTGTTTCATAAAATGAGAAGCGAGCACTGGAAAAAAGTTCTTTGTATCGCTACGGGAGCCTTGTTTAACCCTTTAACAGTAAGGCAGAAGGAAACAATTCCATGTATTGCCCATGCAGTTGAGTTCGAACTCGTAATGGGAACGGAGGGAGATTAACAGATGGAATACTTCATGGCATTTGCTGTAGGAGGATTATTCTGTGTAATCGGTCAGCTGTTTATGGACATTGGCAGATGGTCTCCTGCCCATATCATGGGGGGATTTGTCGTCGGAGGGGCTCTGATGGACGGGTTTCATCTGTATGACCGGCTGATTGACTTTGCTGGAATGGGTGCTGTTCTTCCGATATCGAGCTTCGGACATTATCTCGTACACGGAGCGATGACGGAGGCTGACAGGTACGGTTTTCTCGGCATCGGTATGGGCATCTTTGAGGTCACATCCGCCGGTGTGTCCTCTGCTATTCTATTCGGGTTTCTTACAGCCCTTGTTTTTAAACCAAAGGGGTGATTGGGAGGATGGACACCAAAAAGAAAGTGATATTAATCACCGATGGAGATGCTTCTGCCAGAGCTGCAGCCGAAGCTGCTGCCAACACACTTGACTGCTTCTTCATTGCAGAATCGAGCGGGAACCCGAGTCCGGTAACTGGGGAAGTCCTCATTAAGCTGATACTCCGGGCAAAAAAAGAGCCGGTAATCATTTTGTTCGATGATTGCGGATACGCAGAAGAAGGGCCGGGAGAAAAGGCGCTGCTTACCGTGTCCCGTCATCCGGAAATACATATACTCGGTGTTCTTGCAGTAGCCTCGCAATCATTTTCCCATGAGTGGGCGAAGGTGGATTTTTCCATCCAGAGAAACGGGGAGCTGACTGAATTCGGGGTCGATAAGGACGGCATTAAAGATACGGAAATCGGCCGGATCAGAGGAGATACGGTTTATGTACTGGATGAACTTGATCTCCCACTTGTAATCGGAATCGGGGATCTCGGAAAGATGGGCGGCAGAGACACGGCGGAGAAAGGTGCACCGGTGACAACCAAGGCATTAGAACTGATTCTGGAAAGGAGCGGCTGTCGTGGCGGAAAACCATAAGGACGAGACTAAAATCGATCATCCTATGTCATCAGATATTCGTGAGAACGAAAGAATAATGAAAGAACGGGTCGGAATCGGGAAAAGCTTTGATGTCGGAGTAAGGAAGCTGCATATCCTCGACAGGGAAGTCCAGATTTACTTCGTAAACGGATTGTGTGATACACAGTACATCATTGAAATTCTCCGGGAACTGATGCTCATCGAGTCGATCGATCGAAAAAAAAGGAATGTTCTCGAACAGATTGAAAACCACTTTGCCCACGTGCAGGTGGAGCATGAAGAAACAATCGATGGTGCCATCAAGCAGATGCTTTCCGGTCTGATCTCCATATTCGTTGAAGGGGAAAAGCGAGCAGTCATTATCGATACCCGAATGTATCCGGGGAGGGGTCCGGAAGAACCGGACCTGGAGAAGGTGGTCCGCGGATCACGTGATGGCTATACCGAAAATATTATTCAGAATACAGCCCTCACACGCCGACGAATCCGTGATGAGCGGCTGAGAAATGAAATTCTTCAGGTCGGCAGACGATCGAAGACAGACATTGCACTATGTTATATAGAAGGCATTGTGGAAAAAGATCTCGTTGACGTGGTGAAAAAAGAACTGGAGGCTATCGACATTGATTCCCTTACGATGGCGGATAAAGTGGTTGAAGAGTTTATCGTTAAGCAGGGGCACAATCCCTTCCCTCTGGTAAGATATACGGAAAGACCCGATGTGGCAGCCACTCATATTCTCGAAGGCCATCTGGTTATTATTGTAGATGCCTCCCCGAGTGTGATCATTCTGCCAACAACTCTCTTTCATCACGTCCAGCATGCGGAAGAATACCGGCAGGCCCCATTTATCGGTACATTCCTTAGGTGGGTGCGGTTTACGGGAATGCTCTTTTCTCTGTTTATCCTGCCGTTCTGGCTTCTGATGGTTGTAGAACCGACACTTCTGCCGGAAGGCTTCGATTACATTGGACCGGATGAAACGACGAATGTTCCGATTTTTGTTCAGATACTTCTTGCGGAACTGGGAATCGAACTGCTCAGGATGGCAGCAATCCACACCCCGTCTCCGCTGGCAACGGCCCTCGGACTTGTTGCAGCACTGCTGATCGGTGAAATTGCGATTGAGGTCGGTCTGTTTGTACCTGAAGTCATTCTATATGTGGCTGTTGGCGCAATCGGGATGTTTGCTACCCCGAGCTATGAACTCGGTATTGCTTTGAGAGTCATAAGGCTGGGGCTGCTCGTCGCAGTTGTTCTGTTCAAGGTGCCGGGCTTTGTGGTTGCTGGGACGTTACTGGTTCTCTCTCTGGCAGCGATCCGGTCGCTAAACGTTCCCTACCTCTGGCCGTTTCTGCCATTTTATCCAAAAGCCTTTTTCGATATTGTGATCCGAAGAGCCATACCTGCTAAAATGAAACGTCCGAGTGTTGTGCATCCCGGCGATTCAGTTAAACAGGCGAAATCAAAAACATAAATGGTGCTGTCCCGTCATCCGGGGCAGCTTTTTTATTGAAATCCCTACCGGTCTGTGGTAAGGTTTTTTCTAACAACTAAATCATTCTCATGTACGTCATGAGGTAGAGGAGCAATGCGAATGAGTAGTCCGTCTGAGTGCAGGAGCACGGTGAAGGCGGCCGAAAGGTCAATTTGCCGAAGAAAAATTCCGTCTCCGCCGGATTTTTCTGGGGCAGTGCAGAACATGCACTGTACTGTCACTGCTTTAAAGCAGTGGAGCACTATCCGGATGATGAAGAGCAATCATGCAGATTCGTCAAAGGTAATTAGTGCTGTGCATTAATTGCCTTTTTTTATTTGGCTTTCTGTAAAGATGCTTCCAGACAATGGAGTTCTGGAGCCTTCTTCGTCCGAGACCGGACAAAATGAGGAGAGAAAATTGATGAAAAACAATCATCGCATAAATGAACATGGCCACTTGGAAATAAACGGAGCAGATACAACCCGCCTTGCCGAAAAGTATGGAACACCGCTTTACGTCTACGATATGGAGGATATCTGCAGCCGTGCTGAAGCATTTAAACAGGCATTCGAAGAGGAGGGAGTCGGCTATCAGGTCGCCTATGCCAGTAAAGCATTCAGCTGTATCGCTATTATCGAACTGATGGATGAACTCGGCCTCAGCCTGGACGTGGTTTCAGGAGGAGAGCTTTATACAGCTTTAAAGGCAGAATTTCCACCTCACCGGATTCATTTTCACGGTAACAACAAAACGCCTGATGAAATTGAGATGGCCGTAAAGGCCGGAATTGGCTGTTTTGTAGTAGATAATTTTAATGAGCTGACCTGGCTGATGGCAATAACTGATGCTCTTGATACGGACATGAATGTATTGCTCAGAATTACGCCTGGTGTGGAAGCACACACCCATGAATATATCAGTACCGGTCAGGAGGATTCAAAATTCGGTTTTGATATTACGAGCGGCCAGGCAGAGGATGCCATTGTTCAGGTGCAAGACCATTCTCGTCTGAATCTTCTCGGTGTGCACTGTCACATCGGATCTCAGATCTTTGAAACGACAGGGTTTGTGTCTGCTGTACGTGAAGTGTTCGGGCACCTCGACCAATGGCGGGCGGCTGCCGGCTTTGTACCTGAAGTTGTCAATCTCGGAGGCGGATTCGGCATCCGGTATAACGAGGACGATGAGCCGCTTCCCCTTCAGAGCTACGTGAAAGCCATGGTAAACGCCGTGAAAGAGGAAGCGTCAGCAAGAAAGTTCCCTGTACCTGAAATTTGGATTGAACCGGGAAGAGCCCTTGTAGGCGAGGCAGGCACAACCCTGTATACGGTGGGTTCGCGCAAATCCATTCCCGGTGTGAGAGACTATATTTCTGTTGACGGCGGCATGACCGACAATCTGCGTCCGGCTCTTTACCAGGCAAAATATGAGGCCGTGGCTGCCAATAAAGCAGATCAGGACAGAACAGAAACGGTTTCGATTGCAGGGAAATGCTGTGAATCTGGTGATATGCTCATATGGGATTTAACCGTGCCTGAGCTCAATCAAGGTGATGTTCTGGCCGTTACTTCCACTGGTGCCTATGGGTATTCAATGGCTAACAATTACAACCGTATCGCACGTCCGCCTGTAGTGTTTATCAGACATGGTGAGGACCAGTGTGTAATTCAACGGGAAACCTACGAAAACATGACAAGTCTTGATCGTTCCTTAAAACAAATTGGAGCGCAGGTGCAGGAGACAAAATCATAATGGAGATAATGGCCCGCTTTCCGGATGATTTCCGGATCAGCGGGTCTGCTTCTTTCTTTTTTACCGCTTTATGATGTAAAATAGATCGTGCGTTACATAATGTCTATGATGAATAACAGGAGGATGATTGATATGAAAAAAGGAACTATTGTACTTGATAACGGCAGCAAACTTGAACTTGAGTTTTACCCTGAAGCAGCTCCAGGTACTGTTGAAAACTTTGAAAAGCTTGCTAATGAAGGGTTTTATGATGGTCTTACTTTCCACCGTGTTATTCCAGGGTTCGTTGCACAGGGCGGCTGCCCAATTGGAAACGGAACAGGCGGCAGCAAAAACACAATCAAATGTGAAACAGAGGGAAATCCGCACAAGCACGTTCAGGGAACGCTTTCAATGGCTCATGCAGGTAAAGATACGGGCAGCAGCCAATTCTTTATCGTTCACGAACCTCAGCCGCACCTTGACGGTGTTCACACGGTTTTCGGCCAGGTAACAGAAGGAATAGACGCAGTACTCGACATCAAAGCAGGCGATGTTATGCAGGAAGTGCGTGTGTTTGACGAAGTATAATCATGTCTACGAAAGGCGGCCTGGAATGGCCGTCTTTTCTATTGTGTTATAAATTGACTGTACAGAAGCTTCGCTTCACGCCGTCCGTTTGTTTTTGCGGCGTTGCCGCAGGAGTCGCGCTGCTGGCGTCAGCTTCGCATAATATAGGTTTACTGACTAAGAGGTATACTTATTAATTAAATATGGAGCGGAAGGCGGCGACTCCAGCTGGAAAAGCAACAGTTGAAGACCCCGGAGGGTGATTTTCCTGAGGAGGCTGAGGCGTTGCCCGCGGAAAGCGTCCGCCTGCAGCGCAATAAAACAACAATCTTTCCAAATACAGCTTTTCGAAACAGAGTGAAGTGTGTGTGGCGAGTATGCGGCAGAGCACGAGCGGGAAGCGCTTTCAAAAATCTGAG
Source organism: Alteribacter lacisalsi (assembly GCF_003226345.1). Lineage (GTDB taxonomy): Bacteria > Bacillota > Bacilli > Bacillales > Salisediminibacteriaceae > Alteribacter > Alteribacter lacisalsi. The sequence continues at coordinate 1,591,440 of NZ_PDOF01000001.1, read as the reverse complement.
GCGAAATTCGACCCACTTATACATTTTTGTGATATACTATACAAAACTTCATCATCATATGTTTCTTCGGGGCAGGGTGAAATTCCCAACCGGCGGTGATAAATGATTATTTCATTTTAAGCCCGTGACCCGTTTCCAGCTGAGCAATACGGAAACGGTGGATCCGGTGAAAGACCGGGGCCGACAGTATAGTCTGGATGGGAGAAGAAACAGTGGAAAAAACCGGAATCCGAACAGGAAACCAGTATGTTTATTTTTCGTACTGGAACTGTAATTCGGCCAGTGTGTCTTTTTGTACACCATCCTCCGGTTTATTAGCCATTGTTTATTTTGCCTGAAGAGACGCTCTTCAGGTTTTTTTATGTGAAAAAAACGACCTTCCGCATATATGAGCATACAGGAGGCAAACGATGTGAATGACGAAACCTATATGAAAATGGCCCTCGGCCTTGCCCGTCCGACGCTTGGACAGACGTCTCCCAATCCGGCTGTGGGGGCCGTTCTTGTAAAAAATAATGAAATTATCGGAATGGGTGCCCATTTAAAAGCAGGAGAACCTCATGCTGAACGACATGCCCTCTCCATGGCGGGAAAAAAAGCCGGCGGCGCGGTTATGTATGTAACACTTGAGCCATGTGCCCATTTCGGCCGGACACCGCCTTGTGCCAAAGCCCTCATTGAGGCTGGGGTAGCCAAAGTGGTTATTGGCGCTAAAGATCCGGATGAACGGGTTTCCGGCCGTGGCATCCGCATGCTGAAAGCAGCTGGGATCGAGGTAGAGGAAGGAGTTTGTGAAGAGGAAGCTCTTGAACTGAACCGGATGTTTTTTCATTCGGTCACAAGCCGTACCCCATACGTCACATTGAAAACCGCATCAAGCCTGGACGGGAAAATTGCCACGCACAAAGGTGAAAGCAAATGGATTACCGGTGAAAAGGCAAGGGAGGATGTGCACAGACTAAGACATACGCACGACGCTATTTTAGTAGGTGTAAATACTGTTATTGCAGATAACCCTTCCCTTACGGTCAGACTCCCAGGCGGCGGGAAAAATCCCGTTAGGATCATTCTTGACAACCATCTCCGTACACCTGCAGACGCCGGCATGCTGCACGACAGACAGGCACCGGTGTGGATCATTACAGGGGAAAACGGTAATAAAGAAAAAAAAGCCGCGCTTGAAGCGGCGGGGGCTGAGGTGATGACGCTGGCCGGGGATGCGGTTCTTATCGAACCATTGCTGGAGCTTCTTGGGGAATCCGGAATTCGTTCTCTTCTCGTAGAGGGAGGCGGGTCGGTGAACGACAGCTTTTTAAGATCCGGCCTGTTCAACCAGATAATTGTTTACCTCGCGCCGATCCTGATTGGCGGCAAAGAAGCAAGGTCATCCTTTTCGGGTCTCGGGATCGGTCGGCTCGAGGATACCGCGAAACTTACGATCAAAACGACAGAAACCATCGGCGACGACCTGAAAATTACCGCTGTGAGGGAGGAGAACCATGTTTACCGGAATTATTGAAGAAAAGGGTACAGTTAAATCGATTCGGGAAACCGGAGAAGCAATCGTGATGGTCATTGAAGCCCCGGGAATTCTGACAGATGTTAAACTTGGGGACAGTATTGCGGTTAACGGGGTTTGCCTCACCGTTACTTCGTTTACAGACCGGACATTTTCAGTTGATCTGATGCCGGAAACGGTTCGTGCCACGAGCCTTAAGCTGTTAAAAAACGGCTCCTATGTGAACCTTGAACGGGCGATGGCTGCCGGCGGACGCTTCGGGGGGCATTTTGTAACAGGTCACGTTGACGGCACCGGTACGATTGTCTCAAAGCGAAAAGAAGCAAACGCTGTCTATTATGACATCCAGGTGAGCGGGGAACTTCATAAATATATGATGCTTAAGGGATCGGTTGCGGTAGACGGAACAAGCCTGACGATCTTTGGAACGTCAGACGGTACGTTTACGATTTCAATTATCCCCCACACGATCGAGGAGACAATCATCGGCTCCAGAGGCCCTGGGGATATCGTGAATATAGAAACGGATATGCTGGCGAAGTACATTGAACAGTTTCTGTTTCATCGTCTTCCGGCAGATGGGGATGTATCGGACAAATTGACCGAATCTTTTCTGAAAGAACACGGATTTTAAAAAAATCGAGCAGGAAGGTCGTGAATGACATGATCCAATTTGACCGGATTGAAGAAGCAATCTACGAACTTATGCAGGGGAAAATGGTTATCGTCTGTGACGACGAAGACCGGGAAAACGAAGGGGACTTTGTTGCTCTTGCAGATAAAACAACACCTGAAGTGATTAATTTTATGATCACACACGGCCGCGGGCTCGTCTGTACACCGATTACCCGGGAACGCGCTGCAGAACTGAACCTTGTACCGATGGTTGATCACAACACGGATCCCCACGGAACTGCTTTTACTGTCAGTATCGATCATGAATCAACCACAACGGGAATTTCCGCTCATGAGCGTGCCGATACGGTTCGTGCCCTGATTGATCCAAACGCAAAAGGAACGGATTTTAAAAAGCCGGGTCATATCTTCCCGCTTATTGCCAAGGACGGAGGTGTTCTCAGAAGAGCCGGCCATACAGAGGCTGCAGTAGACCTCGCCCGTCTGTGCGGTTCGGCTCCTGCTGGAGTCATCTGCGAAATTATAAAAGAAGACGGTTCAATGGCAAGAGTGCCGGACCTGAGAAAAATTGCAGATGAGCACGACCTTAAAATGATTACAATCAAGGATCTGATTCAGTACCGGAACAGAAAGGATCAGCTTGTTAAAAAGGAAGTGGAGATTACACTGCCTACCGAATTCGGTGACTTCAAGGCGATCGGCTACTCCAACGTAGTGGACGGTAAAGAGCACGTGGCTCTGGTCAAGGGGGAGATTAACCCGGAAAAACCGACTCTCGTCCGTGTGCATTCCGAGTGTCTCACCGGAGACGTTTTCGGTTCCAACCGCTGCGACTGCGGCCCTCAGCTCCATGCTGCACTCGAACAGATCGAAGAGGCTGGAGAAGGTGTGCTCCTCTACATGCGTCAGGAGGGCCGCGGTATTGGTCTGCTGAATAAAATGAGAGCCTATAAGCTCCAGGAAGAAGGTCTTGATACTGTCGAGGCGAACACGAAGCTCGGATTTGCTCCTGATCTGCGGGACTATGGAATCGGTGCTCAGATCCTCAGGGATATCGGTGTAAGCAAGATGAGACTTCTTACGAACAACCCGAGAAAAATAACGGGGCTCAAAGGCTACGATCTGGAAGTAACAGACCGGGTACCGCTGCAGCTTCCTCATAAAAAAGCAAACGAACGATATCTGAAGGCGAAAAAAGACAAGCTCGGCCATATGCTTCACTTTTAGTACATGCAGAAATAATTCATACTAAAACAGATGAAAATACATTTCAGGGAGGAATCAGGAATGGGAAACGTATATGAAGGACAACTTGTAGGGACAGGACTGAAAGTAGGGATTGTTGCAGCGAGGTTTAACGAATTTATTACAGGTAAGCTTGTGGGGGGAGCCCAGGACGCTCTCAGACGCCACGGGGTTAACGAGGATGATGTTGATCTTGCGTGGGTACCGGGAGCATTTGAAATTCCTCTGATCGCAAAAAAAATGGCCGAATCCGGCAAGTACGATGCGGTGGTGACCCTTGGTACAGTTATTAGAGGTTCGACACCTCACTTTGATTATGTCTGCTCAGAGGCGGCCAAAGGTGTATCGGCAGCAGCGATGTCCAGCGGCATTCCGGTTATCTTCGGTGTCCTCACGACAGAAACCATTGAGCAGGCAATCGAGCGTGCCGGAACCAAAGCAGGGAACAAAGGCGGCGAGGTAGCTGTCGCAGCCATTGAAATGGCCAGCCTTGCTAAAACACTTGACCAGTAAGAAAAGAAGGGAACTTTATGATCATTCCGTATCATCAAGACTGTGAAAAAATTGCTATGGGGCTGCTGTCCTATATGCCTGGAGAAAAGAAAGTGAAAAAGCTCCAGAATACGATGAAACATTACAGGGAAGACCCAGACTGGCAGCTGTTTTTCTGGAAAGAAGAGGATACCATCGTCGGCGTAATGGGAATCGAGCGGGACGGGAATCGGGCCTATCTGCATCATCTGGCGATCAACCCGTCCTACCGCGCAGAAGGGATCGGCAGAAAAATGGTTCTCGCACTCGGAAGCGAGCTCAAGGAAACGTTATGTGCCACAAAATCCACCACAGCATTTATTGAGTCGTGTTATGAAGGTTCCGAAACCTGACAGCAGGGCGTGTTTTAAGGCAAGGCTATTTTAAAGCTTGATGTTGATATTTCTCTTGTTGATTGAAGCGTACGCGCGACGCTCGGAACAGCGCCGGCTGAAGACCCCGCAGGGACGAGCAGAGAAAGAAGCATGGTTCCCGAGGAGGCTGTAGCGGTGCCCGCGGAAAGGGAGCGCAGTGAGTGAAATTAACAACAGACTTTAACAGAGCCTAAGGAATAGTAAAAAGAAAGGAAGGCTAATTGGCCTCCCTTTCTTTTCTTTTTTTTATGAGGCTCTTTCTGCGGGCTTCGATAACGTCCGAACGGTCTCTCAGTTTATGTTTATATACCAGATTTTTATTATCAGCAGTTTCAGGTTCGCCCCACAAAAAGCCTTCTTTCCTGCTTTTGGACATGAGATCCTGTTCAAGTCCTGCATCGGAGAAGGGCAGGTTAAAGGATGTGTAGCCTTCTCTTTTTTTCAGTACGGCAAGCCTTTCTCTCATCAGGTTCAGCCATTTGTCTGTATCAATGCCCAGGGACCGGAAAACAGCCGGTTTCTGTTCAGCAGTCACAATCACTTTTTTCAGAAGTCGTACAGCCCCCGGGAAATTCCCCTGACGGTGATGATAGAGAGAAACGGCGAGCTGAATCAGAGCAAGCCAGTGATCCTGGCGGTCTTCCTTCCATTTTTCCTCCATTACCTCGTGACATTCAAACAGATCTCGTTCTGCCTGAAAATAAACCAGATATTCTTTGTATTCCTCCGGATATTGCATCAAACATCCCTCCCTGTTTCCGCATATGATCTCGTTTTCTACTTTAACACATTTTTTATCAGGATGATTTTTCTTTAACACTCAGCCAGTAGGGTGAAACCTGTGATATAATGCTTGAAGATATGAAGGAACTGGGTGAAAAAGACATGCATTACAGCGTCAAACTGCAGGCATTTGAAGGACCGCTTGATCTTCTGCTCCACCTGATACAGAAAAATGATCTTGACCTTCACGATATTCCAGTAGCTGAAATCACGGACCAGTATATGAATTACGTGCATACGATGAAAGTTCTCCAGCTTGATATTGCCAGTGAATATCTGGTGATGGCTGCCTCCCTGCTTGAGATGAAAAGCAGCCTGCTTCTACCAAGGCAGGAAGAGGTTTACGAAGATGAGGATGTCTTTCATGACGATGAGGACCCGAGAGACGATCTGATGAAACGGCTCATTGAATACAAACGCTATAAGGAAGCAGCTGGTGATTTGCGGGAAAAAGAAGTGGAAAGAAGCCATCTTTTTTCAAAACCGGCCGCAAACCTGAGTGCTGTGGCCGATGAGGATGAAAAAGAAGTTTCTGAAGTGGATGTGTCACTATACGACATGCTTGACGCTTTTTCAAAAATTGCAGCACGTAAAAAGAAGAAAAAAATCGTCTATTCAACTGTCCAGAGAGACGAGATTTCCATCGATGACAGAATGACACATATTGTAAGCCGGCTTGAGGGAGTTCATGGACGTGTGCCATTTGAATCTTTGTTTGACGAGCAGTCCCGTACACAAAAAGTGGTAACCTTTCTTGCTGTACTCGAGCTGATGAAATCGAAGATGATCGGCTGTGAACAGGACAGTAATTTTGATTCAATTGTTGTTTATCAGACTTGAGGTGACGAACGGTGAAAAATGAAGAGATAAAAGCCGTAATGGAAGGGATTTTGTTTGTTTCGGGAGAAGAAGGCATTGATAAAAAGCAGCTGGCGGATGTGCTCGATCTGAATATAACTGCAGTAAAGAGGTGCCTTGCTGAACTTGCAGAAGATTACAAATGTGAAGACAGAGGGATTCAGATACTTGAAGCCGGTGACTCTGTTCAGCTTACAACGAAAGCGGAGCACGCGCCATATTTCAAAAAGCTTGTGCAGTCCCCGTCCAGTGCAACTCTATCTCAGGCAGCCCTTGAAACACTGGCAATCATTGCTTATAAACAGCCGGTTTCAAGAGTGGAAATCGAGGACATTCGCGGCGTGAAATCTGAACGGCCGATCCGGACACTTACCGGAAAAAGGCTCGTGAAAGAAGCCGGACGGGCTGAAGGTACAGGGAGGGCGATCCTGTACGGGACAACCAGAGAATTCCTTGAACAGTTTGGACTGCGAACAATTAATGAACTTCCTCCGCTTCCCGAAAATCCCGACGAAGAAGATGCCGAAGGGGAAGCAGATTTATTTTTTGAACGATTTCAGGAACAAATTGATGAACAATCCTAGCATTCTTTACGTACAGGCTTCATACCCTATAGTACCAGCAGGTCAAGGAGGTCTTTATGGGAACCGATTCTGTCAGAGGTGAGCTTTCTGTTACTGTTGAAAAGCTCACAAAGTCTGCTGATATTACAAGGGAATTTCTAAACAGCGTCACTCTCCAAATGCTAGTTGATGAATGCGGCGATGATGTTCGCCGAAGTGAGCTTTCCCTTGTCCTTGATCAGCTCAGGCGTCTGCTCGTCTACAGTGACGAAGCGATAGAAGCCTGCAAAATGCTGCTTACCAGGAAAACACTGAATGCAGAACATGCCCGTAAGCGAATGGCCTGGGTCTATCATCACTGCGTCGAGGAATTTTTTCAGCCTCGTTTTGATACATGGTATGAGGACAGCCGGGCCGCCTACTCAGGAATAAGGGCTGTTACTTTCAGGACTGCCGTACCTTCGCGTCTGAAAACGATGATGGCTCTATGTGAAGAGCCGGTACAGCAATTGCGGGAGGAACTTGAATACTACGGGGATTTCAGGGCTCACAGCCGTTAATCCTTGATAAACGTGCCGTATTTATGCGGCATGTTTTTTTGTGTCCGAAGCCTTATGTTTTCTTAACCAAGATCGATTTTCTTTACATAAGGGTAATGATTTAACTGAATATAAAGTGGCTGGTCAGGTGTATATTCGGCGAAAAGAATGTCTTTTGGGGTCATCCCTTTCTGGCGCAGAATCGTTTCAATTACCGGCTTATCAAAAGGCGTCTGTTTCACATTTTCATCGACCCATACTCCGTCACTTATGATGGAAATCGGCAGAGGAACGGCTGATTCGCTGACCTGATGCAGATCCTTTTTTGATAAAGGCTGATACGGAGAGTTTTTTAACACATTTACGGTCCCGTTCGGTTCGAGTATAGCGTAGGCAACCTCCTCCATTGAAAAAACATCCTTGTCCCGGAGCAGGTGCTGGAGCTGATCAAGATCCAGTTTGTTTTTCCTGAGCTGATTTCTGTCTATTACTCCACTCCTTATGACGATAGAAGGCTTACCTTCCAGGATCCCCCGCGTTTTTTTCCATTTCTGCGTGATGTACTCAATAAAGTAAATGAGACTCCCCCATAAAGCTATAGCATAAAGCACATAATTAAGTCCTGTATCTTTATCATAGATCGCGTTTCCCACAAGCTCACCAAGCACAAGGGCAGAGATGAAGTCAAACGGGGTGAGCTGGGTTATCTGTGTTTTTCCGAGAAGTTTAGTCAGAATCAGCAGGCAAAAAAAACCGGCAAGCAGTTCAACAGTAAGGGAGGGGAATGTCGTATTCATTTTCTCGTGTGCCTCGCAGAAGTTTGTCTTACGGTTAGGATAAACAGTCGTGCATAATTTATCACGTTCATGTGCATTTCTAAGTTAACCCGTCTGAGAATGAAAGCGTGCATACATATATTTCGCCCGTCAAAAAAAAATATAAAAGTGACCAGAAAGGGGACTGACAACTGTGAATGCTAGAAAAAGTGTCATTTTATTATTATCATTAGTTCTCCTGATCTGCCTGTCGGCGTGCGGAGGAAAGGCAGAAACAAAAGCTGCTGAAAAAAACCAGGCAACTGTAACTTATCTTGAGGCAAAGAGTGAAATCAGCCAGAAAAAAGCAGATGCAGTAAAACGGGACCTTGCCAAAATGAAGGAAGTAAAAGAAGTACGCGGTGCATCTCTGGAAAATGATATTTACATGGCACTGACCGTTGAAGGGTTTGACCGATTCTTTCTCGATAGGATCCGTAAAGGGGCCCACGATCGCGCTTCAAAGAAATACCCTGAAGACAATATCCACATAACGACGGATAAAAAACTGTCATCGGATCTGAAGAAGCTGGAAACAGAACTGGGCAAAAACAGTGTAGAAAAAGAGGAAGTAAAAAAGAGGCTTAAAAAAATCGAAGACGATATGAGAGGTTAGAAAGGAGGAAGGTCAGTGGGGAAGAAGAAAAAACTGCAGAATCTTACACCTGAACAGAGGAAGTACCAGGAAACCGCCCAGAAGCACGAAATTAAGCGGCCTGTGATCGCCAATTGCATCAAGGCATTTCTCATTGGAGGGCTGATCTGTACGATCGGACAGGCTATTCAGCTGTTTTACATGTATCAGTTCGACTTTACGGAAAAAACGGCAGGGAATCCTACCGTTGCAACTCTTATTTTTATTGCTGTACTGCTGACCGGGCTGGGTGTTTACGACAGGTTTGCTCAAATTGCAGGGGCAGGAACAGCTGTGCCCGTTACAGGGTTTGCCAACAGTATGGCTTCGGCAGCCATAGAGCACAGGACGGAGGGTTACGTCCTTGGTGTAGGGGGCAATATGTTTAAACTGGCCGGCTCCGTTATCGTCTTCGGAACGTTTGCAGCATTCATAATTGCACTGATTCTTACCATTACCGGGTTTGAAGGAGGATGACAGGCATGCTTTTAGGACAGCGCACATGGACATTTCACAAAAGACCTGTGATCATCTCCTCGGGTACTGCGGTAGGTCCTTTTGAAGGAGACGGTCAGCTTGCTGATGATTATGACATTATTCATGAAGACATGTGGTGCAGCCAGGACAGTTATGAAAAAGCACAGAAAAAACTGTTTGAGGATGCTGCCCTTAAGGCTCTTGATAAGGCAGGGAAAAAGCCCGATGACGTTCAGTTTATTTTTGCCGGTGATTTGTCCAACCAGATTACCTCAACCTCATTTGCCTGCCGAACACTCTGCATCCCCTACTTTGGACTATTCGGGGCATGCTCTACCTCTATGGAAGGTCTTGCCCTGGCAGCATTCGTTATGAATGCCGGCGGAGCGAAACTGGTGTTATCCGGGGCAGTCAGCCACAATGCCGTAGTGGAGAAAACGTTTCGATATCCAACAGAATACGGGGCTCAGAAACCGCCAACATCACAATGGACGGTTACAGGGGCTGGGTTCGGCCTTCTTGCCGAGAGCGGCACTGGTCCTGTTGTAACATCTGCCACGATCGGCAAAGTCATCGATATGGGTCTCTCTGACCCTTACAACATGGGGGCTGCTATGGCGCCGGCGGCGGTTGATACGATCACAGGCCACCTGCAGGACAGAGGAGTCGGAATGGATTATTATGATCTGATTGTAACAGGGGACCTCGGGAAAATCGGACGTTCCATCGCCTTGGATCTTTTAAAGGAAAAGGGGACACCGGTGGATCCTGAACGTTTTAAAGACTGCGGCCTGATGATTTATAAAGACGATCAGCCTGTTTTTGCGGGAGCGAGCGGAGCAGGATGTTCGGCTTCAGTTCTTTACAGCCACCTGCTGGGCAGAATCAAAAAAGGCGAACTCAGCCGGATTCTTGTGGTAGCTACCGGTGCCCTTCTTTCTCCACTTACTTTTCAGCAGAAAGAATCGATTCCATGCATTGCTCATGCGGTGGCTATAGAATCAGGAGGTGGGGAACAATGATGACGTTTGTCTGGGCCTTTATTGTAGGAGGACTGATCTGTGTGATCGGTCAGCTACTTATGGATGTAGCCAAGCTGACCCCGGCCCACACCATGAGTGCCCTGGTTGTGGCAGGAGCTGTACTTGACGGCTTGGGTCTATACGAACCGCTGATTGATTTTGCCGGGGCAGGTGCAACAGTGCCTATTACGAGCTTTGGAAACGCGCTCGTTCATGGAGCCGTTGCAGAAGCGAATCAGCATGGCATTGTGGGGATTGTGACCGGTATCTTTGAAGTGACAAGTGCCGGTATTTCATCAGCTATCGTTTTCTCCTTCCTTGCTGCCCTGATTTTCAGGCCTAAAGGGTAGGGCGCGGACCTGTAAATAAAACAACATTTTACCCGTGGAAAGCATCCGCCTGCAGCGTAATATTACGACAATCTTTACGAAAAGAGCATAAAGAAAAGACGGTGATAATATGAAGGACACGGACCACGTAAGAGGCTGCCTGGCCACCCTGCACAGACTTGAAGCAGGACTGGCCGATCTGCAGATGCAGACGACGGATGAAGAGGCTCATGACGTTTACAGGCAGGCGTGTTTAAAAGTACGGACGGTAGCAGGACGTCTGGAAGGCAGGCTTCATGAACTTGAAACCGAGCCTCCGCCCCTGACTAACTGAAAAGACAGGAGATGAACCTTATGCCGGGATGGCTTGATGTAACGATAAGAACCGTAAGCGCAGTTGTACTTATTCTCGCGTCTGCCAGGCTCCTCGTCAGAAAAAATCTTCAGCATATGACACAAACGGAAATTCTGATCATGGCTTTCTTTGCTGCCATGCTGGGGGCAGGAACCATTATGCTCACAGTGCCAATTGTTTACCCCCTCCTCGGCTTTTTTATTGCTGCGCTGACTTTGTATGGGGTTCAGATCCTTAAATTGAAAAGCCAGAGTTTCAGGACTTGGATGCAGGCAGTACCGGTTCCCGTCATTAAGAACGGGAAAATCCTTGAAGAGGCAATGAAGAAACAGCGTCTTTCAAGTGATGAACTGGAAGCCGGGCTCAGAAGGAAAGGTGTTTTCAGCGTTCAGGATGTAGAGTTTGCCATGCTCGAAGATACCGGGGAAATTGACGTTCTGCTAAAAAGCAGCCTCAGACCAGTAACCGCTCGTGATCTTCATTTAAATGTCCTCCCCGTTAAGGAAACGGAAACGATTGTGCGGGATGGGAAAATTCAGCATGAATCACTTAACCGAATCGGGCTGACACAAAGGTGGATTGAACAGAAAGTAGAAGCTATGAACCTGACAATGGATAATGTGTTTCTGGCCCAGGCGGACAGAGACGGCCAGTTGTATATTGATACTTTTGATGATCAGTTGAAACAGAAGAAACCTAACGAAAAAGCGGAGCTGTGGAATGCCCTGAGAAACGCAGAAGCCGATCTGAAATCATTTGCCCGGCATACAGATAATCGTTCCGCAAGACAGATGTACGAACTTTGTGCGGTGGAACTTGAGGAACTTAAGGATAAACTAAAATTATATCTGGCTGAAAAAGAAGGTCCTTCCGTTTAAAGATAAAACGGAGGACCTTCTTTTCTTTCTCTTACTTTGGAGTAATGAAGTTTTTTATCGCGGGTAATCCCTGCATAGAATACCTCACTTGTACTTGGGATACCATTTCGTCCCAGCTCACGGACAAGCCAGCTGTAATCGAGTCCCAGGTCCGTTAGTACATCTGTATACACCCTGCCTTCTAAAATAACCGGATAGGCAATCCCTTCGCTTTTTTTCTTAATGTCCAGGTCTTCAGCAGTAACTGGAGTCTTGTCAGAGCGTGGATGAACGGTGAGGCTGCCGTTTCCCTCAATAATGGCGAGATCCACATCAGTGACGTCGAAAATGTTTTTCTCCCTGAGCATCTGGAGCACGTTATCAACGGTGTATCGGACTTTTCTGAGGTTACCTGCAAGAAATTTCCCATTATGAACGACGATGGTGGGTTCAAAGGTCACGAGCCTTCCAAATCGTCTGCTCCGCATCATCATCCCTGCAGAAAAACGCTGGAGGAGGGCGATGCCGATAATGGCAGCGACTGTATGGATGTGCTGGATATCGGGATTTGCGATATCAGCACCCGTTACAGAAGCGAGCGTCATGATTACGAGAAAGTCAAACACCGGCAGTGCACCGATCGAACGTTTACCCATGAACAGTGTAACTGCCAGAAGGAGAGGGAGGATCGTGCTGATTCTGAATATAACGAGACCAAGGTCCTGAAGAACAGCCACCTTCTCACACCTTTCGGGTTTTACTATATTTTCCACCGTCAGAACTGGATTATGCATCGGCTCAAGCATAACTCTTAAGTACATGCATAGACTTGTACAAACTATGGATGGACCGGGGGACTCGCGATGAAACGAAATCTGACTGCAATTCTGATCCTTATTTTTGCCTGGAGTATGTCAGGACAGCCGCAATCCGCTCAGGCTGACGGGTATCCAGGAGGAACATCAGCCGAGGGGGCGGTCCTGGTGGAGCTGGAAAGCGGCAGGATCTTATATGATAAAGAAGCCCATACACAGATGAGAATCGCAAGCATTACTAAAATCATGACCGCCATCCTGGCCATTGAAGAGGCAGATCTCGATGAGCTCGTAACCGTCACTTCCCGGGCGGAAGGTACGGAAGGATCATCCCTTTATCTGTACGCAGGGGAAAAACTGCCATTGAGAGATCTTGTATATGGTCTGATGCTTCGATCCGGCAATGATGCTGCAGTGGCGATTGCCGAACATGTGGGGGGGAGTCTTGAAGGCTTTGTCTACATGATGAATGAAAAGGCGGATGAAATCGGGATGAGCAGAACGGTGTTCAGCAACCCCCACGGACTTGATGATCATGAGGAGCATTATTCCACCGCCTACGATATGGCTGTCCTTACCCGCTATGCCATGAAAAACGAAACTTTCAGGGAAGTGTCGGCTACAAAAAGCTACAGAGCTTCCGAACGGGAAAACGGTTATCGTGTATTCAACAATAAAAACCGTCTGCTGACTCAGCTTTATCCGTATTCCACAGGAGGGAAAACAGGATATACAAAAAGAGCGAAGAGGACGCTTGTCTCCACAGCAGAAAAAGATGGTCTTGCTCTGGCAGCGGTTACCCTCAACGCCGGGAGTGACTGGAATGACCATATGAATATGTTCAACTGGGCCTTTAACAATCTGACGCTTACAGAACTTGTAAAAGAAGGGAAAGTTAAAGATATTAACGATCCTTTTTACAAAGGAAAAGTGTACGCGGACTACAGTTTCGAATATCCCCTTACAGAAGACGAGAAACAGCTGATCGAGCTGAAACTCACCCTGATTGAACCGCCTGAAGATAACCGCTGGGCAGAAGAAGGCTACCCGAACCCGATCGGTTCTGTGCAGTTGTACCTGGACGGTGAAAAAATTGGAGCTGTTCCCCTCTCCTATGAGACTGATGTAAAAGTAAAACGATCGTTCTGGCAGAAGATATGGAACTTGTTTTTTACGGCAACCGGCGTGAAAACAAGTGGTTAACCTGATCTGGGTGATCCTGTTTGTCATCGGTATCGCGTTTGCAGCAGTGAACGGGACGATGGATCAGGTGAACAAAGCCGTCTTTGAAGGTGCGCGTGAAGCAGTCACCATATGTATTGGACTGATCAGTGTACTCGTGTTCTGGCTTGGTCTGATGAAAATTGCGGAAAAAGGCGGGATTCTGCGTGGACTTAGCAGGCTGCTCGGACCGTTTGTAAGACGGCTTTTTCCCGACGTTCCGAAAGAATCCCCGGCAATGGGCTACATTTTATCCAACATGAGTGCGAATATGTTCGGGCTCGGAAATGCAGCGACGCCAATGGGGATAAAAGCAATGGAGGAATTAAAAAAACTCAATGGGAACAGGGACGAAGCGAGCCGATCCATGATTACGCTTCTTGCTATCAACACAGCAAGCATCACTCTCATACCCACAACGGTGATCTCACTGCGTCTTCAATATGGTTCTGTCTCTCCAACTGAAATTGTCGGGACCACGATTGTGGCGACGGCATGTTCCACTGCAGGAGCGATTCTCATCGACCGGTACTTCTATTACCGGAGAGTGCGGAAAGGAAGGGGGTGAGCGGGTGGCCGTTGTTACTTATCTCTCACTCTGGATCATTCCATGTCTGATTGCCTTCATTCTGATTGTGGCGACAATCAGAAAAGTCCCTGCCTATGAAGCTTTTGTGGAAGGGGCGAAAGAAGGAGTTGGTATGTCGTTTGCCATTATCCCCTACCTTGTGGGTATGCTCGTTGCCATCAGCGTTTTCAGGGAATCGGGAGCGATGGAATTTTTTATCGATTTGATCCGGCCGGCACTTCATGCGATAGGGGTTCCGGCAGATATTGTACCTCTTGCAATGATTCGTCCACTGTCAGGTACTGGCGCTCTCGGGATGACATCTGACCTGATTGCCACCCACGGCCCCGATTCCTTTATCGGCAGACTCGCCTCCACGATGCAGGGAAGTACTGATACAACATTTTACGTGCTTACGGTTTATTTCGGCGCAGTTGGCATTAAAAAGATGGGAGATGCTCTGAAAGTTGGACTTCTGGCCGACGTCATCGGCATCGCTGCTGCTATTACAGTTGTCACCATTGTATTTTCATAATCAGAGAAGATCTGTCCTGAACAGGGTCGGTCTTTTTTGTTTGTTTAGGAAACAATAATTTCCGGATATTACTCATTTTTCCCCTGTATTCACTTCTCCATTGAGAGTTTGACGAAAAAAGGATAAAATTAAAGTTTGAAACAATGTGTTTGACGGCGAAACTGAAAATAACCAGGGTGCCGACCAGATAGAAGAGGTGAAAGACGTGGAAAGACTGCAGAAAATTATTGCCCAGGCGGGCGTAACGTCAAGAAGAAAAGCGGAGACGCTGATTGGAGAAGGCCGCGTGAAAGTAAACGGAACAGTGGTCAAGGAGCTGGGAAGCAAGGCTGACCCAGGAACCGATGAAATTGAAGTGGACGGCGTGCCTATTGGAAAGGAAGAGCCGGTATACTTCCTGCTGTACAAACCACAGGGGGTAATCTCCAGTGTGGATGACCATCATGGCAGAAAAACGGTTACAGAGATGATTGCAACGGACAAGCGGGTCTATCCGGTAGGCCGGCTCGATTATGATACATCAGGCCTGATTATTCTCACAAACGATGGGGACTTCGCTAATACACTTATGCATCCGAAATTCAGAATTCATAAAACGTACATTGCAAAAGTGAAAGGAGTTCCTTCCAAACAGAAGCTGAAAACCCTTGAAAAAGGAATTGAACTTGAAGACGGTAAAACAGCACCGGCAAAAGTAAAAATGATCAAAGGAAACAAGCAGAAGGACAATGCCATTGTGGAACTCACAATCCACGAAGGGCGAAACCGCCAGGTACGCCGCATGCTTGAAGCCATCGGCCATCCCGTGGAAAAGCTGAAGCGCGAGCAATACGGCTTTTTGACTTTAAAAGGTTTAAACGCTGGTGAATTTCGTGAACTGAAGCCTCATGAAGTGAAAAAACTTCGTGAACTTGCCGTCACATAATGTTCATTATTAACAGGGGCTCTTCCCTGTAATCTCTTGTATTCGAGTGCTAATATGGGAGTATGGAATAAACTGTCCGGCAGTAGTAATGCTGCCGAACACGAGGGGAGAATAAATGAAAAAAAGGAGACTTGTCATAAGAACGGCCATTTTGCTTGTGCTTGCAGCCGCCCTCGGTTATACCTTTTACACACATTTTTCGGAGGACCGCGGCCTTGTGGATGCAGGGGATCAGGCTCCGGATTTTGCTCTTGAAGATACAGAAGGCAACACTGTTCATCTTGATGAACTGAAAGGCCAGGGCGTGTATCTCACATTCTGGGCAACGTACTGCAATTACTGCCGGGATAAAATGGAGTACTTAAAAGAACATCATGAGGATTATAAAGAAAGAGGGGTCGAAATTGTTGCAGTGAATGTGGACGAACCGTCTGTATCGGTTCAGCGGTTCATTGACAGGCACAACGTCCCTTATGCTAACGTTATTGACCGCGGCATGCGGGTTAGCAACGCATACGGTGTTCGGCATCTGCCGGCTGTTTATCTGATCGATGAGTCAGGAACAGTAATCGAGAATCAGGTAGGCGGAAAAACGGAGGCGCAGGTGCTTGAAGCGCTGGAAAAATTAGTACCAGACAGCGGCTAGGGGGTCACCATGAAGAAAGTGATTTGTGAATGCGGCCATGAAAATCCCTACGGCACTGAACTGTGCGAATCGTGCGGTAAACCGCTGAAAGATCAGGGAAAAGGGCTCGTAAATATGCGATATGAGGGAGCAGCAAGGCGCTCCCAGACTTACAGTAAAACAATTGTTGATAAAATATGGAATTTCTTTTCTTCCGTTAAGGTTGGTATCTGGATTATCGTTCTGACGCTTTTGGCGTCATCACTGGGAACGATTTTCCCCCAGGAAATGTTTATTCCGCCAGGTGAACGGGCGTCCATTTACTATCGGGAGGAATATGGGACAGCAGGCCAGCTTTTCTACCAGCTCGGGTTTCATAATCTCTACAGTTCCTGGTGGTATATGCTGCTTGTTGCAGCTCTTGGCACGTCCATTATCGTGGCAAGCATCGACCGCTTTTTTCCTCTGCACCGCGCATTGAAAACACAGCGGGTAAGCCGCCACCCAGGTTTCATGCAACGTCAGCGTCTATACAGCAGAACAGCAGCAGACGATGGGGCAAAAGAGAAGATCCGGCTGGCAAAGGACACGCTCAAGAAGAAAAGATATAACGTGAGAGAAGAAAATGGAAACCTTCTTGCTGAAAAGGGCCGTTTCTCCAGGTGGGGACCGTATGTCAATCACATCGGTCTGATTATCTTTCTGATCGGGGCGACGCTCCGTCTGTTTCCTGAAATGTATCTGGATGATCACATCTGGGTCAGGGAAGGCCAGACTGTGGAAGTGAAGGGCACTGGCGGGGAATATTCGGTCAGAAATGAAGAATTCCTGATTGAGTTTTATGATGACGAGGACGAGCGTTTCATCAACAATCCGCAGCAGGCAAGTGCGGTTGCGAAAACCTATCAGACTACGGTTACACTTCTTCAGCAGTCATCTGAGACGATTGGGGCCGGCGCAGAACCGGAAGAGGTGCAGGAATATGCCATTCGTGTAAACGACCCCCTCTCATTTGAGGGATTTTCACTTTATCAGGTGGACTTTAAACTTAACGAACTTTCGGAGTTTACTTTCGCAGTGGAACCGGAAGACGGATCCGATAATGAGATGTTCAGTGAAACAATTGATGTGAATCTGTACGACCCGGAAGTGTTCTATGAACTTGATAACGGATTTACAGTGGAAATTCTTGAATACTTCCCGAACTATGTATTTGAAAATAACGAACCGGGTACTGTGAACCGCATTCCGGACAACCCGCGCCTCATCGTGGAGATTACACCTCCTGGGGAAGACGAGGGTGAAATGAGTATGATTGGTATTCAGGTAAACAATCCGTTTTCCGAGGAAAATGAATACCGTCTCCGCATGGTTGATTTTGATACGAACCACGTGAGTGCACTCGCTGTCCGGCGTGACCGCACGATACCGATCCTCATCGCAGGAGGCATCATTTTTATGATTGGTCTTGTGCAGGGATCCTACTGGCATCACCGCCGGATGTGGATTCAGGAGCGTGATGGGGAACTGATGCTCGCCGGTCACGCAAATAAAAACTGGAACGCCCTGAAAAAGGATTTTGACTGGCTGTCAGAGCAGACAGGACTTCCTAAACCTGAGGATCAGGCAGAAGAGGAAACGACAGGGCAGAGGGACGAAGGAGTGAACTCGAACAATGACAACGCTGGCACAGACAAGCAGTAATCTGCTTTTAGCCGCTTTTTTCCTGTATTTTCTTGCGACAGTACTGTTTGCTGTTTCAATTACAGGCGGGCGCTTTAAGGATAAAAAAGGGGAAGAACGAAACCGCATGGGAACCTACGGATATATTGCATCGGTTCTTGCATTCGTTCTGGCAATCGGATATTTTGTGACCCGCTGGATGGCAGCGGGCCACGCCCCTGTAAGTAACATGTTTGAATATACGACATTTCTCGGAATAATGATGGGTCTTGGATTTGTGATTATTTACCCGATCTATAAAAGCCGGGTCCTCGGGCTCTTTACAATGCCTGTGGTCATGCTGATTATTGCCTATGCATCGGTCTTCCCAACAGAGATCCAGCCGCTGATTCCAGCGCTTCAGACCGGGTGGCTGCAGATTCACGTAATTACAACAGCGCTTGGTCAGGGGATTCTCGCTGTCGGGTTCGCAGCAGGACTTGTTTATCTTGTGCGGGTAACAGATTTCACAAAGAAATCCCGTAAAGTTACCGCGCTTGAACTCGTTCTTTTCGGACTGCTATGTTTTGTAGGCCATGTGATGTTAAACATGGGCTTTGGGGCAGCCGGATATGATAAAGAATTCAACTATGTGAACGAATACGGTGAAGAAGCGCAGATGACCTACCAGCTTCCTGCTATTATCGGACCGAATGAAGCAACACTGGCATCAGAAGAAGGATCCAATCCTCTTCTTATGGCACCTGACTTTATCGTTGCGGATGACCTGAATGCCGTTATCTGGGCCTTTATTGCCGGTACGGCGCTATACTGGCTGCTCCGTCTGATCTTCCGTAAACCGCTTGGAGGAGCGCTGCAGCCCATTGTCAAAAGTGTGAATCCGCAGAGTGCAGACGAACTTAGTTACCGGGCGATTGCGATTGGGTTTCCGATCTTTACTCTCGGAGGACTCATATTCGCCATGATCTGGGCTCAAATAGCCTGGACACGGTTCTGGGGATGGGATCCGAAAGAGGTCTGGGCTCTTATTACGTTTCTGTTTTATGCTGCCTATCTCCATTTGCGCCTTTCAAGAGGCTGGCAAGGAGAAAAAAGTGCATGGCTTTGTGTGATCGGCTTTGCGATCATTATGTTTAACCTGATATTTGTGAATCTCGTTATTGCAGGGCTGCACTCTTATGCTATGTAACGTTAACGTTAATAGCCGCCGGTATTTACCGGCGGTTTTTTATGTTTGTAAAAGGGAACTTTAAGAAGGCGCTTCCTGATTTTTCACCTTATTGACACAGGTTTCGTGCCGATTCTGTGACGGAGGGTTGTACGGAGTGATAAACTGATAGAAGATGCAGTTTGAATGCCTGCCGCCAGGCGGCAGCAGTTTTAGACAGGAGGCTGTGCAAAGATGGAAACTACAGAAGCAAGACTACTGGTCGTTGATGATGAAGAACGCATCAGGCGGCTGTTAAAAATGTATCTGGAGCGGGAAAATTATCAGGTTGATGACGCTGAAAATGGTGAAAAAGCCCTGGATATGGCAATGAATGAAGATTACGACCTGATTCTGCTTGATCTTATGATGCCTGGTATCGACGGAATCGAGGTTTGTGAGGAATTGAGAAAGCATAAAGCGACACCGGTGATCATGCTTACAGCCAAAGGTGAGGAAGCAAACCGTGTGCAGGGGTTTGAAGCGGGGACCGATGATTACATTGTAAAACCGTTCAGCCCGCGCGAAGTGGTGCTTCGGGTGAAAGCCCTTTTGCGACGTGCATCCACGACGAAATTCCTTCAGACCGAAACAGCAGCCAAAGATATTCTTGTGTTCCCTCATCTTACGATTGATAACGACGCTCACAGGGTGCTTGCAGATGATCAGGAGATCAGTCTTACCCCTAAAGAGTATGAACTCCTGCATTACCTGGCCCAGGCTCCGGATAAAGTCTTTGCGCGGGAGGATCTTCTGAAGAACGTATGGAACTATGAATTTTTTGGGGATTTGCGAACTGTTGACACGCATATCAAGCGGCTCCGTGAAAAGCTCAATAAAGTATCGCCTGATGCAGCCAATATGATCTCCACTGTATGGGGTATCGGTTATAAATTTGAGGCAGGCAGACAGTAATGTTCTGGCGAAGCGTAGTAGGAAAACTCTGGGCGACGATCTTACTTCTTGTAAGCGTCGTCCTTCTGGTGCTTACAGTTCTTCTTTTACAGTACTTTGAACATTTCCACAGCGAACAGGCAGAGGAGCAGCTGCTCAACCATGCCTCTCTTATTGTGGGGCTGATGGAGGATAATCACCCTGGGGAAGCCGCTGTCTCCATGGGAAGCAGGATCGCAGAAAACTATTCAACGAGATCTGTCATTGTGCTTGATGAGGACGAGTACTGGTATTCCTCCGGAGATACCAGCCATGAGCTGCCGGTGGAGTTGTTTTATGCCGACAATGATCTGGCCAGGGTAATGAATGAAGAAGAAGTCGTTGTTGAGCGCGGGGACTATGAACTGAACGGGGGGAGCGGGGCACACCAGGAACTGCTGGTTGTCGGTATGCCATTCGTGTCCGATGGCCAGTCCGGTGCAGTATATCTGTACCAGTCGCTTGATGTCGTGGAAGAGGCTTCCTCGCAGACGAAAAATATTATTTTTCTCAGCGCGGGTATCGCAATCATTCTGACAACAGTATTTGCATTCTTCCTGACCACCAGAATTACGGCACCGCTCAGACGGATGCGCAAGGCTTCTCTGGAAGTGGCAAAAGGGAATTTCAATTCCAAAGTGCCGATTCAGACGAGCGATGAAATTGGACTTCTGGCGATGGCGTTCAATCGGATGGCCCGGACGCTGAACGTGAACCTTGCTGCCCTTAACCGGGAAAAAGAACAGTTATCCCGCATTTTAAGCTCGATGGCGGACGGCGTTATAACGCTGGACCGCCGAGGTGAAATGAGCGTCATGAATCCACCAGCAGAAGCATTCGTAGAGGCATGGCGCTATGAAAAAGTCAGCGGGGACCAGGCGGCATTGCCGGAGGAGATCGGGCACTTGTTCCGTGAAGTCGTTGAGAAAGAAGAGGAACAGCTCGCAGAAGTAGACATACAGGGCAGAAATTGGGTGATCGTTATGACCCCCCTTTATGATGAAGAAGTGATTCGCGGAGCTGTTGCCGTTCTTCGCGACATGACGGAAGAACGACTTCACGATAAATTGAGAAAAGACTTTGTCGCCAACGTATCCCATGAACTGCGCACACCGATTTCCATGCTACAGGGATACAGTGAAGCAATAATAGATGACATTGCCGAATCGGAAGAAGAGAAAAAGGAACTTGCTAAAATTATATATGATGAGTCCCTGCGGATGGGCCGTCTCGTAAATGAACTGCTTGATCTTGCAAGAATGGAAGCGGGGCATATTCAGTTAAACCGTGAGCAGACGGATATGACCGCATTTGCGAAAAGAGTGTACAGGAAATTCTCTACCGTGGCAAATGAACATGACGTGCACCTCACAGAACAAATCAGGACGGTCAGCCGCCATTATCTGATTGACGAGGATCGGATGGAACAGGTACTCACCAATCTGATTGATAATGCCATCCGGCATACATCCGAAAACGGCCGCGTCACACTTGCTCTTGAGGAAGAGGAAGACGGCGTAAGAATCGATGTGGAGGATACGGGAAGCGGTATTCCGGACGAAGATCTTCCATTCGTTTTTGAACGGTTCTACAAAGCTGATAAGGCAAGAACCCGCGGCAGGGCAGGGACGGGCCTTGGGCTTTCGATTGTTAAAAACATTGTTCAGGCTCACAGCGGGAAAGTTTCTGTTCACAGCAAGCTGAACGAAGGGACCACTTTTACCGTGTTTATTCCCGGTCGTAAGGAGTATGAGTAAGATTTTTGTCCCGGGATAAAACAGGCTCCTGTAAGTGAAAAGGCTCCGATTATCATTATGATAATCGGAGCCTTTTTTTGTTTACCCACACGCTAAAGATCCTTCCTTATCTCCCTGACTACATGCCCCAACTCTGGAACGATAAGTTCGTCCATTGCAAGCCGGACTGCTCCGGAAGAGCCGGGCGTTGAAAAAATAGCTGTGTCTCCCCGGACGCCTGCCACAGCCCTGCTCAGCATGGCGGCAGGCCCAATATCCTTTTCGTAGCTTAAGTAACGAAACAGTTCTCCAAAACCGGGAATGGTTTTGTCCAGGAGAATTTCTACTGCTTCATATGTTGTGTCCCGGAGAGCGATACCGGTTCCGCCGTTAATTAAAACAGCGGCAATACTTCTGTTATTCTCTCCGGTTCTGACGGCGGACTGAACAGCTGTGTAGTCATCTTTTACGATCACATAATCCTCAATCATATGACCGGCTTCTCTTAGTTTTTCAATCATTAACCGGCCGCTCCGATCTGTCTCTTCTGTTCGCGTATCGGAGACTGTTACGACCATACAGCCAACAGAATCCGGCGCTTCCCGCCTGTGCTGTTCTGTGCCCATCTTATCTCCACCTTTTTTCAGACTTAAAATCTATTGTAAGCGATACCATGATCTGTGACCAGTCTCCAGTTATGTTGTGACGAACCCGCATTTCTATTGTATAATGAAACGAGTAAATGAATTTCATACGTCTGCTGCTTTAAGGTCGCGCTGTATTCAGCGTGTGAAAAGGGAAGCCGGTTAAAGTCCGGCACGGTCCCGCCACTGTAAGTGCGCCGGCTGTAACCATTGTGCGTCAGCACAATTCGGATCATGATCCATTCCACTGTCCATGACGGGAAGGAAGGTGACAGCCTAACGTGCACGAGTCAGGAGACCTGCCTTAAAGTAAATGATGCCTTCGGGAAAAAGGTAAAAGCAGTGAACAGCACAGGATAACAGTGCAAGTTTGTTATTTTGTGATTTCATATGCATTTTTCTCCGTTTTGAAGGCTCTTTCTTTCAAAACGGTTTTTTGTGTTCATAACCTCCATCTTCCAGACGATGAACATTTACACAATTACATATACAAAGGGAGAGAGAGAAATGAAAAGAGCATTACTTACTACGATTCTTGGGGGATCATTGATTCTTGCTGCTTGCGGTGATAACGGTGAAACAGAAGAATCGGCAGGTACAGACAGCAGTGAAGAGACAGCTGAAGAAAACGATCACACTGAAGAAGATGACGAGACATCCAGTGACGAGTTGGAAGAAGACAGTGATGATGAGGAATTTCCTGTAACAGTGGAAGATGCCCGCGGAGAGGAAGTTACGCTTGAGGAAGAGCCGGCAGAGGTGATTTCTATTCTGCCGAGTAATACCGAACTGATTTACGGTCTGGATGCCTGGGATCAGCTGTCGGCAGTTACGTTAAATGACGATTACCCTGAAAAAGTAAGTGAGCTTGACACGGTTGGAGATATGACAATTGATGTCGAGCAGGTTATTGCGATGGAACCTGATCTGGTGATGGCGGGGGTTTTAAATGATATGGATGCTGTCGGCCAGATTGAGGATGCGGGGATAACGGTTGTCGTTCTTGAAGATACCAATAAGTTTGATGATCTTTATGATGTGATTGAACTTGCAGGAGTTGTTCTCGGTAAAAACGATGAGGCGGATACGATGATAGAAGACATGCAAAGCCGTATTGAAGATATTCGTGAAACCGGGGAATCCATTCCGGAAGATGAGCAGGTGAGCGTGTGGGTTGAAGTCGGACAGGATCCTCTTTTTACGACCGGAGCAGGGACTTTCCTGGATGAAATGCTTAGTCTCATTGGTGCTCAAAACGCGGCAGGGGAAGAAGAATTGTGGGTCCAGTTCACAGAAGAGGACGCTGTCAGCCTGAACCCGGACGTTATTGTTCTGACATACGGAGCGTATGTAGAGAGTGCCGGCCAGCAGGTACTTGACCGTGCAGCCTGGCAGAGTGTGCCGGCAGTGGAAAACGAGCGTGTGTACGAGTTTGAGGACGCGAACAAAGTGAACCGCCAGGGACCCCGTCTCATCGAAGGACTAGAAGAACTTGCCGAACTTATCTACCCGGAACACTACTAAAAACAGGATCGTTTCAGGCTACATAATAGCCCTTACTGTTCTTGCAGGAGCCTTACTGGTGGGGATCGGTGCAGGAAGTGTAAAGATTTCACCAGCAGATGTGCTCAGAATCCTGGTACCTGGAAGCTTCGGAGAAGTTGAGCCAACACTTGCTCACATCGTGATGGAAATCAGGCTGCCACGGGTCCTCCTGGCATTGTTTGTTGGTGCTTCACTTGCTGCTGCAGGAGCGGCGTTTCAGGGGCTGCTGCGAAATCCCCTGGCGGACCCTTATACGCTTGGCGCATCATCAGGTGCCGCGGTGGGGGCTGTAGCTGTCTTTTATTTCGGTTTAACGATTCCACTGCTCGGTTCTTTCACATTACCTGCGGCTGCGATTTTAGGAGGCATGGCCTCCCTTTACCTTGTGCTGCTGTTTGCCAGACTTGTAAGCAGAACAATGGCGGTTGAAACAATAATACTTGTGGGCATTATTCTCAGCTCTTTTCTCGGTTCATTTATTTCACTCATGATCGCCCTCAGTACAGACGAACTCCGACAGATCATCAACTGGCTGATGGGCTCTGTAGGGATGAGAGGTTGGAATTATGTGGCGCTGATTATTCCATTTTTTGCGGCAGGTCTTCTGCTTCTTCTTTTTCACTGGCGTGAACTGAATGTATTTGCGTTTGGGGAGGAATCAGCCAGACACCTTGGCATAGATGTAAAAAGAAAAAAACAGCTGATCGTTACAGCCGCAGCTATTTTGACAGGGGCTGCTGTAGCAGTTTCAGGCATGATCGGATTTGTCGGACTCGTAATCCCTCATTTTGTCAGAATCCTGGCAGGGCCAGATCACAAGCACCTGCTGCCGCTGTCTGCCATTGCCGGCGGGGCATTTCTAATCCTTGCCGACGTGGCAGCACGCACCATTCTGGCTCCACAGGAACTGCCGATCGGGGTGATTACGGCTCTGATCGGAGCGCCTGTTTTCGGGCTGATTCTTGTATCCAAACTGAAAAAATCACCGGGACTTTCCTAGGAAGGAGTGAGCGGGATGATAGATGTAAAAGGGATTTCCGCAGGCTATGATAATAAGCGGATTCTCCATGATCTGACGTTTTCTATTAAGGGGGGCGCTCTTTACGGGATTCTTGGACCAAACGGATGCGGCAAAACAACGCTCCTGAAAACATTCACTGGTGCACTGAAACCCCAAGCCGGGTCTGTTGAACTTGAAGGGCGCCCGGTTCATGAATATGGGGCCGGCGATCTGGCTAA
The DNA here is from genome assembly GCF_003226345.1 of Alteribacter lacisalsi. Classification (GTDB taxonomy): domain Bacteria; phylum Bacillota; class Bacilli; order Bacillales; family Salisediminibacteriaceae; genus Alteribacter; species Alteribacter lacisalsi. The sequence goes on along the minus strand of NZ_PDOF01000001.1, from coordinate 1,566,227 downwards.
AATTGCAGCTGTTCTTCCTCAAAAGCACGAGCAGTCCTTTTCGTTTACTGTCAGAGAAGTGACCTCCATGGGGAGATATCCTTATAAAAAAGGGTTGTTTAATTTCTTTGACGAAGAAGATGAAAGAGTAGTCAAGCGTGTGATGGATCAGCTGGATCTTATGCAATTTGCCGACTCGCCTCTCCATGATCTCAGCGGCGGTGAACAACAGCGTGTATTTCTGGCAAGAGCACTTGTGCAGGAGCCCCGCCTTCTGCTTCTGGATGAGCCGACCAACCATCTGGATCTTTCCTATCAAATAGACTTGATGAGTATGATGCACAGACTGGTTAATGAAGAAGGGCTCACTGTCGTTACGATTCTGCATGATATGAACATTGCTGCCATGTTTTGTGACCGTCTGCTTCTTTTGAAGGAGGGACGGATTCAGGGAGAAGGGCGTCCGGAAGAAGTACTCGCATCCGACAGGCTTACTGCCGTTTATGAGGCACCAGTTGTAACATCTTCACATCCATCCGTGCCGGTGCCACTTATAACGTGCAGGCCTTTTGAGGTCGAAAACAGAGTTCCCTTCCTGTCGTTTCGGGAAACAGCCAAAGGTATAGAAGCACAAAGTGATGTGCCGCTGAGAACCCTTCGGACAGAGATGGACCCGGAGCCGTTCGGCTGGGAAACCGTCTTCCCCATAGCTTATGAAGATCTGGCAGAAAGTCATTCATCAGCCTTCGCCGTTTTTATTGCTCGAACTGAACAAGGAAGTATAACACTTACCCTCGTTCTTAACAGTGCGTTAACAGACAGTGAAGCACTCAGCCTTTCGCTTCAGCTGGCCAGGCAGTTTAGCGAGATTGCCCAGTTTACTATTGCAAGCTGCAGAGGCGAAAAGAAGGAACCGAGGGTGGAAGATTTGAAGATGAAAGTAGGCGAATGCCTGAGATCTCTTCAGAAGGAGGCGAAACAATGAAAATCTATACAAAAAAAGGTGATCAGGGAAAGACGCACCTGATTGGCAGACGTGTAGCCAAAAACCATTTAAGGGTTGAGGCATATGGAACAGTAGATGAGCTGAACAGTTTTATCGGAAAAGCAGTAGTATCATTAACTGAACAGGCAGGAAAGGACGTGCGCGAGGAGCTCACAGAAATTCAGCAGCAGCTGTTTGATCTCGGGGCTGACCTTGCCAACGTAACGGAAAATCCTGAATATAAAACGAAGGATGCTTACACGGAAATCCTCGAGAAAGCAATTGATACCTACTGGGCAGAAGCACCGGAAATTAAAACCTTCGTTTTGCCGGGCGGCAGTCAGGCTGCAGCAGATCTGCATGTGTGCCGAACTGTTGCCCGCAGGGCCGAGCGGAACATTATCGCTGCAATGGAGGAGGAAGACATACCTTCCGAGATTTTGAAGTATGTAAATCGTCTGTCGGACTACTTGTTTGCGGCTGCAAGAGTAGTCAACTTCAGGGAAGGCCACAAAGATGTTCTTTACAGAAGCAGCGGGGATGTATTTAAGTGAGGACACTTAAGCCCGGTAGTGGGGCCTGGTCTTCCGAATGCATAGAGATGATCAGGAACATGGGACTCAAAAAGCGCGGATGCGTAATCCACTAAATTAAAACAGCAAAAAAACGGTTCCAGTTAAACTTTAACTGGAACCGTTTCTATTTCCTGCAGGGACTGAGCCTGCAGGAAGCAGGCTGATTTGTTTCGTCCCGGCTGCAGGGGAATTAAATTACACGTGAATCTCGATGTCGCTTTCTTCACGAAGCTGCTCAATATACTTCTGCTCTTTTACAGCAGCTTCGATGCTTTCACGCTCATCATCAAGTTCTCCCATTTCAGGGTTTTGCATCTGCTGCATTTCATACATCTGTTCAACTTCTTCGTCAGTTACTTCAATTTCATCTTCTTCAAGGTGGTTAAGCTCAAGAAGTTCATTAATAACAATCTGGCTGCGGAACTCCTCTTCTACTTCATCTTCGGAATAGCCAATCTGTTCAAGGAACTCCTGATAATCTTCTTCCTCTTCAAATTGAGCTCTGAAGTTTTCAAGCTCTTCCTCCACTTGTTCTTCATCTGCTTCAATACCTTGATTGTCAGCTTCCTGAACGAGCATACGCTGGGTCACAAGCTGATCAATAAATTGCTGCATCTGCATTTGGATCATTTCCTGCATTTCTTCATCTTCCGGGTCCATTCCCTGCTGCGCCATCATATCTTCAAGCTGCTGGAGCTGCATATCGAGCTCAGAACGGGAAATATCTTCGCCATTAACAGTGGCGATCGTTTCCGGTAAATCAGACGTATCTTCAGGCATGTCTTCGACTGCTGTATCGTCTCCTTCATCATCTGTGTCAGCCGGCTGCTCCTGATCTGCCGGTTCTTCACCTTCGTTAACCTCCGGAGATTCATCTTCGCCGCATGCGGCCAGAACAGAAATCGTAGTCACAGCGACTCCGATTGCAAATGTCTTTTTGAGGCGTTTCATGTACATCACCTTTCTGAGTTGGAATGATTTCTTCAGCGTTGGTTCCAACTTTACCATACTTGAAAGGCTTGTTTCAAATTGGAGAATCTCTAAAAGTATGAGAGACCGCGTTATGCTAAAATGAAATCACATTGGGAAGGAGTGAGCGTTCATGCGGACAGACTATCATAATCATCTGGAAAAGGGGACTCTCACGATCGACTATTTGAGAGCGTTCATTACGAAGGCTGAGGAAGAGGGAATTGAGGAATTTGGGATCTCGGAACATGCTTATCATTTTCATGAGACAAAAGACATTTTGAGCAATCCGTGGGTAGATAAGCGGAGATGGTACACGATGGAGGAATATGTGGATCTTTTTAAGGAAGCAGAGAAGCAGGGGCTTGATGTAAAAATGTCCATAGAAATGGACTATACTCCAGGCAGGCATGCTGAAATGGAAAGATTCATTAGGGATTATCCGTTCGATTATGTCATTGGGAGCATCCACTGGGTAGGGGACTTCGGCATCGATCTTGCCGAGTACAGAAAAGAGTGGGAAAGGCGGGACGTGAAGGAAGTTTACAGGAAGTATTTTGACCAGGTTGTTACTCTTTCGGAAAGCAATTTGTTTGACGTCATCGGCCACCTTGATCTGGTGAAAATCTTCAGATATGTGCCTGATGACCGGGAATTTCTGATGAATGAGTACGACCGGATCACCTCGGCCCTTGCCAATTCCAAAACATGTGTAGAAATCAGTACCGCTGGCCTTAGAAAGCCTGTAGAGAAAATGTATCCTGAACCGGAACTGCTGAAAATGTGCCAAAAGAAAAATGTCCCGATCGTCCTGTCATCCGATGCTCACGAGCCGGCTCATGTCGGATACAGATATGAGGAGGCTGTGGCCCTTGCCAGGGAGGCAGGATATACAACACTCATGACGTTTAATCAGGGTAAAAGAAAAGAAGTAAGCCTGACATAAAGAAACAGAGAACCCCGGAAGGTGAGGGACATTCCCGCTTTCCGGGGTTCTCTGTCATTAGAATTTACAGCAGGCATTAAAGTTCGAGAACGATGACACGGTTAATTTCTTTTGTTTTCTGCAGTGCAGATGCGGTTTCAGACGATATTTCCTTGTCCACAGTGAGCATCATCATGGCCTCGCCGCCTTCTGATTTGCGCCCTACATGCATGGTTGCGATGTTGACATCGTGCGTACCAAGGAGCTGGCCTACACTGCCGATCACACCAGGTTTGTCTGTATGGCTGATAAACAGCTGATGCTCAGAGGGCTGAAAGTCAGCTGAGAAATCATCGATCTTTAAGAACCGCAGTCCAAAGTCCCTGTTGGAAGTGCCTGTAAGGGAAAAGAAGTGGTCCTCTCCTTCAACGGTAATGCTGATCAGATTCTGGTAGCCTGTTTCTTCCTGCGAACGTTTTTCGCTCCAGGAGACACCTCGTTCTTTTGAAATATAAGAAACGTTAACATCGTTAACGTAAGAGTCGATTCGGTTTTTAAAGAAGCCTTTCAGTGCAGCACGGGTAAGCAGGGTTGTATCCTGTTCTGCAATTTCACCCGAGTAGGAGACGGAAAGGTTTTTGACCGGCACTCGCATGAAATTGGATGCCATTTTCCCCATTTTAACAGCCAGGTCATAGAACGGCCGTATTTTATCAAACTGCTCACCGGGGATGTGGGGGAAGTTAAGCCCGTGCGTCACTGTTCTCCCTTCGGAAAATGCAATGATTTCCTCAGACACCTGTCTTGCCACGCTTTGCTGTGCTTCTTTCGTAGACGCAGCAATGTGAGGGGTGAGGATAACCTGGTTCATCTGTCTGAGCGGGGAATCCCCGAGAGGTTCAGATTCAAACACATCAAGGGCTGCTCCGGCTAACTGCCCGCTTTCAAGAGCTGCGGCAAGAGCAGCTTCATCCACGATCCCGCCTCGTGCACAGTTTAAAAGAAATGCCCCTTTTTTCATCCTGGCGATAGTTGTCCTGTTTATCAATCCTCTCGTTTCTTTAACAAGAGGTGTATGTACAGTGAGAATATCCGCTTGTTCAAGAACATCCTCCAGCAATGCGGCTTTAACGCCTGCTTTATTTGCCCTTTCTGCTGTAAGAAACGGATCGTAAACCATGACTTTCATTCTAAAAGCTCTTGCTCTTGCTGCGATTTCCGAGCCGATTCTCCCAAAACCTATAATTCCAAGCGTCTTCCCGTAGAGCTCTGCTCCTTCGAATTTCTTTCTGTTCCATTCACCAGATCTGACAGAAGCGTGCGCCTGAGGGATATTCCGCATCAGGGCCATCATCATAGCAAAGGTATGCTCACAAGTGGAAATCGTATTGCCGTCCGGCGCGTTTACCACAATGACGCCCCGTTCTGTAGCAGCTTCAACATCAATGTTGTCTGTGCCCACTCCGGCTCTTCCGATCAGTTTCAAGTCAGGCATTTGTGCAAGCGCTTCTTTGGTGACGACAGTGGCACTTCTGACTATCAGCGCATCGATACCGGGGAGCGGCTCCTCAAATTGATCAAGAGATCTTTCGATTACGCGAATATGCGGTACTTTCAGCAGCGGTGCAAGTCCTTCACTGCTTAATGGGTCTGATACGAGTACTGTAAATCTTTCATGATTGTCCGTCTGTAGCAAATCAAGGACCTCCCTGTATGGTGATATACTGCCTGCATGTACGCATATCATATCATGAAGCGGAAATATTCGAAATGTTATTTCACCGGAAGCGGGGGAGAAACCAATGAACCGTTATACAGTTCAAAGAGGCGACACGGTGCGCAGGATCGCAGTAAAATACGGGATCAGTCCCTTGGCACTCTGTAATTTTAATAATGGCACTTTAGATCTGGAGTACTATGTTGAACCGGGCAGGATCATATGTGTACCTGAACAGAAAAACAGGCTGAGGCATCGTAAAGGGGTGTGCCTTGAGGAGTTTAATTTTGCTGATGTTCAGGCGTACAGGGATAAATGGCTGTCTCAAGGGCTGATACACTGCGACACGATCGGTTATTCGGTTATGAACCAGCCAATTTACGCTTTTACGGCAGGCAGCGGGAAGAAAGAGGTGTTCTACTCTGGAGGATGGCACGCAAATGAGTGGATGACGAGTAAATTCCTATGCGAATGGCTTGATCATCTGGCTGAAGCTTCTGCTGATGAAGCATCCCTCTTTGGATATGATGCTGCTGCTCTTTTAAAGGAAGTCACACTTTACGTCGTTCCGATGGTCAATCCTGATGGGATCGAGCTTGTTCAGCAGGGGAATTATCCCAACCATCCTTTCTGTGAAAAAATCCGTTACATTAACCGGGGAGGGGAGATGTTTGATCACTGGTCTGCTAATATCCGCGGTGTAGATCTTAATCATCAGTGGCCGGCGGGGTGGCAGAAGGAGGCTGACGAAAGCCCGGACAGACCCTGGCCCCGCCATTACAGCGGAAAGGCTGCTCTGACAGAACCGGAGGCGCTTGCTGTATTTAACTTCACCAACCGCCGAAGGTTTGATTATGTAATTGCTTTTCATTCCCAGGGTCAGATGATTTTCTGGGGTTATAAAGGGTTTGAACCTCCGGAGAGCAAAGAGATGGTGCACCGACTGTCAAGGAACAGTTCCTATGTCCCTATTCATACAGCAGACAGTGATGGGGGCTATAAAGACTGGTTTATACAGAATACGGGCCGTCCGGGTTTTACAGTTGAGCTTGGCACCGGTACAAATCCGCTGCCATTAAGAGGGTACAGTGAAATCTGGGCGAACGGTGTACCCCTTGCGCTCGAAGGGCTTAGACTATAATTTGGGCTTTTATTGTTAAGATTACCTTTATTACACTGTATGCGGACGCTTTCCGCGGGCTTTGCCCTGCCGGGTTTAGTCTGGCCCGCAATGCCTACTGATCTCTGACTGAAGACCTTTACAGAATCAATAAAAAACCACCGTGCCCGAAGGCAGGGTGGTTTTTTAGGCTATTCAAACTTCAGAGGATCTCCATCAAACGACTCGTCTGCCACTTTAATGGAGTCAGTAGGGCATCCGTCAAGGGCATCTTCCATGTCTTCGTGGAGTTCGTCCGGCACTGCAGTTGTGCCCTCATTATCGTCAAGAATTACAAAAGCAATCCCATCATCATCGTAATCATAAATATCGGGTGCTGCTGCCCCGCAAGCTCCGCAAGCAATGCAAGTGTCTTTGTCTACAATTGTATACTTTGCCATTGTTATTACCTCCCGGTTTATATTAAAACTGTCCCTTTAATTTTCTATTATGTAAAAAGGGCCTTATTAAGAACATGGAAATGATTTTACTCACCTAAAGATTATTGTAAATGTTCTCCCTCTTACTTTCAATAGAAAATGTGCAGGGAACTTTTCATGCCGGCGCTTACTGTAGCCGGAATCGGTCTAATCTTCTATAATGGGTTCAGTAAGTAAGACTGACCGGTTGAAGGGGGGGGAAAGGAATGGATCTTGAAAGATGGCTGTTTCTTACAATGACGGCCCGGCTGAAAGGACAGCGGACAGGCAATGGTGCCGTCCATCTGCTCAGCGGTAAACGTTCAGCCCAGACCCTTCAGGATGCATCTTTATTTTATGTTTTACCGTTAACGGCAAGTTTAAAACATCGTTCTCCTGCATACATTCATGAGGTCCGTTCAGACCTTTCAAAAGCAGGTCTGGTGACAGAGTCACACCGGGGACTCATGACAATCACGAAATCAGGGCGCGGCGTTTTGAAAAAGCTTGATGAGAAATACTTTCTTCCTGAAAAATATAATGCAGGAAGGTTTGAATGGAGCGGAGAGGCTGAGTGGTTCTGGAAACGGTTATCCCTTTACATTCAGTCTCTGTCAAACGTACTGGACAAGTCCCGTAAATTTGTACCGGTTCATTACGACTACGACGTGCAGGAATGGGTCCGCCGGCATTTTCCCGGTACACAGGAGGAAAGAGCAGCTGCAGCAAGCAGGCTTTACAGGGAACTGAAGGCTTCACTTGAAGCAATTGAAGAAGAGTACGCTTACCTGTTTGTCAGTCGTCTTTCTTCATCCAGCGGTGCTGGACAGACTTATACACAATTGGCCGGGGAGGGGGGGGACCCTTCCTTTACGTATATAAAATTTCGGACGGTGCTCCATCATATATTAAATTCTTTACAGGAAAAAAATCAGTTTTCTGTTCTCGCCTCGTTTGTGAAACCGGAGGAAGACCGCCTACTGATGACCCGGTCGGCGGGGAAAACACTGGATCTGCTTAAAAAGGGGATGAGCCTGGAAGAGGTCCGGCGGATTCGGAACTTGCAGAGAAGCACCGTGGAGGATCATGCAGTGGAAATAGCGAAAATGCATCCCTCCTTTGAAGCCGGGATGTTTGCCGACAGCCGAAAACTCAGGACAGTTGAAGAGACGGCTGTCAGACTCGGAACAAACCGGCTGAAAATAATAAAAGATGAGCTTGGCGAAGAATATGATTACTTCACCATCAGACTTGCTCTGGCAGAGAAGAAAGGAGAAACTCATGCAGGGACCATCAGAACGTGAGCTTGAACGGGTCTTTGGCTTCAATACCTTCAGGACCGGTCAAAAGGAAATTATAACAAACGTACTGGCGGGAAGAAATGTTCTTGCCGTACTCCCGACCGGAACAGGAAAAACGCTCTGTTATCAGTACCCTGCAAGATTTTTACCGGGGATCACGGTCATAGTTTCTCCCCTGCTTTCTCTAATGGAGGACCAGGTACAACAGCTGAAGGGGATGGGTGAAAAAGGAGCGGCCGCCTTAAACTCACATGTTTCCTATGAAGACAGGCAGCGGATTCTTGACAGCCTAAACGACAGGTCACTGCTATTTTTATCGCCTGAAATGCTTCAGAATAAAATGGTGCTTGAACGTCTGAAGAAAGTCCGCACAGGATTGTTTGCAGTAGATGAAGCTCACTGTATTTCCCAGTGGGGACATGAATTCAGAACAGATTATCTTAAGCTTGCCCAGGTGCGCCGTGCACTGGGAAATCCACCATGTCTGGCTCTCACGGCAACGGCAACCAAAAAAGTTCAGTCGGATATCATCACACATCTGGACCTCGAAAATGTGCGGCAGTCTGTTTATTCCGTGGACAGGCCTAACATTTCACTTCATGTCAAAAAGGCAGACTCTTGGGAGGAGAAGGAAGATATCCTTTTCACTGCTTTGAAATCCCATCCGAAACCGGGAATCGTTTTTACAGCCACCCGAGCTGAAGCGGAGAAGCTGGCTGTTAAAATCCGCAACAAATGCGGACTTAAAACTGTATCCTACCATGGGGGAATGGAAAAAGAAGACCGGCTTCTTGTCCAGCAGCAGTTCCTCAGCGATGAAACAGATGTGGTGTGCTGTACCAACGCATTTGGGATGGGGATTAACAAACCGAACGTAGCCTTTGTTATCCATTATCATCTCCCGCAGTCACCCGAACATTATCTTCAGGAAACCGGGCGCGCGGGCAGAGGAGGGGATCCTGCATCTGCTCTTTTGCTTTATCAGTCAGAAGATCGTCAGCTCCCTTTATCCATGATTTCATCGGAGCTGCCGGATGATAATGAATTGTCCCTTCTGTATGAAAGGCTTCTCCAAATAAGGAACTCAGGAGAGCCTGCACCGCTGACGAAGGATGCAGTGAAAACGTGCACGGCTGAAGAAACGAAACAACGTCTTCTCTGTTTTTACCTCGAACAGGCAGGAACAGCTGGGTCTGACGGCCGAATTCGCCTGGGCGAGCTTGACGGAAACTGGAAGGAGCAGCTCCAGCTTAAGTTTCAAATGCGAAAGCGGGAAAAAGAGGCACAGTTTCTGGAGGTAGAGCGAATTGTAAACAGCCGGAATTCCTGTTTCAGAAATGCCTTTTTGAGTTATTTCGGGGAAGAAAGTACAAGCAGTCCTGATCGATGCTGCACCAACTGCGGACACGAGTTTGAAGCTTATCCAGCTGTTAATAAGGACATATATAATCATTCATATAAGAAACCTGCAGGAGGATGGGACGATATGCTTCGCACGATACTCCATCAGAAAAAGCAGACCGGGGAGGCAGTGAGTGTTGAACAGGCAGGCACAGATCATTAAAGGACTCTCCGACAAAGAACTGATCCTGAATTTATACATTTCCCAGGCGATCATGCTGCTGATTGCTCTTTTTGCTTCCAGGCTGCTGCTTGGAGGCTGGTTTACTCCGTTTACACTGATCGAATGGACCTGGTCGGCTGTGGCATTGGGTTTTTACATTGCTGTCGCCGTTGTGATCCTGGAATGGCTCTGCATAAAGGTTTTACCGGAAAAATGGTTTGATGACGGTGGGATCAATGAACGAATCTTCCGCAACCGGTCCATTTTCCATATTGCCGTCATATCCTTCGTGGTGGCGGTTTCCGAGGAAATCCTGTTCAGAGGGGTGATTCAGACATCAGCAGGTATTATAGCGGCTTCCCTGTTGTTCGCTTTGATACACTTCAGGTATCTTCACCAGCCGTTTCTCTTTGCATTTACAATAGGATTAAGTTTTCTCCTTGGCTATGTATATCTGCTCACAGGAAACCTGCTTACCGTCATAAGCGCTCACTTCTTTATTGACGCGATCCTTGGCTGTGCGATAAAGTACGGGTGGTTTGTAAAAAACGGGAAAAATCGATAAAACATCCTATTTACAGAACGGCTCTTTTTGTTGAAAATAATAAAAAGGACGTCAGAGAGGTGAACAGCAAATGGGGATTCATCAGCTTTCAGACAGTCCAGAGCGGACTGAAGACGGGAAGAATGCACAGAATGACTGGTCAGACCGGGAATGGGCACCGGAATCCGGAAACCTGCCGCCCCGAAGCGTTGTGCGCAGACAGAGAGAGGAAAAAAGAAAAGAAGAACTGGCAAAAGAACAGGAGCTGAAAGGGGATACGTTTAAAACGATCCACATACCTCTTGCAAGGCTGATGCTGATTTTGTTTCTCCTTCTCGTACTCGGAGTGATTACATATCCGGTCTGGGGTTAAATGGTTACCTGCTTACAAGGGCCTTTGTGCATGAATACAGGATTGTCCTCATAGGATGATAATAGGTCAGAGTCCTGGAGGTTCCTATGAGCGGGAAGGAAAAAAGTGCTTATGAAGCGCATATTGTAAATGCTCTTATAAAGGCAAAGCAGAAGGAAATTATAGCAGCAAAAGTGATACAGAGAGCCGGCTGTCTCCACTTAATCGTACTGTGGATCACGATTCTCTACATGGCTGCAGGCATCTTTATGCGTCACCACAGCTCAGCTTATATTACTGCGATTCTTCATGACCCGGTTATTCTCATTTTGCTTGCATGTGCCATCCTTACGTTTAAATATACGGATATGAAGCGGAAATCACTTGATAAGGCCGAGCGTGATCTGGACCGCCTCAGATCGGAAGTGATCGATCGTGCAGGTGAGATCTGGTCAGGGGAAAACCGCGATGAGATTTATGCGGAAATGCTGAAGGATTACAGGATTAACCTGTATCATAAATAAAGGCTCAGTAAAGTCTAAAGTTGATTTAACCAAGTTGATTGGAACGAACGAGCGACACTCCTGCGGGAACAGCAAAGAGCGGTTACTTCGTGAATATGCTGCGATCTGCTTCGACACAGCCTGCTTCGGAGCCTTAACCAGTAGAGGAAGAAGCATCAGCGGAAGACCTCGCAGGGCGCTTTTCCCGAGGAGGCTGCAGTGGTGCCCACGGAAAGGGAGCGCAGTGAGAGAAAATCAACAACTGACTTTAACAGAGTTTAAATAAAAAGGAAACAGGGGCCGCGGCATAAGCTGCGGCCCCTGTTTATACTGTGGTTAAAATAATGACAGCACTCCGGAAAGTGATGGTCTGGCGCACTGCGATGCAAAATTTGTGTAAGAAAAAAACCTATACGAAAACTGCCTTAATTTATGAGGTTTTCAGCTCTCTGTACGGAGCTGTACCCGGGAAACCGAAGAAAGCGCATCCATTTCTTCTGAACCTTCTTCCGTGAACGATGACAGTGTCGTCAGATAAGTCCTGGATCTTTCCATATGCAACGGTCTGGCAGGTGGTGAGGCAGAAAACTTCAACCGGGTATCCGAGCTTCAGGTTATGGATGAACTCCGCGTCAGTTACTAACGAGTGGTTTTTCCATTTCTGCAGGGTCATCGGAATCCTCCTCCTTTATTATCAGAAAATTTAAATAATTGTTTAGTTTTATTATAACGATTCACATATATCAATGCAAGCCGGTTTGGAAAATTTGGGCATGTCCATGTTGTCTTTTTTAAAGGATCCGCTTTTCAACTTTAATCACCCTGAAACATATAC